>JAIRYA010000030.1 GCA_031268005.1 Puniceicoccales bacterium | reverse complement strand
CTTGTAAATAAAAATATGCATCAAAAAATTTTATTTTGAAAGGAGTAAAGGGTTTTTCTCTAATTTTTCTTGTATAAAATGGATAAAATTTTTAGTTTTTAGGAAAAATGAAGAGGACTCACCACTGCAATGCGCTCACGAAAAATAATACGGACGAAAAAGTTCGTCTAATTGGATGGATTCAATCCATTCGTGACCATGGGGGATTGATTTTCGTGGATTTACGCGATAGAGAAGGCATCACGCAAATTGTTTTTGATCCTAAAAATCCAAACTATGGGAAGGATCTCCCAACGCTCAAGGATGAGTCTGTCATTGAAATTTCGGGTATGGTAAGAAAACGTCCCAACGATAGCGCCATCTCCCGCATTGCAACGGGAGAAATCGAAGTCGTGGCCGACGGACTCAAAATTCATAACATCGCGGAGACCATACCTTTTCCGTTGGAAGAATGCAAGGCCGATAGAGTAAATGAAGATTTGCGCTTGACCTACCGCTATTTGGATCTGCGCCGGCCGAAAAATTTACGCGCCCTACGCCTTCGCCACCGCATCGCCCACAGTGTCCGCAACTATTTGGATCGCCGTGACTTTATCGACGTGGAATTGCCCTATCTTTTTAAAACGACACCGGAAGGAGCCCGAGAATTTCTCGTGCCAAGCCGCCAAAACCCAGGATCTTTCTACGCTTTAAGTCAATCGCCGCAGCAGTATAAACAGATGCTGATGGTAGCGGGTATCGAGCGCTATTATTCTTTGGCAAGGTGTTTTCGCGATGAGGATTTACGGGCTGATCGGCAGCAAGAATTTACACAAATTGACCTAGAAATGTCCTTCATCGATCGGGAAGATATCTACGAATTGATTGAGGGAATGATGAAAACGATTTTCAAGGAGGCACTCAATCGGGATATTGAAACACCCTTTATTCGCAAATCTTTTCGGGAAGTTATGGATCGCTTTGGTTCGGATAAACCGGATGGACGGTTTGCCTTGGAATTGGTCGATCTCTCATCGATTTTTGAGCACTCTGAGTTCAAAGTATTCCGCGACTGCCTCAAAAATGGGGGCTCAATCAAGGCGATTAATGGAAAACAACTCGCCGATATTACTCAGGGAGAGTTGAAAAATTTAGAGGACATTGCAAAAACTTTTGGTGCGAAGGGATTGGCGTTTATCAAGTCCGAAAAAGGGGAATGGAAATCACCGATTCTAAAATTTTTATCGGAACGGGAAAAGGAAGAACTCCGTTCGGCACTTTCCGTGGAGGATGGCGACATTGTATTTTTTGCCGCATCGGATTGGCTGCATGCCTGTACTATTTTAGGGCGTATTCGCTTGGAAGTGGCCCATCTACTGGTCAGCCGAAAGCGTCTCTCCATTCCAAAAGATCAATTCAATTTTCTATGGGTCATCGATTTTCCGCTGATTTCCTTCGATGAAGAGCATGGGCGCTATGTCTCGACGCACCATCCCTTTACGGCACCGATCGAGGAAGACCGGGAAAAATTAAAAACCGATCCCCAATCCGTCCGTGCCCAGCACTACGATATCGTGCTCAATGGCTTTGAAATTGGTGGAGGAAGTATTCGCATTCACAGTGCGGAATTACAGTCTTTGGTCATGCGTGATCTTTTAAAATTAGACGAAAAAACGATCAATGATCGCTTCGGCTATATGCTACGGGCGTTTAAATTTGGGGCGCCCCCCCATGGAGGCATAGCGATTGGCTTGGATCGTTTGGCTGCGATTATTTGTGGCGCCGATTCCATTCGCGATGTCATCGCCTTTCCGAAAACGCAAAAAGGACAGGATCTAATGGCCCAAAGCCCATCCTACGCTTCCGAAAAACAACTGCGCGAGCTCCACATCAGGACAATTACCCCCCAGGAAAAATAATCTAAACGGGATTGACGAAATTGGACATACTGAAGGATCGGCTCAAAAAATACGAGTAGAAAGCGGAAAAACTCCAAATTTTATCCAAAGTACTCATTTTTCCTTCACCGATTACATTTTTCAGCTAATTCAAATAAAAGCTGCAAATTTCGCCAAAAATCTTTAGCGCGACCTTACTCCCACCCACTGCCCCTTAGCCTTGATTCGATCTTTTATTTTGTCAAGTTATTCCGTAAAGACCCTTCCAAGGGCTGTTCGCTTCTCCTAGGAGCTTGCTCGCCAGGAAATGAATTTTCCGGGTCTCTTCTTTGACTCAAATACCTTTGCAAATTGCAAAGGCGTTGGGCAGTGGAATTTTTTCTTTAAATGGGAGTCCTTCGGTAAAGCCATGGGCAAAATTTCCTTTAGGAAAATTCTTTAGAAAAATATCTGCCGCCAAAATTGAGCGAAAATTTCGCTCAATTTTGGCAAACAAAAGTCTTTTTTTAAACAAAAATCTCCCCTCCAGGCAAAAATCATGGGGAAATTTTCCATGGGTTTGACTGAAAAAGGTCAAGAAATTCGCAACTCTTTGCAGGGGCATGGGATGGAATCCTGTGCAACCTCCCCGTGGAGTTGAGCTAAAGCCCTAAGCAAGCGGCGAAATCCTGCAAACAACCTTATTCCAGCCTTTGCGTTATTCTTTAAAAGATAGTTGACAATGGGAAAATTACCGCCAAGGCTGAGGGGCAGTGGGTGGGAGTAGTGTCGCGTCTGGCAACCGGAGTTTTTGCCCATAATAATTTTTTACAATTAATCCCTATATCTTCATTTCGCCTTTTGTCTTAGAAAAAAAATAGATGAAAATGTGGCACGCATTCCCATTTTTTATCTGTAAACTAAATAAACTTCCGTTGCGATTACTGAACACAGTGGCACCCCCACGGGGAATCGAACCCCGGTTTCCGGAATGAGAATCCGACGTCCTAACCGCTAGACGATAGGGGCAAGATTGTTGGAACCTTCTAAATCTTATTCGGTTTGTCAATGTCTAATTTTTGAAAATGTAAAAATATTTTCTCCCATGCAAATTTTAGGGGAAATAAATTATCTTTCCATGGGATAATCGGGAGCATTGGCGCCTAAATCAAAGGCGACAATCCCCATCCAAAATTTCCCTAGAAAATTCAAAATCTTGGAGATTTTCTAAAAAAATTACAAATTTTAGACCACATCGATGGGTGACTTTGCGCCTCTTCCGATGGGCTTTTGATAGCCTCCGATTTTGGATGAGGTGTATGCTCAGAACTTTCGTCCGAATCCGAATCCGTGTTTTCAGAATTTACCATGGCAGCGGCGTTATCATTTTTAGTTTCAAATTTTGGGGGCCCAAAATTCTCTCGATCGCTTTCCAAAAAAGTACTTTCGATGCCACGCTCCCTCACATTTTGTAAAATTTCAGAATTTTGGTTTTCATTTTCGATACTTCCATTCAAATCCGATTCCCTATCTTCTAAATTGGGAATGGCGGGATCGTCCCCAATGAAATTTTCATCTCCTTTAATTTCTTCTTTTTCAACTGGACGATAGGCCAACTTTCCTCCGACATACAGGTCGTGTCCCACACCCTCCTTTAGCATGTAGGAAATAAGGTCAATGAACCAACTTTTCCCCAAAACAAATTGATTGTATCTCTGTTTTTTTCCATCACGCCGAAATTTCCATTCCGAGACCTGAAACTCCTCTTCCCGCCTTTGTGCGTCATAGATTCTGCCTTTGAAGTAAACTTGTACCCCCGGAGCGTCAACGGAAAAATTGACGATGTGACGATCCGATGCGATCCTTTTTGCGATCAGCGCATCATCAATTTCGCCGTATGAAAATATTGAACAACTCCATAATAGGAAACTAATCCCATAGCGAATGCTTAACTCCATGGGATATGTATTATTGAAAATATTGCCTAAAGGTCAAGATCCTTGTGAAAATTTTAATAAAAAACGAAATAAAGATTCCCACAAAACAAAAACTACTGGCGTCCCGTATGGGATTCGAACCCATGTTGCAGGAATGAAAATCCTGTGTCCTGGACCAGACTAGACGAACGGGACCCAAATTAAAAAGCTAACTTTTCAAGAACGTGAGATTTCCTTGGTGTCTGGCAAGAATTTTTTCATTTTTTTATGATTTTTGTGCTCCCAGGACGCTGTCCTGCACCCACAAGGAGTCGCAGACTCCTTGACCTTTTTGCCAAAAGCCCGGCGCAATTTGCGCCGGGCTTTTGCGGGAAAAAGAAACTCCCGTTTAAAAAAAAATTTTTCCCAAGGAAAATAAAAGTCTTTACAAATAAAAAAACATTACTATTAGAACACCCCTATTAATTATTAATAATTTTTTCTAAGGAATAATAGCAAATGGCAATAAGGTGTAATCCCCTTGATTATTACGAGGCTGGCGATTGGCAGACGATGCTAAGGGAGGCTGAAAAACATGAAACGCCCTTTTTGGTGGTCAACTTGGACACCATAAAACGCAACTATCTCAAGATGAAAAAATGTTTTCCGGGAACAACAATATACTACGCCGTCAAGGCTAATCCCGCTTTACCGGTTTTGGAGTTATTACGCGATTTGGGAAGTTGCTTCGACGTTGCATCCACCTACGAGATGGACAGGCTACTGGGCATTGGGGTTTCCCCGGAGCGCATAAGCTACGGAAACATTGTTAAGAAAGTTGCGCACATAGAATATGCCTATGAAAAAGGCATTCGTCTTTTTGTGTCAGACAGTGAGGCCGATCTGCGCAACATCGCCATCGCGGCACCCAAATCGCGGATATTTATTCGCATTTCAGCGGAGGGCGCCGACACGGCGGATTGGCCCCTATCCCGTAAATTTGGGTGCCATCCCGATTTGGCCATTGATCTTCTTCTTTTGGCGCAAAAGTTAGGTTTAACGTCCTGCGGCGTATCTTTTCACGTCGGTTCTCAGCAGCGGGATATTGGGGTTTGGGACTCGACAATTGCCAAAGTGCGCTATATTTTTAATTACATGAGGGAGGAAGGCATGCCGCTAACGCTAATCAATATGGGCGGTGGATTACCGGCGCGATACATTAATAAAACCTGTGAAATGGATACCTATGCCCAGGAAATTACCCGCTATTTGCAGGAAGATTTTCCCGAGGAATTTGCAGAAAAAAAACCATTGGAAATTATTATGGAACCGGGACGTTCCCTGGTGGGTGGGGCCGGTGTTTTAGCGACGGAGGTCGTCCTCATTTCCCAAAAATCGCGGGTTGGTGTGGATCGCTGGGTCTATTTGGATACGGGCATTTTTAATGGTTTAATAGAAACATTAAACGAAAATATAAAGTATCCCCTCTACTGCGAAAGCCCCGGTCCGCTCAATGAAAATTTTGTCATCGCCGGGCCAACCTGTGACAGTCAGGATATTATGTATGAATTTTTTCGCAATCCTCTCCCCCAGAATATCACCATCGGCTCGCGGGTTTACTGGTTGACGAGCGGTGCCTATACCGCCAGCTATTGCTCGGTGGGATTTAATGGCTTCCCTCCCATTGAGACCTACTTCGTTTCCAATCCCAAACCCGATTCTCTGGAAGCAGAAAATTTCAATGGATAGTTACTTTCCTTTGTCGGCAGAGAATAAGCTAAAGTAGGGGGAAAGATCGATGCCAATATTCAAAGCATGAAGACTTAATGCCCCTGGAATTGGCCCCAATCTATGATAAATAGAAATTTTTGGCCACTTTGAAAGAACATTTTTCAAAGAAATCGGCGAGCATGGAAAATTTAATCCGTGGGCTATGGGCAGAGGGAATGCCCAACGGAAGTTGCAAAATTTAGGATAAAGACAGGGAATTTATAGGGGTGAGCCGCCCCATCAAAGCGATAAAATTATCACTGAATTTCGCCATTTTTAGGGGCGAAAAAGTTATTCACATTAAATTGTGAATAACTTGTGGATATCTTTTTGGATTTCCAGAATATTGGAAAAAACTCGGGATATTTTTTTCACTTTGAAAAGTTTTTTTCGGAAAGTAATCCTGAATTTCATGAGTATTGGTGCCCATTTGAGGGGGGCTCTTTTAAATTTTAGAATTTTTAAGTTGATAAATCAAACGCTATGATTGATCTGTGGATGGGTTGATTTATAGGAAAAAAATGAATAATGAATGTGAATAACTTAGTTGAAAATCAAACAGATCTTTCAAATGCGTTGGATTTTGTTAAGTCCGAATTAAAGAAAGACTTTCATGGGGATCTATATCAAACTTGGTTTGAATCCATGTCGCTTATCGGTGAGGAGGATGACCATGTTACCATCGGAGTTCCCAATGATTTTGCGGCCATTTGGATCGGCGATAATTATAAGGATGTTATTACTCAAAAACTTCAAATGGCATTGGGAAAGTCACTGAAGGTCACGCTGAAATTCGATGGCAGTGAAGAGGATATGATTTTTTTTCGAGAAAATTTTCCATTACCCCAAAAAGAAATTTTCCCATTACCGGAGGTTTTAGGGGAAAAAAAAGGCCACGAAATTGAGGATGGCTATATTTTAAATCCAAAGAATACGTTTTCTAATTTTGTCGTTGGACCGGGCAATCAGATGGCCCATGCGGCATCCATTGCCATTGCGAATACGCCGGGGAAAGCTTACAATCCACTGTTTCTCTACGGTTACACGGGATTGGGAAAGACTCACCTCATGCATGCGGTCGCCCATCAGGTGCTCTCCCAAAATAAGAAAGCGAAGGTGGTCTATACTTCGACGGAAAAATTTACCAATGAATTTATCATGGCGATTCAACTCAACACCATGACAAAATTTAGGAAAAAATATCGCAATATCGATGTGTTTTTACTGGACGATGTCCACTTTTTATCGGGAAAGGAACGCATTCAAGAGGAATTTTTCTACACCTTTAACGAATTATTTGAGGCACAGAAGCAAATTTTTCTCTGCAGCGATCGTCCGGCATCTGAAATTTCAAAGCTCGAAAATCGTCTCATTTCGCGGTTTCAGTGGGGGCTAGTTACGGATATACAGCCACCGGATTTGGAAACGCGCATCGCCATTCTTTCCAAGAAGGCGGAAAGCATGAACATTTCATTGAATTACAATGTTTTAAGTTATTTGGCGAAGCATGTTTCGACGAATATTCGCCGCTTGGAGGGGGCACTCATGCGCGTGGCAGGATATATTCAATTGACGAAGTCTCGGATGGATATCAGTATGTTGAAAATACTTATGAAGGATGTTTTTCATGAAGAGGTCGCCGGCAATCCAACCATTGATGTCATTCAGCAAAAAGTTTCGGAATTCTACGGTTTAAAAAATGCGGATCTTCTGGGGAAACGTCGGCCGGCTAATATTGCCATGCCTCGGCAGATTGCGATGTATCTTTGCCGAGCCCTAACGGCTCAGTCGCTCGTAGAAATTGGGCTTGCCTTTGGTGGACGCGATCACGGTACGGTTATTCACGCCTGTAAATCCGTGGAAAATATAATTGAGCAGGATGAGGTGATTAGGAGGAACGTTGAATATTTAAGGAAAGTTTTGCAAAAGTGTTAAAATTTATGAAACAACGCACCATTTCAAGGGAAATTTCCATTCAAGGGGTTGGTCTTCATAGGGGAAAAATGGTTAAATTGACTTTCAAGCCGGCCCATGCCAATGAAGGTATTATCTTTCGGCGCATCGATTTGTATGGAAAACCGGAGCTGCGCCCTCATATTTCGCAAATCGGCGACCTCGTTCGGGGGACAACGATTTGCTCCAAGGATATGCAAATCCACACAATTGAGCATGTCCTAAGTGCGCTAAGTGGCATGCAAATCGACAATATTATCATTGAAATCGATGGCGAAGAGCTACCCATATTGGATGGTTCGGCTAAATTTTTTGCGAATCTTCTCTATGAAGCGGAACCGGTGGATCTCGAAGGGGAACAAAAAATTTTTAAGTTACAGTCCCCCCTATCCGTGACCCAGGGGAATCGTTCCCTCATTGCTTTGCCCTACGATGGATTTAAAATTACCTGTACTTCCGCCGATGATCGGGGTATTCATACGCAACATTTATCCCTCGATATCAATGCGGAAAGTTATCTCAGCGACATCGCTCCATCCCGAACTTTTGCGATCTACGAAGACATTGAGCCCCTATTGCAATGCGGAAAGGTCCAGGGGGCTAGTTTGGATTCGGCGATTTTGATAAAGGGAAATCAAATTCTATCCAAGGAACCCCTCCGCTACGGCGACGAATTTGTACGCCATAAGATACTCGACATAATCGGTGACATGGCACTTTTAGGAATGGGATTGCAGTGCCACATTGTTGCGGTTCGTCCGGGACATGCGCTCAATGCGGAACTGACTAAAAAAATTTGGGAACAGTACAAGGAGTCGACCAAGCCCCACCCGTCCCCGAAAAATAATTTGACGGCGCGGGCAACAATTGTGGAGGATGCCGACTTTGACATCGTCAAAGTGCTCAATACTTTACCCCATCGCTATCCTTTCATCATGGTCGATCGCGTCGTCGAATTCATGGGGGATGACGGTTTACGGGCCATAAAAAATGTGACCATTAATGAACCCTATTTCCTTGGCCACTATCCGGGGCATCCCGTTATGCCCGGTGTATTACAAATCGAAGCCATGGCCCAGGCTGCTGGAATTTTGATGCTTAAACGCTACCAATATGAGCAGCGATTGGCCTATTTTATGAGTTGTGATAGGGTGAAATTTCGGAGACAGGTTACGCCCGGGGATCAATTGGAAATAGTCGTTCAAATCATAAAATACAGGGGCGATAAAATCGGAATTGCCAGCGGAGAGTGTAGGGTGAATGGTCAGATTGCTTCTTCCGCAGAGCTGATGTTTTCTGTTGTTAAATATTCATAAATGTTTTTTCTCTTATTGGAGTGAGCATGAATATTCATCCTACGGCGATTGTGGAAAGTGGCGCCATTTTAGGAAATGATGTGGTGGTGGGGGCCTACGCCTACATTGGCGGAGGGGTTAGCATTGGGGAGGGGAGTGTGATTCAGCATCACGCTTCCATTGAAGGGAGGACAATTTTGGGTAAAGACAATAAAGTTTATCCCTATGCCTTCCTCGGAGGACAAACGCAGGATCTGAAATACAAAGGCGAAGAGGTTGGATTGAAAATCGGCGACCATAATATTTTTCGCGAATACGTGACGGTCCATTGTGCGACCCAGGAAGATGGCGCGACGAAGATTGGCCACCACAATGTTTTTCTTTCCCATTCCCACGTTGCCCACGATTGCACGGTTGGGAATTACGTTATTATGAGTAGTCTGTCGGCATTTGCCGGCTACGTTACCGTCGGTGACTATGCCAATATCGCCTGGAATTCGGGGGTGCATCAATTTTGTCGCATCGGAGAATATGCCATGCTTGCGGCCAGTTCCAAAGCACTTATGGACGTCCTGCCTTTCATGCTGGCAGAGGGGCAGCCGGCAAGGACGCGATTTTTCAACAAGGTTAATTTGGAACGCAATCATTTTTCGATGGAGGCCATCGAACGGGTGAAAAATGCCTACAGAATTCTATTTCATTCCCAAAAAAATCGATCGGAAATCCTATTGCGACTCAAGCAGTGCCAAAGTGAAGCTCCGGAAATTTACACCCCAATCATCGAAGCCATTGAAAAATCACAGCGCGGATTCTGCTAATGTCGATCCAATTTGTTTCCAAGTCGATCCAATTTATTCTTGATTGAAAGGATTAAACAATTATCAACGCACTAAGAAATGATTGCTTGGAATAGAACTTTATGTGTAATAGGGATTCTGAATTATTTATGTCCGCTTCATTTGTTTGGGGTAAATGGACCTATCATTCCTTCTCCCCAAGGGATTGAAATGGCGATGGCACCCACAGCAATAGATTTGCCCAGTTTGGCGAAGGAGGGTGGGATAATTCCATCTTCATCCGTTACAGAAGCTGCGAAAGAAATTCATCAAAAAGAAATTAAAATGGAAACTACGCTGATTATTTTAAAACCAGATTGCATGGAAAAGGGACTTTCCGGAGAAATCATTGATCGTTTTTGCAAAGCAAAATTCGAAATTGTGGGATGCAAAATGATTTCCCTATCGGAAAGTTTACTAAAAGAGCACTATGCGCACCTTGTAAGTTTGCCCTTTTTTCCGGAAATTTTAGATTTTATGAAATCTCAACCGGTGATCGTGATTGCCCTAAGGGGTGAGGGGATCGTTGCAAAAATTCGCGACTTGCTAGGGCCGACGGATTCGGCGATGGCAGCGAAGGGTACAATTCGCGGTGACTACGGGACCGATAAAATGCGTAACATTGCACACGCATCGGACAGCGAAGAAAGTGCACAGAAGGAGCTTAAACGTTTCTTCAAATCCGAAGAATTATTTATCTAATGGACTTCAAAGATCTCTAGGAGAAAAAAGTGTTGATTGGAGAAATTAATCAACACTCGGATAAAGGTAAAAACAAAATTTTCTATGGTTCATCTATCTTGCATTTCATGGGCTATTAGCATATATTTGAGATGAATGAGCATGGCGTCTATGGTTTTTGCTATGCCGTCTTTTAGAAAATAAAAGTATAAGTTATCGTAGGGATTGATATCGTGGGGATCGAGGTAAAATTGAGCGGCTTCTATGAGTTTTTCTATGGCATCTCTTAGGATACCGATTTCGAGATCATCGTGCAGGGCAAGTCGATCGATTTTTCTACAGGCTAAATCAAATTTTTTCTGTATATTTTGTATGTCCATAAAGCAAGGACGTGTGGATTTAATTCGATTATGTTTCAGGGAAGCTTTTTGCCTTTCCAGCGTATTTCTGTTAATACCCTCTTTCAATTTTTTAGTACCCTCAAATTTTTTTGTAATGATGGCGGCATATCCAAAAGTCGATGGATCACTGGGATCGTAATCCATCGCTTCAAAAGTTCCCATAAGCCCTGAACTCGCGGAACATAGGAAGCATAATTCCATTATTTTTTTTCTTTCCATTTTTTTCCTTTTTTTTACTATTAGTGACCTCGTTGCGATTTTTATAACTCAAAAAATACAACACGCGTTTTTGGATATTAGATTTTTTATATATTGCAAATTTTTTTTCAAAAAAAACGGTGTCATTGGCAATAAAAAAATAATGCATAGCAAATAAATAGGAAATTCTATTTTTCCAATCCGAAGCGGTGGATTACTTCTTCGCCGAAACGTTCGTAGGCCTTGGCTCCGCTGCTCATCCTATCGTAGTCAAAGATGGATTGCCCGAAACTGGGTGCCTCGCTGAGACGTGTGGATCGTGGAATAGTGGTTTCGAAAACCAGTTTGGGAAAATGTTTTTGCACATCATCCGAGATCTGTCGCGATAAATTGGTGCGAATATCAAACATCGTCATCAAAATTCCACCGACTTCCAGGGAAGGATTGATTCCCCTCGTCTGTAAATCTTCGACGACACTTAAAATTTGACTCAACCCCTCCAGGGCTAAATATTCGCATTGTAGGGTCACAATTAGCTTATCGGCACAGGCTAAACTATTCATCGAAATAAGTCCCAAAGCCGGTGGACAATCTAAAATGATCGCCCGGAAGCGATCGGAATTTTTAATGGGTGCAAGGCATTGGCGCAGACGCATTAAATAATCGCCTTTTTGGCTCAATTCCACTTCTATGGCCGCCAAATCCATTTCTGCGGGGATAACGCTGAGATTTTTTTGTTTCATTTCCTTGACACGGTCGATCGCATTGGCTTCCCCGTGGAGCACGTCGTACAAACTTCCACCCTTTTCCTTTTCAAGGCCAAGGCCACTGGTCGTATTACCCTGGGGGTCGAGGTCGATGAGAAGCGTCGGAATTCCCTTCCGTGCCAATGAGGCGGATAAATTGACCGCCGTCGTGGTCTTGCCCACACCGCCCTTTTGATTTGCAATGGAAAAAATAGTTGCCGTCATATCGTTGTCCCCATGAAATTATCCGCGTAGTTCAAAGCGAGCATGTTGCCTAATGCTTGCAATTAATTGTTGAAAAACTTGATCCATTTCCCTATCCGAAGGTGTCTTTTTATCACTTTTAAAGGATAAATTAAGCCCCAAACTCTTTTTTTGATCCGGTAAATTTTCCCCGCAATAAACGTCAAAAACACTGATCTCGATATTCGTAAAAATATCCTTGGCAATGGATTCCGTCATTTTTTGAATCTCACCAATGGCATTCGCCGCCGCGTAGCTGCGATCCACGATAAGAGAAATATCCCGTTTGGCAGCGGGATAGCAGGAAAAAGGTTGATATTTTTTGATCCCATTTTCCGCTTCAAACAATGGAATTTTAATAAAAATCTCGCCGCCAATCAAGGGCATTTGAAATTCTTTCATGATTTTATTGCCCAAATAACCCACATGGGCTTCAACGGCCGTTTTTTCCAGAAAACCGATTTGAGCGGAATATTGTTCCTCGAATAGGGAACTTTTAGAGGCTTCGATGGGGCCAAAATGCTCATCCGTGGCGATATTCCAAATGCGGTGCATTAAATTTTTGCCGTTGAAAAATGTCGGTCCAGTGAATGCGTCCCAATGCTCATCCAGAGATTCCGTCGGCATCAAAAATGCAACGGATATGAATTCCTCAAAATGATCGCCGAATTTTTGAACGACATGGCCAAATTCGAAAAATTTCGCATACTTATTTCCATTTTGCAAATTGTAGCGAAATGCATCCACGAGCCCGGGAATGAGTGAAGTGCGCAAATGGGTCTGATTTTCAATCAGCGGATTGGCAATGGGGAGGGCATTTTCCGTTTCCTTTCCAAGGGAATAATTATAGCACTCGACGAAGCCATTGTCGGCTAAAAATTGAAGAATTTGCCTGCGCTTTTGGGCACTGCAAACGGACGTTTTATCGATGATTTTTATTTTTGCATTCCCATTTGGAATTTTATCCACGCCGTAGAGGCGCAAACACTCCTCCACCAAGTCGATGGGCCGTGTCACATCCCAACGATAGGAAGGTGATTCTACGATCCATTGGTCGGTATTTTCCCGATGAACTTTATATTTTAGGCGCGTTAGAAGATCAAAAATGATTTCATCTCCCACAAAAAATCCAAAAATTTTACGGACAAAATCCGGATTTAATTCAATTTTTTTGGGTGAAAAATCAATATTTTTCGAAATTTTAAGAATTTCCGAGGCCGGTTCTGCGCCGTATAAATCGATCAGCATTTGGGCGGCTACTTTGAGAAAATTTTCCGTTTGTGTGCCATCGACGTGGCGCGTATAGTAATAGGCGGCGTCCGTACTAATCCCTAGGGCTCGGGAAGTCTTGCCTATGCTATCCGCAGAAAAACAGGCACCTTCCAAAACAATTTCTCCGGTCGTTTCCGTCACTTTAGTCGATGCTCCACCGATAACCCCCCCAATGGCTAGGGGATGATTTTCATCGCAAATGAGCAGCGTACGCGGCGTAACTTCATACTCTTTTCCATCCAATGTCGCTATTTTTTCCCCATTTTTTCCCCGGCGAACGATGATTTTCTGTCCCATTTTGGCTCGGTCAAAGGCGTGCAGCGGCTGTCCATAGGTCACCATTACCCAGTTGGTCACATCGACAATATTGTTCACAACGGCCATGCCTACCGCTTCCAGGTCGCGGCGAATCCAATCCACACTTTCTCCAATTTTTATATTTTTCAAAACGATCGCCGCATATAGGTCGCAATCGCCGCCGTCGATTTCAATTTCCAGAGGATCATTGTTCGCCGAAAAATTTTGTTTTAGCCGAGGAATTTCGATGGATTTTAAAGGCATATTGTACCAGGCCGCTAACTCGCGTGCAATGCCATAGGAGGAGAGTGCATCGCCGCGATTCGCCGTAAGTTCCAACTCAAAAATAATATCGCTGTCCGGAAAAAGGTCGTGAATTTTTGTTCCCAGCGTTTCGTTTTGGCCTAGGATCAATAAACCGGATTGATCGGAACCGAGGCCCAATTCGCGGCTGCTACATAGCATGCCTTCCGATTCTACGCCGCGTAATTTCGACTTTTTTATTTTTATGTCACCGGGTAAAATTGCCCCCGGAAGTGCCACCGCTACGCAATCGTTTTGCTTGAAATTGGTCGCTCCACAAACAATTTGTCGCAAATTACCATCCCCGACATCCACCCGGCAGACTTTCAATCGATCCCCATTGGGATGTTTCTCGAAATTCAAGATTTTACCGACAACAACGGCGTCATTCTTTGCAAAACCCCTATGCTCAATGGATTCAATTCCAAGTCCAAGCTTGACGAAAGTTTCGGCGAGATCCCTTGAACCATTGCCAAGATCAATAAACCGCTTTAACCCCTTCAGACTCACTTTCACCATGGAAGAGAAATTTCATCAAAAATTTTCCTAATGCAAAACAAATTTTTCAGAAGACACCACATTTTTCAGGTTCTAGGCGTTCACCGCCCACTAATATTTTCGTCGGAAAATGGATTTTTTCCATGGCCAACTCTTTTTTCAAGTTTCTTTTCAATTCGCAAAGGCATGGAGCAAATAAAAATTTCTCGATTCCCTTCCGCTGAAAAAATTAGGGAGTCCCGATTCCCAGAGTTAAAGGATAGGAGCCGCTCTCAACTTCCCCGTTGAAATTTTTAGGGCTGCTGCACAAAATCCTCAAATCCTGGACCTTCCGTCGTAAATTCACCCTCAAAGAATCCGTGTAATTGCCTGATTCGTGTCGGATGGCGCATTTTGCGGAGAGCTTTTGCTTCGATCTGGCGAACGCGTTCGCGGGTTACCTTAAACATTTGTCCCACTTCTTCCAGCGTTCGACTGTATCCATCTCTTAGTCCGAAACGCAGCATCAAAACTTCCTTTTCCCTGCTGCTTAAACTCACCAAGACATCATCAATTTTTTCGCGCAGCAGATTATATGCCGTCATATCGTAGGGGTTTTCCGCGGATTTATCCTCCACAAAGTCGCCAAAACTCGAATCCTCATTATCCCCCACCGGACTTTGCAATGAAATTGGCTGCTGCGCCATTTTCATGATGGCTTTCACGCGCTCCAGGGGCAAATCCATTTCCTTTGCGACTTCCTCCGCCGTTGCCTCATGGCCAAGTTCCTGCTGGAGTTGTCGCTGTATTTGCATGACCTTATTTAGCGTTTCAATCATGTGCACGGGAATGCGAATGGTTCGCGATTGATCCGCAATGGAACGCGTAATCGATTGGCGGATCCACCAAGTCGCATAGGTTGAAAACTTGTATCCGCGGCGATGTTCGAATTTTTCCACCGCCTTCATCAATCCCATATTCCCTTCCTGAATGAGATCCAAAAATGTTAATCCCCGATTGGTGTATTTTTTCGCAATGCTGATGACGAGACGCAAATTGGCTTCCACCATTTCCTGCTTCGCCCTGTGCGCCTCCTTCATGTATTCGCGGAAATTTTTTACAATATCCAGTAGGCGTTCGGGATCAACCTCATATTTTTCTTCCAACTTTATGAGTGCGCGGCGAATGCGATCCAATTGGCAGCTGACATCCACTTTTTTTCGTTCCGCAATTATTTTGGTTTTTGCAATTTCTCTCAATAGTTGTTCAATCTGTTTCAAATCCGGGCGCAAACGTTGCAAATAATCTTCAAAAATCTTCATTTTAAAGCAGAAACGCTTCATAACTGTTTTCAGCTGTGATTGAAATTGCCGCAGGCGAATCGCCGTTTTTTTCTGTTCCTTTTCGTCCGTAGATTTTTGAAAGTGATCCAAACATTCTTGAATTTTTTCCAGTAGGAGTTTGCATTCCCGAATGGAATACTCCAAAATGCGATAGTAAACTTCGCGGCTCTCAATCTTTTTATCGAGTACAATACGGTCGAAACGTTCTTCGCGGTTCAGTAGGCGCTGGGCAAGCTCAATTTGAAAATGCGCCGTCAAATGAATCGAAAAAAGCTCATCCTGGGCCTGTAACTCTGCCTTTTCGATGCGCTTTGAAATCGATATTTCCTGCTCCCGCGTTAATAGGGGGACTTGCCCCATTTGGCGCAAATACATCCGCACTGGATCCTCACCGCCGTTATCCGAAGGATTATCGGCGGCCGCCTCGGCAACGGAGCGCTTTTTTTCGATTTCAAATTCTTCGCTATCGACAATCTCAATTTCCAGATTATCAAGAATATTCATGACATTCTCGATATCCTCAGGATTTTCAATACTTTCGGGGAGATGTTCGCTAATGTCGTGCAGCGTCAAATATCCCTTACTCCGTGCGAAACGAATGAGCTCTTTCATCCGCTCGTTGACCACATTGCCGCTATCCTTTGTAGGCCTTTTATTTTCCATACGCGAAACTTTATGCTACGCCTCCACCTTTGGACAAGAGGCCAATAGTTGGCGTAAACGTATTTTTTCATCCTGGAGATTTTTAAAAAAATCAAAGTTGTCAAGTGAATTTTTATCTCTTGTAAATTTTCTTTGTTGGGATGCTTTTTTGTTGATATCCTCAAGCTTATTTTTGGCAAAGTTCATGCATAGGGAGCGCATACAGGTGTTTGCCGCATTGAAATAATCTTCGACGGCGTTGTCTTCAGCTAGAATGGAAAAAAGTTCATTGATTTCCGGTTCGGAAAACACTAAACTATCGTTTTGGAGGCCTTCCCACATGTTCTCTCGGATTTCATTGAGGACCTTAAGGAGTAGTTGGCCATGTTCGTGGGGACTAATCCACGCATCGTCGATAAGGTAGGCAACTTTTTTCCCCAGGTTTTCGTAGCGCAAAATCAAGGAGAGCAAATCGTATTCCGCCGTCTGCAATTTCGTCGTTTCCTTTTTTTTCTCCCTTTGGGGCTGTGCCATCGGAGACTCCGCCACAAATTTCCCGTCGCCACAAAAATTGCAAAAATCACTTCCAATGGCATTGCGATCGAGATTGAGGTGGCTTGCCAATTCATCCAAATAAATTCCCTTCGTCACCTCCGATTCACTCAAATGAATCATTTCATACATTTTTTTTAGAAAAGCCTCCTTTTCGAGGGCGGTAGCTTCCCTTCCCTGCGCCAAAAGTACGCGCGATGCAAATTGAATCATCGATTCTCTTTTTAGGCGATCAAAGCCAATTTTTCCTTCCCGTAGAAGCAAGGAATCGGGATCGTCCCCTTCGGAAAGGGTCGCAATTTGGCTTTCCAAAGCAACCTTAAAAGACAATTCAACAATGCGTAGGGCACACTTTTGTCCCGCACTGTCTCCGTCCATAAAACAAAGCAACTTTGACCCATAGCGACGGAGCAAATTCATTTGCATTTCCGTGATTCCCGTACCCTGGGGTGCAATCGCCTCGGGAATTCCACTTTCCCAGCAGCGGATCGCATCCAATTGCCCCTCGACGATCACAAATCGATCGGCAATAAATTTACGCGCACGATTAAGTCCGTAAAATACACTACCCTTATGAAATATGGGTGATTCGGGGGAATTGATATACTTTGAGACACTCTCTTTTTTTTCGACAATTCTTCCCGAAAATCCAATGGCACGGTCCTGCACATCCCGAATCGGTATCATGAGACGTCCCGAAAAACGTGGCTTTAGATGGTCCCTATTATTTTCACTTTCCATGAAAAGTCCACACCGTTGCAGTGCTTCCTCGGAATATTTTTTCTTCCTTAGCAGAAATAATAATTCCCGATCGAAGGCGGGTGCCCAACCGATTTCATAGCGTTCCGCCACTTCCAATGAAAATTGTCTAATGTTTTTCCAATAGCCTTGAATTTGGGTATTTTCAAAAAATTTTTTACGATAGTATGCAATGGCCTCCTCGTGGAGATCAAATAGCTCGTTTTTGGAATAGCTTTTCGGGGAACGATCTTCTTCGTATTCTATTGAAATTCCATAGCGTTTGGCAAGCCACTCAACGGATTCCAAGAAGGCGAAATTTTCTTTTAGTTCCAAAAAACGGAAAACATCACCGGCATACCCCGTGCTGAAACATTTAAAAAATTTTTTCTCCGGAAGGACAAAGAAGGAGGGCGTTTTTTCGACCGTAAATGGACTCAAGCCCTTCCAATTACCTCCCGAACGCTTGAGCTGCACATAGCTCGACACAATGTCGTACAAATCGGCAGCGGCCCTAATGTGCTCTATGCACTCTCGTTTAATGGTAGGCATCGTTTACTTCTCTATTTTCCCTATGAATAAACATTTTAATGAAAATTCAAGTTTTTTACCCCAAATCCTATTTTTCCATTTGTAGCCTATCCATCCATGGCCAATTGTCCCCTCGAACTTTCAAACGATGGAGTTCCGTGGCAATCGGCGGAGTCTTGCAATTTTTGGCTAATCGATAATAGTTGGAGACATTGGAGCCTTTAGTTACAGTCCAAAATTTAACAAAGTATTACGGACGATTTGCGGCGTTGTGTAACATTTCCTTCGGAATTAATGAAGGGGAGGTGGTTGGCTTACTGGGACCGAATGGGGCAGGGAAGTCAACCACCTTGAAAATTCTTGGGGGTTTGATCGATGCCACCTCGGGAATGGTAGCGATTAGGGGTGAAAATATTGCCTATCGCCACCATCTAAAGCATTGTTCCGTTGCGGCCATGCTGGAAAATAATCCATTGCCTTCCCATTTAAAAGTGGGGGAATTCCTGCGATTTCGTGCGGCGATGAAGGACGTGGAGGATAAAAATATTCGCGTGCATACGGAAAAAATCATGCGTCTTACCGACATACAGCGCGATATTTGTCACCGGGAAATTGGTCTATTATCAAAGGGAATGCGGCAGCGCGTTGGACTGGCGGATGCGCTACTGGGGAATCCCGAACTCGTCATCCTCGACGAACCGACGATTGGCTTAGATCCCAATCAGGTGATTAAATTTCGCCAATTGATTGCCTCCCAAAAGGGTAAGCGAACCTTTATTATTTCGAGTCACATTCTCCCGGAAATTGAAACCCTATGCGACCGTTTCATCATTATCAACAGCGGATGTATTGTCGCCAATGGAGCCATGCAAGAATTGCGGAAAACATTTTTCAAGGAGCGCATATTTGCGATTACCATTGAAGGTGAACCGGCCACCATCGATCGCTTTAGAAAACAACATGCCGCCTTCCAGCTGCGGGATGTTTTCATCGATTTAAATCAAAATCACCACCAAATATTCATCGCTTTACCGACCCAGAATGTGGATCTTTTTTGGAAGACATTGCTCGGGGAATCGGGTTGGAAATTATTGAGTATTACTGAAAAAACGGCAACTCTAGAAGAAATTTTCATCCAGGCAACGGCCTACACGGACAGGGAACACACGCTGTGGCACTAGGATAAAAAACGCCTCAAAAAGACTCCTTCTAGCCCAATACTTTTGCAAATTGAAAAGGTATTGGGCTAGGGAAGATCCAGAAAATCCATTTTTTGGCGGGGTCCTAAGGGGGCGCAACAGTCCTTAGATTCGCCGGGGGTTTTTATATCCCTGGCACTTAATTTCGGCTATTTAGCTCGCCATTTCCGCAGTATTTATCAATTCCGATTTCATTTAAAAAATCTGAATCGTGGGAAATAATGAGCAGCGCTCCCGGATAGGCTTTTAAAACTTGGACGACGTGATCCTTCGTTTCCAAATCAATATTATTAGTGATTTCGTCTAATATTAAAAGTTTCGGCGTTTTCGCCGAGATGAGTGCCAGAGAAAGCCTAGCTTTTTCGCCACCGGACATATTTTTCACCCTATTGTTTACCTCTTCATTTTTTCTAAATAAAAATTCATTGAGGCATTTGCGGTCGGGAATGAGTTGAAAGGCGGTTTTTTCCAGATCGAGTGTGCCATAGAACTGATCCAAGTAGCCGATTTGATCCGCGGCAATCACATCCCATTCTCCACTTTTGATGACATTCGGATCATTTAAAATGCCTCTAACAAGTGTTGTTTTTCCACTTCCATTGTTTCCCACAATCGCAACTCTTTCCCCCGACATCACCGATAAATTGATGTCACTTAAAACAATTTTTTTCAAATATCCCACGCTCGCCCTTCGAATGGAGATCAGCATTTTATGGCCCATATCTTCCGCGGAAATGGAAAATTTGGGAACAATGATTTCGGGTAATTTTAGATTTTCCAATTGTTCCGCCAATTCCTGTTTTTTGGAATCAATTGCCTTTAATTTACTGCCCTGGGATTTTTCCGCTCCATTGGCTTTCATATTGCCCACCGCTTTTATCCATTTTCGATGGGCTACTTTCTTTTGGCCGCTGGCCTTACTCTTGGCAATGCGCTCCCGTTCTTTCATTAGATGCTCATGGGTAGACTTTTTCTGCCCATTGAGTGCTTCGATTTGCCGCTCGATTGCCGCTCGATTGATGCCTATTTCCGTCACATAGTCGTCGTATTTTCCGTGAAAAATATTAATTTTTCCACCGTCAATGTGCCAAATTGTATCCACGTAATGCCTCAAAATTTCCCGATCGTGGGTCGCGATGATGAGAATCCCCCCATAGCTTTGCAACATTCGCAGTAAACCTTTTCTATTGGCCGAATCCAGGTGATTGGTGGGCTCATCGAGAAGTAGGGCGCCCGGATTCATGGCCAGCGCTTGGGATAAAATTTTATTAAATTTTTCTCCGCCACTCAGCGAATTGAAATCTTCGATGATCTGGGGAACATAGCCGATATTCGCGTTTTCCTCGGCAATCATCTCCAATAGGGAGGATTTCCCGCTTCCATTTCTCCCCATAATCGCAATTCGTTCGCCGCCGGTGACCGTTGCTGAAAAATGTTCAAAGCAGACCTTATGAGGAAAAGATAGATTTAGGTTTTCGATTTTGATCATGGCTCACGTCTTTCAAAGAAATATTTAAAATGACAATTTTGGGAAGAAAAACATGCACCACCTCCATGGCGGAATTGGATTTATGAAAAAAATTAAGCACAAGGGGTGCGTTTTGTAAGGCCATAACCCCCGGCCCGCGGCTTCGCCGCGGAACCTGGAATTTTTCCAGGTTGGGAGCGAAGCTCCCGCCGGGGGTTATGCGCATTAAAGATTACGCAGACTAAAAAATTCCAGGAGAAATTGAACTTGTCCCACATGCGCATATCCTTAGCTCATAGGTCTATGTTAGGAAAATTTATATCCTTTGAGGGCATTGAGGGGAGCGGAAAATCGACGCAAATTCAAAAATTGAAGGCATTTCTTTCTTCGAAAAACATTAATTCGCTTACCATCCGTGAACCGGGAAACACTCACATCGGTGAACAAATCCGCCAGCTTCTCCAGCATGATCCAAAGGCGCACAATATGTGTCCCGAAACGGAATTACTGCTCTTCGAAGCGAGTCGTGCCCAACTCGTCCGCGAGCTTATTTTACCGACCATTCAAAAAAATATTTGGATCATTTGCGATCGCTTTTTCGATTCCTCCACGGCCTATCAGGGTGCCGCCCGCCAACTCCCCTTCGAAATGATTCACCGACTCAACCAATTCGCCGTCGGAAAGTGTGTACCGGATTTAACCATTCTTTTGGACATCGACGTTGGGCTCGTGTGGCAACGATTGCAAGGGCGTAGAGAAAAAAAGGACCGCATTGAGAGCGAATCGATGGAATTTTTTTGCCGTGTCCGCGAAAAATATTTACGGCTAGCGGAGGAAGAACCGCTGCGATTTTTTTCCATTGATGGAACACTTTCCGAAGAAACGATCACCGAAAAAATTTGCACTCACCTGGAACAACGCTTTGCTCTATGAATTGACATGAATCGCTCTCCACATATTCGACAAACCTTGCAAATAATCGGCGAAAATCGACTACCCCACGGGATCATTGTCGAGAGCGAAAATGCGGCGAGTGCCCTATTCTACGTGACCAGTTGCGCCCAGGCGATTCTGAAAACGGACAATTTGGACAGCCATCCCGATTTTTTTGCGCTCTATCCTTCGGGGAAAATCAATGCTATCAAAATTGAGACCATTCGGGAACTCATCGACCGCGTACAAAAGACACCCAACCGGGGCGATCAAAAAGTTTTTGTAATTTTCGAAGCCCATCAATTGAATAAAAATGCGGCCAATGCCCTACTTAAAACATTGGAAGAGCCGCCGGACAATACGACATTATTTTTAATAACCCCCCACAAAAACTTTCTTTCGCCGACGATCATCAGCCGCTGTGCTTTGCATCGCCTCCCCGAAAATCCAATGGAAATTTTATCGGTGGAGTTTGGCGAGTGGCTGAATCATCTGGAATTATTTTTACAAAAATTACAAAACAATCCCGGGGCTATAAATGTATTAGAAATATTTGCCCTCTTGGAAGAACTTTCAAGGAATATGGAAAATTTTGAAAAAAATAGCGGCGAAAATAAGCCGTCAATTAGGGATATTCACCGGCTTCTACTAAAAAGGATGGTGGAAATAATTTGGAATATTTTCCATTCAAAATCGCCAACCCATTGCGTCGAACGGTCCCTGAAAATCGTTGCAAAATCATCGTCCATATTGGCCTTTAACGGTAGTTTTGCCCATGCCATCGAAAGCATTCTTTTCCAATTATATCGCACAGCGCTTGGCTGAGGCTTCGCCTCAAATTTCACAAGAAATAGGACGCCTTCACCTTTTTCATCCAGCTCAGCCAATTATTCCCCTTCAAACGTAGCACCATACTCTTTTAACTTTCGCCGGATCATTTTCGTACAAGCCAAATGCAATGGCGTTCGGTCCCAATGACCTTTTTTATTTATATATACATTTGCTCCATGAGCAAGTAATAGCTTCACAATTCCAAGATGGTTTTTCTCTACAGCCAAATGCAATAGCGTACTGCGCTGATTAATTATTTCCTTTGCGTCTGCTCCATGAGCAAGTAATAGCTGCACAATTCCCAAATGCTTTTGCTCTACAGCCAAATGCAATGGCGTTTGGCCCCAACAATCTTTTTGATTTATATATTCATCTGCTCCATGATCAAATAATAGCTGCACAATTCCCAAATCCTTTTGCTCTACAGCCAAATACAATGGCGTTTGGCCACTAGAATTTGCTGTGTTTACATTTGCTTTATGAGCAAGTAGTAGCTGCACAATTTCCAAATGCTTTTTCTCTACAGCCAAATGCAATGACGTTTTTTTATTATAAACACTACTCGCATTTGCACCGTTTTTAAGCAGTAATTCCGTTATATCAAAATTGTTCTTTTCGACGGCACGATGTAACAAAAATAACAATCCCTTCCCGCTGGAGTCATTCCTAAGGCGCTCCCATACTTCAGGCTTGTTTTGGATTAAAAATTCTACAAGAGTCCAGTCCCTAGAACTAGACCATCCTAAAAGCCGATGAATCACTTGATCATCAAAGACGTCTTTCATAAGCCACGACTTCTGAATAGCTAATTGCAATGAAGGAAACTGCCCTATCGGTGACACAAGCGACGAGATTACGATTTTTCGATTATCATCGTTCATTTCTTTTAGTTTGGTATTTGCAATTCCATTTTTTTCAATCCTAGCAGTTAAGGTTTCCAAAAAATCCCGTTCAGCCTCCACACCCTTCCTTAAATTCCAAAAATACTCCAAAAATTCTTCTTCATTTTCCTCAGATGTACTAGTTTCTATTTCGGTTTCTCTTGCATCCTGAAACACTCTTTCAAGCATCTCATATTCTTCTCTCCCTGTTTCCAAAAGGTCGCATGTCTTCTCAAAATCTTCCTTGTTCGCAAGTACAAAGTTCAATTCATTTGATTCGCATTCGCCTTTAGGAAAAAGATAACTAAATTGCAACAATTTGTGTAAAATATTAAACGTGTTTTTATCTATATCCTTTTTTTTTAGAGCATATAACCTTTCTAGGTGTTGAGGTGGAAATTGTGAATTTGCAGAAAAAAGGCCGAGCTTAAGTGCGGACTCTATTTTTTTTAAAAGTTCTCCAGGATTATTTTTTATGTCTTCCATTTTCATTCCATACTTCTCTAGTAAAAAATGTAATCCCACCAGAAATTCGGTGAAATCTGTATTTGTCTCAAGAAATAGAGATGACTCTACTTCCCGTTGAATGGCAGCAGCCTGACCACTTGACGGCAAACTTCCCTGCATTTGTAGAGTCATAGCTAAAAAACCTCCCAACAGAAAGCTTTTTCCTAGAATGTTCTTTATCATTTTATTATTTTTTTCATAGCTTTTCTTTATTAAGTTAGGTGACATTGGAAAGGTGTTTATTAGCGGCAATTACTCTGTCAAGTTATTTTGAGGAAATTTTTTTAATTTTCATAAAAATAAAAGGATGTTTATGGAAATAATTTCCTTCCTAATTCTCTTGCCTACGCCAAAACAGGAGAGGATTTTCCATTGATTTTTACTTAAAGAAAAGAAGCACAAAAATTCACGATTCCACATAGAATAAATGAAAAAGCATTTGCATGCAAGTGAAATCGTGGCGATCTATCCATAGTTTTTGAGGCAGGGAATGAAAGATTTTAAAACCCCGAAGGCGTTCCTCGATATTCACTGCCTCTATTTTTTTCCGGCTTTTGCTTTTTAATTTCTTTTCCGTAATTTGCCTATTACTTCCAAGACATTCCAGCTCAGCCAATTATTTTCCTTATCCTTAAAACGTAGCGCCACATTCTCGTAATTTTTCCCGGATTTTTTCCGCATCGTTCGGGTTGTCCCAATTCTGCTGAGCTAAAGCCAATGGCGTTTTGCTCCAATGATCTTTTTCATTTATCTTTGCTTCACGATCAAGTAATAGCTTCAAAATTTCATAACAGCCTCGCGTTACAGCCAAATGCAATGGCGTTCTGCCACTAGAATTTGTTGCATCTATATTTGCTCCACGATCAAGTAATAGCTTCACAATTTCCAAATGCTTTTTCTCTACAGCCAAATACAATGATGTTCTGCCATTAGAACTTGTTGCATCTATATTTTTTTTACAAGCTTTACAGCTAAGTAATAGCTTTACAATTTCACAATTACCTCCCTCTACAGCCAAATGCAATGGCGTTCTGTCACAATGATCTTTTTCATTTACCTTTGCTCTACATCTAAGTAATAGCTCCACAACTTCATAATTGCCTCCCTCTATAGCCAAATGCAATGGCGTTTTGCCCCCATGATCTCTTTCTTCTACCTTTGCTCCATTCTTAAGTAATAGCTTCACAACTTCATAATTGCCTCCCTTTATAGCCAAATGCAATGGCGTTTTGCCACAATGATCTTTTTCATTTACCTTTGCTCTATATCTAAGTAATAGCTTCACAATTTCCAAATGCTTTTTCTCTACAGCCAAATGCAATGGCGTTTGCCTATAAAAATCTACTGCGTTTACATCTGCTTCATGGGCAAGTAATAGCTTCACAATTTCATAATTGCCTCCCTCTATAGCTAAATGCAATAGCTTTCCAGCTGAATTATTGCTAATATTTTTATTTGCATTCGCACCATTTTTGAGGAGTACTTCCATCATAGCTAAATTACCCTGGCTGAAGGCTTGCTCTAATAGCGATAAATATCCACTCGCGATCGAGGGGACATTACCCAAAATTTTTTTCAATTGTGCGGGATTTTTTTCGCCTAAGGATATTACAAGATCCCAATTTTTAGAGTATGCATGGCGCGCTAA
>JAIRYA010000047.1 GCA_031268005.1 Puniceicoccales bacterium | reverse complement strand
CCCCGGAACATTAGAATGTTCGTTTCTTAAATTTTTTTCCGATGAAGTTTTTTATTTTTGGAGGGCATACTTTCCCATAGAGTAAATAGCCAATTCCCAGGAAAACAACAAAGAGACTTAATTCATGGCCAAGGAGGGGAATATTACTAAGAATACGGCCAATTCCCAAAAGAGCAGCCACTTCTGCGACAAAAAATAAAACTGATTTATATTTCCGGAAAATGGCCCTTTTGAAATCAATTGCGGCCACCGCCTCATCGTGTTGATCAAAATACAATGAAGTGAGGGATTGGCAAGGTTTATGGTAAATGAAAATTTTTGCCTTCCCCCTACGAAAATCTTCACTCAAAGAAACACTTTCCCGTAGTTCTGCTTGAATATTTTGATCATTCCTAATGAACTTCCATTTGCAATTATGTTCCAAATTTCTCTCAATTTTTCCATTCCGAATAATAACCAGTTTCTCAAATAATTCGGGAAAAAAATACGTTCCTCCGCCTATTTCCAAATAAATTATAGTCTCATTTTTGTAGTTAAGTGTGAAATTTCTCCAAAATGCTAAAATTTTTTCATCTTGAACGGATTCTATGAATTTTTGCTGATCTCTAATGCCCATTCGACAGCAATCGATTCGAATATCGCCATCGGATTCATCTATTTTATAGTTACCGATTTCAAATTTTTCACGGAAATATTGGGGAAGCCTTGACGTGTCGCACCTAACGGCGCAGTCGAAAAAAATATCACTACTTTTATAATCCTCAAAAGTAGGCGATTTTTTTTTAAAAACTGATGATAAAATGCTCAATTTCGAAAAACTCCTGTCTCTTTTATAAGATTTATTTAGTACATTGAAAGAGAAATATTAAAATTTTGATCATAGTCTCCATTGGAAAGGTTTTTTTTATTTCATATTTCCATAAAATAAAGCAAAAAGTTCACCTTTGGGAAGGCAAAGGGCGTGGGCCAAAGATTTTCGCTCAATTTGGACCTTTTTCATTTGTTTTATTTTTCCATTTCCGTTGCTTGGAAATTTCATAAAAAACTTGACACAGGGAAAGCCATTCAAAATAAAAACAAAGGAAATGGTTAACACAATGTCCAGTGAAAATGTCTTCAGTAAAAAAAGAATAGGTGGAGTTATATGGAAAAGCTTCCTAGTGGGAAGTTTTGCGGTTGCGCTATCATCGGCCCATGCTACAATGGGGATTCCCATGTCGCCGGAAGAGGCAACCACTAGGCTAGTTAACACACTTATTAATCATTTCGAGGAGGGAGATCCTCCCAATTTTAATGCAATCCAAAGACTAATTGATTTCGGTGCCGACATGGCATATGTGAATGATATTTTGGGAGAAGAAAATGTAAATGAAGCGATAAGTCTGGCAAGGTATGAGGCACGGTCGCAGGAACAGGATGCCGATGATTTCTTTGTGGATATTCGGGATTACTCACCCCAAAATTATTATGATTATCCGGTGCTCAATCCCGGAGAAATAACGGGCCAACAATATCCCATGTCCTCCCCATCGCCGAATAGGCAACAATTTTCGGAGGTATCTGGGCCATTTTTCTTTAATTCTGAATGTTTGCAATATTTGAATACGCCGAATAATCAGGGCAATACACCGTTGCATAGGGCTGTGGAAGCCGGAGATATTGAAAGCGTAAAGGTATTGCTTTTGCAATCGGGAATAGATCCGAATATCCAAAACAAACATGGGCAAACACCATTGCATATGGCTGTGGAATTAGGATTCGTTGACCTAGTGAGAGCATTGCTCCTCTGTCCCCTTGTCAATGAAAATATACCATTTCAAGAAATGAAAAATACGCCGTTGCATTTTGTCCTAGAAAAAAATAGGGACCTTAAAATGTTGCGAGTATTACTTTTGCCTTCGAGTGTGAACGTAAATGCGCAAAATATAAACGGCGATACGCCATTGCACATAGCGGTAAGAAAAGGGAATTTCGATGGGGTAAAGTTTTTGCTCCTAAGAGGTGCCAATTTGCATGCGGCAAATGAAGTGGCTAAGTATCCATTGGATTTAGCGGAGGAATTCCCTGAAATCCACGCATTATTGGAGTCTTTTTTGTAATTAAAAGGATAGGGGAATGGGTGAGATTGGGTGGCTAAATTTTCAAATATATAGTTCCATCGAGCTTGGGGGAGAAATTTTCATTTTCTCCTTCTAGGTTTTTTTAACCTCCCCATTTCGCCATTTTTCCTAGGCTTTGCTTTTAATTCACTAAAAAAATTTTTTAATTTCACCCATGCGATTCATACTTGCCCATAAAACCTTTCTCTAAAATAGCATGGGCTATGCGATTCTATGTCCGAATAATTTCCTATTTTTATCTTCTAATCATATTTATTTTTAATATTATAGAATGCATGGAGAAAATTTTCCAAAGGGCGTTAGGAAAGGAATTATTATTACCGCAAACGGTTGAAAATTGCAAGGAGTGGCTTCAATATTTGCCCGAATGGGGAAAATTGGCGATTCGGGAACTGGTTGAACGGGAGAATTGGGAAGAACTCAATGATCGTTTTTTTAAAAATCTGGAATTCGGTACCGGCGGCATGCGCAGCCGGACGATCGCCGAAACGGTTACGAAAACGGAATGGGACCGCGGCGCTCCCTTCGATTCCCCCGAACACGCCGCCATCGGAAGCGCCTACTTAAACGATTTCAACATTGCCCGGGCAACGATCGCACTCTTTCGCTACTGTAAAACTCAATGCGATGCGCCTTTAAAACTCGCCATCGCCCACGATGTCCGCCACTTTTCGGAGCATTTTTCTCAGATTACCGCAAAAATTTGGAATCATTTGGGTGGGAAAGCGACGGCCTTCAACGGGCCCCGTTCCACGCCGCAGCTCAGTTTCTCTCTGCGCAAATTTCAAGCAATTGCAGGTATTGTGATTACGGCAAGCCATAATCCTTCCCAGGACAACGGCTATAAAGTTTATTTCAAAGATGGCGGACAAGTGGTAGAGCCCCACGCTTCGAAAATTATCGAATACTTCAATCGAACTTCACTCCAAGAGGCCGTCCAAATTTTAGAATCCATTGGAAAAAATACTCAGCCAATTGACTATTTTGACGCAGCGGCGGATAAGACCTACATGGAAGAAGTTATCTCCAATCTCTTTGACGCCAACATTTTCAAAGAATCGCCCATCAATATCGTCTTTACGCCGGTCCATGGAACGGGCGATGTAATTACCGCTCCCATCTTCCAGCAACTCGGCATTCGCGCCCATTTTGTTCGGGAACAAATGGTCCATGATCCGCGATTTCCGACGGTTAAGTCTCCCAATCCGGAAAATTTTGAAGTCTTTGAACTGGCCATAGAAAAAGCCAATGCTGTGAATGGTGAACTCGCCATTGCAACGGATCCCGACGGCGATCGCATTGCCATCGCCGTGCGCAACGGGGAGGGAAATTTTGAAAAATTTACGGGCAATCTAACGGGAGCATTGCTCGCCGAATTTCGCCTATCGCGCATGAAAGAATTGGGTTGGATTCCCGGAGAAGGTTCGCAGCGGGTCGCATTTATTAAAACCTTTGTCACTTCCCCACTCCAGGATAAAATTGCCCAAAACCATGGCGTGAAATGTATCAATACGCTGACCGGCTTTAAATGGATCGGTGAAAAATTGAATGACTATGAAATCATTCTCCAAAATCAATTGGCAAAACTCGATCCGCCGACAATCGACTATGCTAACACGCCCAGGGAAAAGCGTCGCGAATTATTGCTGCAATACAGTACTTTTTTTGCTTTTGGTGGCGAGGAAAGTTACGGCTATCTGGCAAGTAACAATACCCGCGATAAGGATGCCAATGGAGCTACGCTGATGATCTGTGAAATGCTCGCCGTTCTAAAAAAATCCGGAAAAACACTCATCGATTTCCGCAATGAAATCTATAAAAAATATGGCTACTACGACGAAATGCAACTAAACATCTACTACGAAGGCGCATCGGGTGCTAAAAAAATTAAAAATATTCTCGAATCCTATAAAAAAAATCCGCCAACGACGCTTGGACATTTTCATATTACGCACATCACGGATTTCAACAAAGATGAAATTTTTGATCCCGACGGCAAACGCATTCCGGCACAAAATTTTTTCGTGATTGACCTCGACAATGGCTACCGCTACGCCATTCGCGGCAGTGGCACGGAACCTAAAATTAAATTCTATATCTTCGGCAATGCACCGCTGACCTCCTCCCTCGAAGATACGGCCAAAGAAACCACCCAAAGGATGGAAATAATCAGAAACCTCCTCCAAAAAGATGCCGATTTGCGGGCCCAATGAATTTGTCAATGTGGAGGACACTCCGTCGCTTCCTTGCAGAACGGCGTTCCGTACCTGCAAGCAAGTTGCTTGAAAAAAAGAAAAATGATACTTGACATTATTTTTTAATCACATAAAGCCTTTTATCAGTAAAAACTTCAAAGCAATGAAAAATTTAAATGGGAAGGTAATTTACCTGTGGGGAATTTTTTTTGTATCCATGGCGATGGGAAGTTCCGGGGATATTCCCCGGAACCGTGGAAATTTAGAAAGTACGTTGGTGCCAACTGAGGCAAAGACACTCTCCCTATTTTTGGAGGAGTGTAAAAATAGAGCATTTTTCAGAACTGGGAATGATTTAGATGGGGAAGGAATCTTTGAAAGTCTAAATTCAAGCATTTGGGAGGATGAGGCGTTGGAGGATGCGTTTGAGGGCATGGAAATTATCCGTGAAATTCGCAATGCTCAAGAAATAATTATGGTAATTCGCGACAATCGCGAACGCTACGGATCCGATTTGGTAGAGCTAGCAAAAGATTTTCGAAATTTAAATGCGGATTTCGCAAATGCAGTATTAACGGTAGCCATGGTATTGGAAAATAATGTAATTATAAATGAAATATTATTTTCAGGCTATGCATTTAATTGGCAAAATGGAAATATTTTGGGATTTTCACCTTTGCAATACGCCATATTTTTAAAAAAAATAGACTATTTGAATATTTTTTTGAAGTATGATGGTGTCGATGTGAATTTTTTTGACTATAAAGGGCGCACACTTTTGATGTTTGCGATCCTAAAAGATGATCTCTTCATGGTTGAATTGCTACTAAATCAGGCAAATATTGAATTAAATTTGGTCGATGAGAAGGGGAGAACGGCATTGAATTATGCGAAAAAAAGTGAAAAGCGAGAAATTATTTCACTCATAAAAAATCACGGCGGAAGCGAAGAATGAGATTAGTGGCAGACGTTTTTCAAGTTTCATCCCATTGCCACTTCACAGTGCTATTTATCTAGGACTATTGTTCCGATGATTTTCGACACGGCGATTATTGGAGCGGGAGCTTCCGGTTTACTATGTGCAAAATTGCTAAAGGGAAGCTGCATCGTCCTCGAGATGACCAATCGACCGGCACGCAAGGTACTCATTTCCGGTGGTGGACGCTGTAATTTTACCAATAAAAATATATCTTCGGAACACTATTACTCCCGCAATGAACACTTTTGTAAATCAGCATTGGCGCAATTTTCCTGGCAAAATGTGGTTGAATTATTTTCGGCTGCAGGGATTGCCCATGAAGAATGCGAGGGCGGGAAATTATTTTCCTTTGATGCTAGAAATATGGTTGATTATTTGAGTTCGGAAACGAAAATTGCCTTCGAAATAGAAGTGAATCGCATCGAACGCGATGGCGAAATTTGGGTAATTCATTGCCCAAAAAAGGCGAATTTTTGCTGCAGAAATTTGGTCATTGCGACCGGTGGCCTATCGTTACCGGAGTTGGGTGTTTCAGATTTTGGCTACCGATTTGCGCAGCAACTAAATCTGGAAATTGAGCCATTGGCACCCGCATTGGTGCGCCTCGATTTTCCCAAAGAAATACAAAAAAAATTTAAAGAACTTGCCGGAATTTCACTGGCCGTTTCCCTGGCGGTGGGGACGCGCACGATTAGGGACGATGTCCTGCTTACCCATTACGGTCTCAGCGGCCCTGCCCTATTGGCGGCTTCTCTGTGGTGGCAAGAAAATAAGCCCATGGAAATCAATTGGATTCCCGGAATTGATCTAAGAAAAGTCATCGAAAGCAATCGCAATCGAAAACTTAGGACGCTCCTAGGGAATTTTCTCCCCCGACGTTTGGCGGAAATTTTTGCGGAAGATCAGCCAACGGCCTTGGGTAATATGAACAAAACAGAGGAAAATAATCTCATTCATCGATTGACAAAATTTACATTTATTCCGGAAAATACGGCGGGTTACTCCAGGGCTGAGGTGACGCGTGGAGGTGTGGCGGTACGATTTTTATCCTCCAAAACCATGGAAGTAAAAAGTTGCCCGAGCGTATATTTTATCGGTGAAGTTGTCGATGTCACCGGTGAACTCGGCGGCTACAATTTACACTGGGCGTGGGCATCGGCGGCAGCCGCAGCGCATGCGATCAATGGTGGATATTTTTAAATTTTGGCCGACAAATGCGAAAAAATTGCTTTGATTAAAATTTTATGGCCAATTATTTTCATCGGTTGAATCCTCGACTTCGGTGGTGCTTCGATTGACATCCAGCAAATGATCACCCTTTTCGGGATTATTTTCATCGGTTGAATCCTCGACTTCGGTGGTGGTTCGATTGACATCCAGCAAATGATCGCCTTTTTCGGGATTATTTTCATCGATTGAATCCTCGACTTCGGTGATGCGACTGACACCCATTAAATGATCGCCTTTTTCAAGATTGATGAGGCGAACACCTTGAGTTGTGCGCCCGATAACGCGAATGCCTTTGACCGGCGAACGCACCGCTTGACCCCGCTCCGTTATCATCATGATTTCATCCCCATCATTAACCGTCAAGGCTGCAGCAACGCCGACATTTTTTGCCATTTTAATCGCAATAACACCCAGCCCCGCACGCTTTTGGAGGCGGTAGCTGTCGAAGGAAGAGCGCTTTCCCTGGCCATTTTCAGCGGCTACGAGAAATGTGGCGTCATTGTCGACAATCGTCATCGCCACGACGTAGTCGCCTTCCCTCAGAGCGATGCCGCGGACGCCGCGCGTCGCACGGCCCTGATCGCGTAATTCTTGTTCACTAAAGCGAATGGAGATACCCCTATGGGTGATTAAAACGAGCTCGTTTTGGCCATCCGAAAGTCGCGCCTCAATCACATAATCGCCATCGTCGATATCAATGCCAATAATCCCTCCCCGGCGATAGTTGACGTAGTCATTGAGGTTAGTTTTTTTCGTGACGCCCTTTTTCGTACACATAATGAGATAGCGTTCACCGGTGAATTCGGGGAAACAAATCATTGCAGCCATCTTTTCATCGCCTTGCATTTCAATGACGTTGACCAGCGAACGCCCCTTCGAAGTCCGCGATCCTTCCGGAATTTCATACACTTTTTCGATGTAAATGCGTCCATTCGTCATGACAAACATGATGTGGTCGTGTGTGCTGGCCGAAAGAAGATTCGTAATCCTATCGTCGTCGCGCTGCCCGGCGCCAATAACGCCCTTGCCTCCGCGCCGCTGGGAACGGTAGGCGGAATTTTCCGTACGCTTGATGAAGCCATTTTCCGTCGTCGTAATAATACAGCCTTCCCTGGCGATGACATCTTCGATGCGAAATTCATCTTCGGCGGGTAAAATTTGCGTCAGGCGGGGCGTCGCATAGAGCTCTTTCACGGCAACGAATTCCCGGCGAATAACCCCGAGAAGCAATTGCTCATCGTTCAAAATGTGGCGATATTCCCCAATAGTTTTAATCAATTCGCCGTATTCTTCGTCGATTTTTTCTTGCTCCATGCCGGTCAATTGGTAGAGCCGCAGTTCTAGAATGGCATCCGCTTGGCGATCGGAAAGTGGGTATTTCGCCATCAATTCCACCTTTGCTGCATCGCGATTGGGCGATTGGCGAATAATTTTTACGAAATTATCGAGATTGGTCAATGCAATCTTGTAACCTTCCAAAATGTGGGCACGCGCTTCCGCCTTTCGGAGGCGAAACTGTATGCGGCGGAAAATGACTTCCCGGCGGTGATCGAGATAGCATTCCAGCATCTCCTTGATATTCATCTGCTTCGGCCGACGCTTATCCAATGCCAGTAAAATCACGCCAAAGGAGGATTCCATGGGCGTTAACTTAAATAGTTTATTGATTACAACCCGCGGGGATTCGTTGCGCTTGAGTTCGATGACGATGCGCGTATTTTCATCGGATTCGTCGCGCAAATCACTGGCCTCATCGATGATCTTTTCATTGATCAGTTCTGCAATTTTAGTGACAATTGCGGCTCGATTGGTGTTATAGGGAACTGTTCTAATGACCAGTTGCTCGCGGCCATTTTTTTGGGATTCAACCTCAATGACCCCGCGATTGCGAATGATACCCCGCCCCGTTCGAAGATATTTTTGAATATTTTCGAGGCCAATTACCGAACCTCCCGTCGGAAAGTCGGGCCCCCTGATAATTCCACATAAATCGTCCACCGTCGTACGGGGATCATCAATCATGCGGCAGAGGGCATCGATCAATTCGCCGAGATTGTGGGGCGGGATATTCGTCGTCATGCCAACGGCGATTCCCGTAGATCCGTTCATCAGTAGGTTCGGCAAAGCGGAAGGCAACACCGTCGGCTCAACGGTACTTTCTTTGTAATTGGGTTGAAAATCGACCGTTTCTTCATCGATGTCGCGGAGCATCTCCTCGGAAATTTTTTCCAATTTACATTCCGTGTAACGGTAGGCTGCCGGCGGATCGCCGTCGATGGATCCAAAATTTCCCTGGGGCGTAATCAGTGGGCAGCGCATCACCCAATTTTGGCCGAGGCGTACCAGTGTTTCATAGACGGAGGAGTCGCCGTGGGGGTGGTAATTTTTCAAAACCTCACCGACGACACCGGCGCATTTGTCAAAGGGACGAGAACTGATCAGTCCTTCCCGTAGCATGGCGTAGAGAACACGGCGCTGGACCGGCTTTAAACCGTCGCGCACGTCGGGAAGCGCACGGCTCACAATCACCGACATGGAATAGTCGATGTAGGAGCGCTGCATGACCTCGGTGATGTTCGTTGAAATGACTTTTTCTTTGGGTTCTTGCATTACTTTGGGATAGTAAAACAATTTCATTATCCCTCCAAACGTCAATAGTGAATAGCAAAATTGGCTCTTTTATGGGATATAAAAATTTCGAAAACGGAAATGGCGAAATAAAAAGAGTTAAAAATATTAATAGAAAATAAAAAAAAGTCGATGACTCCTCGCAGGCGAAGGGCAGCATTCCGCGCGCAGCCGACAATTGCCTGGAGAGGAAAGTTTGGTTAAAAAAAGAGATCCTCCCGTTCCATGGGCTAATTCCACATGGGCGAAGGTAAATAAATCTTTCGGAATTACAGTGAAATAGGAGCCATTGGGAAATTTGAAATGTTCTGAAAAATTTAGTTGAAAAATTAAAAAAAAACTTGACACGTTTCCAGTAATTTAAGATAAAGAAATAATAATAAGATAAAATTATGCAAAATGCAATAAATGAAAAATCAGTAAAAAATCTTGTTTTTGGAACCTTTTGCTTTTGTGGATTTCTGGGAAGTGCGGTGGGTATTCAGACATCGTTCTTCGATAATCCGCTTACAGTTTCACAATCGGTGGAGGAACCACTAACGCTGCAGCAAAAAATTAGGATGGACCTTTTGGAAGTGCAAGACCGTATTTCCGATGCGGAAAAAATGATGGGTTATTATTTGCAGTTTTTTGGCAAATGGGAAGAAACGCTAGGCCATTTAAATGACATCGGAGTCAATGCCCACAGGTATTTAGCGTCCGATGTGGAAAATTTAAGGATGGAAGACTTTATTCTGCGTTTTAAAATCGCATGTTTTGATTTGGATAAGTGTCAAAATCTTCTTGAAGAAGACTTAAATGCCCTATCCCAAAGCAATGAATTTGGAAAGACAGCAGCCATTTACGGATCCATCATCGATCATCAGGAAAAAATAGAAACGGCTTTGAATGATTTGGAAAAATTAGAGATGGAATACCCGGAATCAGTAATTATTCAATTTGAAATCTACTATGAAAAAATAAAGGATGTGGAAACGGAAGCCCTAGACTATTTGCGACAGGCACAGAAGCTTTTAGGTTTAAGTGCGCCGGAAACAGATAAATTTTCAGATGTTATAAAAGCATTGGAAGAGCGTAGTCAGAGTCAAAATGACCCATTCCACCAATTGGCTTTGGATATGTTCAAGCTTTGCCAATGAGGTATTTTACGGATGAAAATTTATTGAATAACTTAAGCCGGCTAAATCGTAAAATTTAAATAATCAAAATGCTGAAGAAGGGGCTCTTTGTGAAATTTTTTTATGGCGAAAATTTTTCATACGAAAGTCTGGACTTTTTTTAAATCTTTTCAATGTGAATCAATCTATGGCTAGTATTCCCGAATTTTTGAGAGAATTAATGATTGCGCGCTCGCCGTCTGGGTATGAATTTGAGGCCCAAAAAATCGTCGATCGTTACATGGAGCGTAGCGTCGATGACTATAAAAAGGATACCATCGGAAACCGCTTTGCGACCGTTAGGACGGGCGATGGCAATCCGGCCCTTATGCTTTCCGGTCACATGGATGAGCTCGGTTTCGCCATCACCTACATCGACGATAAGGGATTTTTGTCATTCGATACCATCGGTGGCCATGATCGGGGAATTATTCCCGGGCGCCGCGTTTGCATTCTAACGAAAAATGGCGATGTTTTGGGTATTACTGGGAAACGCGCCATCCACTTACTCGATGACGATGAGGAAAATAAGGTCCAAAAAATTCACGAATTGTGGATTGATATCGGTGTAAAATCCGAAGAGGAGGCTAGGAAACTCGTACGCATTGGCGATCCCGTGGTCTATGAAACTCCGGAAACGGCTATTATAAACGATACGAATAATATCACGGGGCGAGCCTTTGACGATAAGGCGGGTGCCTATGTGGTTATGGAAGTCGCGCTTCGACTCGCCAAAGAAAAGAGTCAGTTGGGCTGCAATGTCACTTCCGTGGCATCGACCCAGGAAGAAGTCGGCGTTCGCGGTGCGACCAATGCGACTTATTCCTGTGCACCAACGGTCGGAATTGCGGTCGATGTCGGCCATGCGACGGATTTTCCAGATTGTAACAATAAGCGTTTTTCAAAGGTGGAACTCGGGGCGGGGCCAATTATTGCGCGGGGCGCCAATATTAATCCTTTGCTCTTTGACCGCATCATTGAGTGCGCTGAAAAAGAAAAAATTCCCTATCAAATTGAGAGCGAGACGCGCCCGACGGGGACGGATGCGCGTTGCATACAGGTGACGCGGGGTGGTGTTCCCACGGGATTGATTTCCATACCACTGCGCTACATGCATACACCCGTAGAAACTGCAAATTTGGAGGATATTGAGAACATTATTCGCCTTATCTGTGCATTTGCACGCTCACTGAAACCCGGCGATCATTTCGAATTTTAAGTTCCTAGAAGTATTTTGTCCCTATACTTTTTTGAATTCACTAATCGTTACTATACCTTCCCTAAGAGCTTGGACAGCGGCAATTTTTAGAGATATTAAACCGTTTTTTATGGCTAGTTTGTGAAGTTTGTCGAGCGGCAGGCGTTTGCGAATGGCATTGCGGATTTCAAAATTTAGGGGCATCCATTCGTAGATACCAAAGCGACCTTTACAGCCGGTATAATCGCATTGCTCACAGCCTCTTCCCTCGTATATTTTATCGATGCCGTCGATCCCAATAATTTCCTTTTCTTCGGGAGTAGCCATTACTTTTTCCCTGCAATGGGAACAAATTCGCCGTAGCAGGCGCTGGGCGAGGATACCCTTGACCGTATCGGCGATGAGATAGGGATCAATTCCCATGTCAATGAGACGCGTGACGGAACTGGGGGCGTCATTGGTATGCAATGTTCCGAGGACGAGATGTCCCGTTAGGGCAGCTTGAACGGCAATTTTAGCGGTAATCGTATCGCGTAGTTCGCCGACGAGGATTTTATCGGGATCGTGGCGCAAAAAGGCACGCAAAGCACTTTCGAAGCTTAAGCCAATGTCATTGCGGACATTGACCTGAACGATGCCCTCCGTTTCATATTCCACGGGATCTTCGATGGTAATAATTTTTGTCTCTTCGTCATTAATTTCCTGGAGAGCACTATAAAGGGTACTTGTTTTACCGCTTCCCGTTGGGCCCGTAGCTAGAATAATACCGGAGCCTGAGCGAAATGCCTGTCGCAATTGCGTTAAAATTTGTGGAGCGATTCCGATTTTATTCAAGTCGAAATGCCAGGAGCCTTTATCGAGCACGCGGAGAACGGCGCTTTCGCCATACTGGGTAGGCAAAGTGGAAAGTCGAAAATCGATGGGGCGACCGAAGTAATCGCATTCGATGTGGCCATCTTGGGGAAGGCGTTTTTCGGAAAGGTTGAGTTTGGCGAGTGTCTTAATGCAGGAAATAATGGAATCGCCCAGTTTACGATCCGGCGCAGGAAGCTCAATTAATATGCCATCGATGCGCAAACGAATCCGTATATTGTGGGTGAATGTTTC
>JAIRYA010000061.1 GCA_031268005.1 Puniceicoccales bacterium | reverse complement strand
ATTAATCTTTTTCAATGCAATGGCCGTAAATGCCTTATACATAGTAACTGTTTTGGCATATTCCCTAGGAGTGTATTTGTGTCTTTCAATATAACGATCAAATTTTTCCTTGAGTTCGTTTATTGAAAATGTTTTCACTTTACCTAGATTGTATAATTGATATTTGGGAAAACTTTCTCCATAGCGATCCTTCATTGCTGCCTTTTTTTCTTCTTTAGTATTTAGTTTCATATACCAATTAGGCTTTCCATGTCCCCAAAGATTTTGTTCTAAAGCTTTCTCATCTGTGCGTTGCTTCAATAAAAAATAGCGCATTGCTTGACTCGCTCGACATTCACTCGTTAGCGTGCATTGCTTACTAAGATAATCCGATATTATTTTATAATTGCCGTTTGGTTTATCATCGCTGTCTTTTGTTGCCATAAGTTCGGCTAAGGCTTCAACGGCCTTCTTTATTTTAGTAAAATTATCAACATCCCTAGCAGCCATGCCCCCCGATTCATTGACTTCTTTGATTTGATTCGGTAACATTTGATCGATTTTTTTGCTGTAAAGAAAGACCATATCCATGCCTACTTTAAATGCAAATTGCGGCTTATTCCTATCATTCATCATTTGAAAAACATAATCTATGATATATTCTTTTTGCTCAGGATTACATTTTTGAAAACCAGAATTTGTTACTATTCTTTTAAGATAATTGACTCTTTTTTTATTAATTCCCTTTACATAAATGGAGGACATATCTATGCCTACATTGACTGCAAATTGCGCGTCTTTCCCTTCTTGCATCAGCCGATTAGCATAGGCAAAAATATATTTTTGTTGCTCAGGAGTACATTTCTGAAAATCAGAATCTGCTATTATTGGTTTAATTTCTTCGACTCTTTTTTTATCAAATCCCTTTACATAAAGAGAAAGCATATATATGCCTACATTGACTGCAAATTGCGCGTCTTTCCCTTCTTTTATCAGCTGATCAGCATATCCTAAGCTACTGTTTTGTTGCTCAGGATTACATTTTTGAAATTCAGAATCTGCTATTATTGGTTTAAGGTTTTGGTTACCCAACAAAAAAGGACTTGCACTAGCCCCCTGATTAAAAGGACTTTGACCAAAAGGATTTGGTTTTGGATTGTTAGCAACAACACCAAAAGGACTTTGACTTGCCTGATTAAAAGGACTTGGACTTTGAGCAAAAGGATTTGGATTGTTAGCAACAACACCAAAAGGACTTTGACCAAAAGGATTTGGACTTTGATTAAAAGGATTATTTGCTGCTCGTGACTCCGTGAGCCCCAAGCCCAACAAAATTAAAATATAAATATTGTTTTTCATAGTGATTGTCATAATAATTTTTTTAAAATAAAATGCAAGTTTTTTTTTAAAAATTTTACTTTTTACGGAAAAATATATAAAATAAATTTTTTTCGCTCATGCCATGTTCACCGGGAAATTCTTTTTTTAGGTAAAAAAAGTCCCGCGGCTGTGCCGTGGGGTGGAGTTTCTTCTAGGAAAAAAGTCTTCTTTCTAAGGAGACGCTCTTTTCCATGTCAAAAACCAGTGGAAAATTTTCCACTGGTTTTTGGTGAAAGAAGTCAAGGAGTCCGCAATTCCTTGCTAGTGCAGGACAGAATAGTAAAGCGCGGGGAAGGAGATGGATAAGGGCCGAAGAACTAGGCCAAAATGGAAATGGAGGGCTGGGGCAATCGGCTCACCCGCCAATGGCGCGATACGTTGACGAAATGGGTTTCCCTTTGGGGCTGAAATTTCTGTGCACCATGAATGGCCAGTGCCAAGGCCCAGAAGCGATCGCCGTGACCCTTTTCGGTATTTTCCGCAGAAAAACGTATTTTTCCGGCAAATGTATTTTCCCTTTTCACGGAGCGCAGATCGGCGCGAATCAAATCATCGCTGGGAATTTTAATGATTTTATTTTCGAAGGCGGTTCGCAATGAATAGGCCAATTGTTCCTTAATGGAATTCGTAAAAGTGATGCCCTCGACCCTGTATTTTCCAAAACGTTCGGCGGCCCGTTCCGCAAATTGTCGGCCAATTCCCGTTTGATCCATGCAAACCCGGCGTAGCATCGGCATCGCCAATAATTCGTAGAAAATTGCTTCCTGTTCGGAAAATGTTCTGTTCCTGAGGACTATAATGTCTTTGCTGATCAATTTATCTTCCACGGATGCCAACAGCCAAAATACGGTTAAATCTGTGGTTCGTCCCACATCCACACCCAGAAAGAGATCATTCTTATCGGTAATTTTTTGGGGATCGTAGAGCGTTTCCGCGTCCTCAATCAAATGCATTGGCAAAAATATGGATCGATGATCGCAGGGCTCACACATGTATTCCTGTAAAAAAATTTCATAATCTGGACAGGATCGCCGAATATAATCGAAATAATCGCCCTCATCCATGGCCCTAATCGGATCATCGGCGGAAACCTTTGTCCGCAGTTTTCGGAGCAGTCCCTGTTCCAATGCATCCTGTAGCGTCACCCTATGGTGGGAAAATTTTTTAGGATTTCCATTTTCCGTGATGTCCTCGATGAGTTTATGGAAAAAATTATCCGAACCTCGATGGGTTGATATGATTTCCAATTGCCCACCCCAAGTAATTCCCGGGTAGGCAACGGCATATAATAATTTGGGATCGGAATGGAGTGCAAATTCATCCAAAACACGTGTGCCGCGCTTACCGGATTGGGCATCGGGATTAGAAGAGAGGGAATGGATGAAATGGTTATTATAGAAGGGTATGGAAACGGACCCCGATTTTTTATTCAATGCCATAAGTTCTCGACCGAGATCTCGCGCGGCAACGTTCAAAATTTGACTAAATTTTTTGCAATCTTCCAAAAAAAGTTTCCCTTGAATTTCATCCCGGGAGGAAACCCATGCGTCGAATCGGCAATCCCTGGAGGAATGTTCCCGAACCAAACGGTAGGCAGTTGCCAGGGAGATTCCGATTTGGCGAGATTTTTCAATGATCTTCAATCTTGAAGCATCACTAATCCAACGCCTTTGGTAGGGCAAGAAAAACTTTTCCTCAAATTCACGCATTTTTAGAGGAGATTGAGCTGAGTCTGGATGGAATCGATCACTTCAGGGGAAACCAATTTATGGGAATCTGGGATGTGTATTTCAGGAAGAAGTTGCAATTCAGCATAGCAACTAACGAGTTTTTGTAGGGTACCGGTCAATGCCCCGATATCAGCCATGGAAATATTTTCCATATGGATATCCCGGACGATTTTCTGTGCCAAAGAAAGGAGAGCGATGGCAAGAACGGATTTCGCGCCGGAGAAGTGATCGATAAATTGAGTATTATTTTCCATCCATTGAAGCCAGTTCCGGAAGCGGATTCAATTCCGCTGTGTCCCAGGATAGGCAACGGAAACAATGATAGCACAAAAAACGAAGGAGGAAAGGAATGGGTTGGGAACATTGGAAAGGATTGATGGGGAGCCTTAATTGGGATCATTAGAATAGAGACTTCGAAATTAAACTAAAAAAAGAAAAATCCCTAGGAAGCACCGGGAATTATTGGGAAAAAAACTGCAAAGTGCTACCTTTTAAATTATTTTATTTGTTTCATGTTTAAAAATAAATTGCAAATTTTTATGGAAAATTTATTTTATAAATCCTATGAAAAGTCGATGCCTAATTCTATTTCTCACCGTTTTCAATGGTTTAGTTCTCGGGACTTCTGCTGGGAAGCAAACAACGGGAAAGCCAACTTCCGGCCAGCCACAAAGGCAAATGAAACAAAACACTCCGCCGAAAAGGGCAAAATTTGCAAGAAAGCCAAAGCAAGAAAATCACGCATTACCTCCTCCGAATCACGCATTACCTCCACTCCCTAGGAGATTAATTTTGAGGAAAACCTATGATTTTTTTGAAGGAGTTCCGGAAAACTTTCGCAGCTTCCTGGAAAAATCGCTAAATTTGCCCGATTTTAAAAATGGCACTAAAATCATCACATCTCAAAAACTACTCGATCACAGAGGACATGTGACGGAAGGTCGACTCGGTGACAGAAATATTGTATTAAAACGCTCCCAATCTCCATCCGAAGAACAAAATGATCGAAAACCATTCTATGCTTTCATGGATGCGGTGAAAGAGAAACTAAACGAATTAGCTGGAATCGAAAAGGGCGATACCCTTTCCGACGAAGAGAAAAAATCATACCTCAAGCCTCTCCTCGGCCTAGGCAATATCGTCCCCATCGTCGCCATCGCTAAAGTCCATCGTTTCGATCAACAGATGAATGAAACCATCGAAATTTTGCCACAAATCATGGGTCATACGCTCCGAGAATGCGTGGAAAGAAATTTTCCACCCTACGACACGCCTTTGGGTTTACCGAGAAATCAAGACATTGCCTTCGATCTATTGCTGCAGCTGACGAGTGCATGCCTTGCCTTGCACACTTGCGGATACACACACAATGACATTGGTCCAAAAAATATAATCATTTCCGATCATGGATCTCTCACTGCCTTAAAGCTCATCGATTGGGAAAATTTAAAAAAAATAGAAGAATTTTCTGATATCGCCAGGGATATTCATCGGCTTAGCATCACATTTTCTTTTGTGCTTTTAGGGGAACAATTTCAAAACAGCTTTCGAAAAGCTCTTCGAAAAGCTTACAAAAACAACAATAGATTGCCGCTGAAAAATTTATATGAAAAATACCTACGCTTCCTAAAAAAAACAAAGCTTTATTCTAAAAAAACTTCTATTTCACTGGCAAAATTACTCACAGACATGCTCTCCCCAAAGGAAGAAAATCACCTCGACTTGGAAACCGTCATGATCCGCCTCGAAGCACTGTCCATCGACGGCGAAGAGCATAATAGGACAAAAACAGAATTCAACGAAACGAATGCAATCGGTGAAGACAAAAATGAACTCGATGAAGGCTAAACGGAAGAATTAAGGAGCGCTGGCGGTAAAAACCCACGGAAAACAAAATGAATAAAAAAACAAAATTAACGCTGGCTGCCCGAGTAGGATTCGAACCTACGACCAAGTGATTAACAGTCACCTGCTCTACCGCTGAGCTATCGGGCATCTCCAATTCCGTCTCCCAGTAAAAATTTGCCTCTCCGAATGTCAATCCATTATCTCATAATTTTTTCATCGTCCATTGATTTTCAAACTGCGGAAATGACTCTTTCATAGCCTAGGTCCAGCGCAGCCATTACAACCGCCCATTAGCAGAACGCCACAAATTTTCGCAGACGGCAGTGCAGAGTCACGGCATAGTTTCCGCGCAGTAACAGGGGAATGCTCTCCCCCTGAAACGGGATTAGGTTTGAAGAAGTTTTTGTAAAATTTAAAATTCTCCAAAAATTCGCTAAAAAAATAACAAAACAAAGCGGTAATTTCGTTAATTTTAATAAAAAAATTGACAATACGCCAATAAATCATAGATTCACAGTCACTATGAAAGTGGAAATATTAAATGAAAATTTAACAAAAGGTATTATTTTTGGAATTTTTTTATTAAAAAATGCTCTAAATATGCTCACACCCGTTCAAGGGGCGGCAATGGCTATAAATCCACGGAATTTCGATGAAATATGGGAAAGAATTGCCGCCGGTGGAGATGTAAATGCAAAAAATACTTACGGCGATAGGCCTTTGCACATGGCCCTACGCGATGAAAATTTTGAGGCAATGGAAACATTACTTCAACACCCAAACATAGACGTAAACGCACGGAATCATTTGGGATGGACCCCTTTGCACGATGCCGTGGAGATCGAAAATGCGGACATGGTAGAGCTATTGCTCGAACTGAGGGATGATAATGACAATTTCACGGTGGATGTGAATGTTCGGGATCATCTCGGAAATACCCCATTGCACTGGGCTGTGCGCAAAAAAAATCAACAACTGGTACGCCTATTGCTCCGGCGACCCGACATAAATATGAATTTGAAAAATTATGGTGGTGCTACGCCGTTGCATTTTGTTGCAAGGGAAGGAGTTGGGCAAATTGTACGCGAATTATTTTCCATAAAAGATAGAAATGGCAATTTCATGGCCAATGCCAATGTAAGAGACCGCTTCAACAATACTCCGCTGCACTCTGCTGCTAGAATGGGAAATTTTGAAGTCGTCGGGGAATTATTATCCCTTGGTCCGGTGGTAAAAGTAAATGCGAGGAATATTTATGGCAACACGGCGCTACACCTTGCCATTGAAAACGGATATTTTGAAACGGCACAGCTATTGCTGAACGGAGGAGCTGATCAGAATGCGCTAAATGCCAGCGGACACAGGCCAACCTATTTCGATTAAAAAAGGCCAAGAGTAAAACGCAAATCAACGCAAATGGAAAAAGAAAACAACGCTTTTATTTTTCCATTAATTCCAGTATGGAATAGGAGAATCACCTTCCCTTCCCATTTGTTCAATAAAAAATTACCGCCCAATGGAAAATTATATTTCATCATCATCGCCGTCATCGCCGACGGCATCGACGGGACAGCCATCCATGGCTTCCAGACAAAGATCAACTTCATCCGCGGTTGAAGGCTGTTTTTTGACGTAGGATCCTCCATTTTTTGCCATTCCAAAAAAATCGGGTGCCAGATTTCGACACATATCACAGTCAACGCACTGGTCATCGACATAAAATTTTCCCGATACATTTTCTTTAATCCGATTATCTTTACTTGCCATGCGCCTAAGAATTAAAAAATGGAGTTTTCGTCAAGTCAGATCAATATTTTATGCGATATGTTCCCAAAAATTATGGAAAAACCTATTGAAAATCGTGGAAAAGTTAATTTTTCCTACGGTGAATTTATTCGTACCCTAGAAGTTGAACGGCAGCTTTCCAAACATACCCTAGAAAGTTATGTCACTTCCGTTGAATGTTTCATCGATTTTTTAAATCGTTACACGGCAATTCGAAGATGGGAAAACGTAGATGAATTTACGATTCGGCAGTATTTGATCGAATTACTCCGAGAACATAAAAAATCGACCGTAGCCAATCGCCTCTCCGGACTTAAATCGCTATTTCTATTTCTTCAGAAGGAAAAAATGATCCCATGCAATCCCTTTGAAAATCTCAAAAGCCCCAGAAAAGATAAAATTCTTCCAAAAATTTTATCGCCCCAGGATATGGCAAAGCTGATCCATTTACCCAAACAGTTATTCGCGGAGGGGAAAATTTCAAAATTTCTCTTTCTGAGGGATACGCTCATTCTGGAACTACTCTACAACGGGGGCATGCGCCTGGGAGAATTACTATCCCTGCGCTACCGTGATATTGATTTCGAGCAATATTCTGCCAAAATTTTGGGGAAAGGTAATCGGGAACGTATCTGTCCCATTGGCGCCTATTCCATCTACGCGCTCGATCAATTTATGGAAGGCATAGGCGGCGTCCTTGAAAATGATAAATTGATTATCACGAGCGAGAAAGGAGAAAGTCTAACGGCGCGACAGGTCCAAAATCGATTGAAATTTTACCTGTGTCAGGGCAATTTACCCATGGATATCAGTCCCCATAAATTGCGCCACAGCTACGCGACCCATATGCTCAACAATGGTGCCAATCTCCGTTTGATACAGGAACTCCTAGGGCATGCGCAACTGTCCACGACCCAAATTTATACGCACGTGAATTCCAGGATGATCCAGGCAGCATATAAAAAAACACATCCCCATGCCTAGTAAAATAGAATGAATTAGGGGTTTCTAATTTTATTTTTACGCTGTTTTTTTATCCTCTCATGGACTGTTCAATGGACGATTTTTGCAGTAGATCGCTGGCTTGCATATTATGGGGTGATTTTGTCAATATTTTTTTTGCAACATTCACCGCCATTTGAAAATTTTCTAAATCTAAAAATGCTTCTCCCATTAATAGCCAATCATCCCCATTGCGCTTGTTTTCGGGAATGCATTCTATGGAAAAAATGACCGTCTCCAAAAATCCAAAACAGGACATTATTTCCGCAAATAATCGCAGTATCATCACATTATTGGGATCGATGTTGAGCAATTCATCCGTCGCATTTAGCAGTTGGCGATGCCTGCTCTTGATTCTCAGCGCATACCAAATCACTCGAAAAAAAACAACGGATAAAAGTATCCACCGCCGAATTTTTTTTCGACAGAAGGTATATTGGCGTATATTGTGCAATATGCGGCGCGCATCGACAAAATTGGGTTCCTCATGGAGTAGCTCTAGGCATAAAAATTGCGCATATTTCCAGTTCTCAACCTGGCATAATCCATCAATTTTTCCAATCCACAGTTGCCGCAGTCGCGCATTCACGGAGATAATTATATAATTTTAGTACAATTTTCAATGCTATTTTTTAATTTTCCCATCATCTCATCGGCTAAAAATTCCGTCTCCGCTTCCACCAATAGGCGTAATTTATTTTCAGTTCCCGAGTAGCGAACCAAAATTTTTCCCTTCGAACTTAGGAAATGCTCCAATTCGGCAATCGTATTTTGCACATCGGGAAGTTGTTCCAGGGGGATTTTATTGTTCACGGCCACGTTGCAGAATTTTTTTGGAAATAGGGGAATCCGATCGATTGCCTCTCCGAGGGAAATTTTCAGATTATCCATCGCCCTAAGAAATAGTAGTGCCGTTTGAATGCCGTCGCTGGTCGGTGCCTCATCCCTAAAAATGATGTGCCCCGAAGTTTCCCCTCCAAAATTACAGCCCAACTCGCACATCCTAGCCGCAACGTTGCGATCGCCCACGTCCGCATAGTCAACTCCTATGCCCCGCTTTTCCAATGCCGCCTCCAAACCGCGATTGGACATTTGCGTTGTCACCATTTTATTTTCTTTCAAACGGCCCACGCGGTGAAGATCAATCGCAATGATCCCCAAAATCACTTCCCCCGCTAAAATATTACCATGGCCGTCGCAGAGGAGAAGGCGATCCCCATCCCCATCGTGGGCAATCCCCAAATTGCCCTTACTATCTCTAACTTTTTTAATCAATAATTCGGGATGTTCACTGCCACAGTTTGCATTAATATTGTATCCATCCGGTGACACACCCAACCACTCGATTTCCGGAAAATGGTAGGCCTTTTTTGCAAATTCAACCGCCGCACCATTTGCACAATCGATCACAACCTTTGGAAATGTTTTAAAAATTTCAGCTTCAATGGCACGGTGCACACCCATTCGATGGTGCACCATTCTGTGGCCTTCATTTTGGACAACATTCACCATTTCGTCCATTAGTGATTCAATTTTTGCTTCATTTTCTTGGGACAATTTTGATCCCAGGCGATCGAAAATTTTCACACCATTGTCCTTTGCCGGATTATGGGAAGCCGTAATCATCAATCCGAAATCGGATTGCGTTTCCCCCACCGAACGCGATAGCAACGGTGAAGTTAGAATCCCCGCATCCACAATTTCCACCGCATCGGAAAATCCAGAAATTAAAAAATCTCTAATTTTTTTTCCAGAAATGCGTGGATCTCGCCCGATAACGACGCGCTTTAATCCCCCATGAAAACGCTCCAAAGCCTGCGCCAAAATATTAAAACAAAACCCATTTGCAGGGAATATCCCCCACTCCCCGCGAATACCATCTGTGCCAAAATATTTCATAATAGCCTGGGAATTAAAATTTTTACGGTTACCATATTTCTTTGGATTTCCTTTTTTTGGCGATCCATCGCTTCCAAATTGTAACTAAGTCGTGGAAATTGTCCTTCTTTCCAAAGAAGTGCAGCATGCCCAAATAGAGCAGCACGCCCAAAGGAATATTGACGATCAAACTCACCGCATCGCGCATTTTTCCCGAAAAATATTGCCCAAATAGGCTATCGGAAAGCCAAACAATGGTCCCCATCAAAACGCTCGCAAATAGGACATCTTGAAAACGTTTTGTCCAAATTTTAAAGCGAAATTCCTCGAATCGCCCTAGGCCAATGGACAGTAAAATCGCCTGAATAATTACCGAAAATAAATTGGCGAATGCTATGCCAATGGATTCCAGCCAAAACATAAAACTCAGAGTCAAAATTGTATTCGTCGCAAAATGAATTAGGGAAATCACCATGGGCTTTCGCGTATCTTTTTTACAATGGTAACCGCGGATCAAATAGGTCGATAGTGCGTAAAATGGCAGCGATAAAAGACATACCCTCAGAACGGGAAGCACGAGTCCCATGTCCCTCTCCGTGAAATTTCCCCACCGAAAGAGAAGTTCTAAAATTGTCCGATCCAAACTCAAAAGCCCAACCATTGCCGGAAAAACAATCACTAGGGTCCACAGCAATCCCCGTTGAAATTCTTCCCGGAGTAAAAATTTTTCATGGGTTGCTTCCAAACTCGATAGCCGTGGAAAAATAACCGTCGTAATCGCCGTCACAAATAATCCCAGGGGTAACTCTATCAATCGATTGGTTAAATAGAGAATCGCGACCGCACTATCATTCACAAAATAGGCCAGTGTACGGGAAAGAACCGTATTCATTTGAATCGCCGCTGCTCCGGCCATTCCGGGGAAAAATAATCGTTGAATTTCAGCGACGCGTTCGTCTTTCCCCAGATTGAAATGAAATTTCCATCCCAGGCGCACCAGTCCCCACCATAGGGAAAGCATCTGAATTATTCCCCCCGCAATTACACCGCCACAGAGGAAATAGATGCGCCAATTTTCTTGGACAAAATGCCCCGCGAAGAAGGTTATGATCATGGTAAGATTGAGCCAAATCCCGTTACTCGCGTGGAGAAGAAATTTTCCAAAAACATTCAATACGGCTGCAAATAAGGCTCCTAAACAAATGAAAAACATGTAGGGTAAGAGAATGGCACTAAGGGTAAAACACAGTTGCCAGCGAAAATTCAACCACCCACTCCAGAGCGCTAGTCCGCAAAAAAGAATCCCTCCGCTCACAATGAAAAATAGTGCAACCATCAGCCGCGAAGTCACCCTATCTAACAGTAAAAAGGCCTCCTCCTTTCCCTTTCCATGGTATTCATCCGCAAAAACAGGGACCAAAGCCGATGTGAGAGCGCCTTCACCCAATAGGCGGCGAAATAAATTGGGTACGCCAAAGGCCAATAAAAATGCGGAATTGAGCTCACCGATTCCAAAAGCGGAAAAAATCACAACATCGCGTAGCAATCCGGATATCCGGGAAAGTAACGTCAGCGATGATACGCTCAATACACTCTTCAGCGCACCCACGAATCAACTCCATAAAAATTAAACACTACAACTGCGAGCCCCAAACCCTGACATCCTCATCTGCAAACGCAGAAGATGGACCAATTCGTCGAGACCTTCTTCTATGGTTATTTGGGGCATATACCCCAGATCTTCCCGGGCACGATCGTGGGAAAAATAATGATCTTTGCTCAAGGCCACTGCCAATGCACGCGTCATGATCGGAGGCCGACGGCGGAAAAAAAACTTATGGAATGTTTCACTCAACATCCCCCAATAGTATGCTCGGCGAAAACTAATCTTTCTATCAATCGCGGGCAATCCTAATTTTTCAAAAATCGCATTGATAAATTCCCATAAAACAATGGGCTTTTCCTGGCCGATAAAATAAGCCTTTCCGCACGCTTTTCCCGATTCCAGGGCATCGAATGCAAGGAGGTGAGCATGGGCGGCATTGGATACGAATGTGATATCCACTCGATTTACACCCTCCCCCACAATCCTCAATTTTCCAGTTTCCACCAATTTTAAAATTTTTGGCATTAGATGGGGATCTCCCTCCCCCAATAGCAAATGGGGACGGAGCGCAACGGTCTTAAATTCGGGAGAATTATTATCCAAAACATACTTTTCCGCAAGCGCTTTTGTCTGCGTGTAATACCAATGGTAGCGGGGTTGGTAGGGGAGAGATTCATCCGCTCCGGAGAGATCTTTTCCATCGAAAACAACGGCGGGCGTACTGGTGAAAATTAATTTTTGAACGCCGTATTGCTTGCAGGCATTGACGACATTTCTGGTTCCAATGACATGGGTATTATAGTAAGCCGAATAATTCATGTCCATTTTTGCCCTTCCGGCGACATGGAAAACGACATCGACGCCGCGTACCGCTTCATCGATATCATCCTTAAATGAAATATCTCCCCTGATAAATTCAACGCCCCGGGCTTCGAGGACGGGTTGCTTCCGGCGGCCTATTGCACGAACGGATATGCCACGCTTCTGAAGCAGTTCGACAATGTGACAACCCAAAAACCCACCCCCACCGGTTACAAGCACCTTCATAGACACCAGTGTGTCCAACAAAAAAACACTGTCAACTCCTCTGTGTCTAAAGAATGCCCCCGCCAAAAAATCGACAAAACATTCATAAATCTTTTGCCTAAAAGGCCAAGGAGTCCACGACTCCTTGCAGGGGTACGGGACGGAGTCCTGTGCCAATCTCCTTGACAATTAATAGGTTTTTTCGCCCGCCTATGTTCGCCATTCCCGCGAGGAAGAGCATTTGACAAAATGCGAAAAATTTCATGATACAGCCCATTAAAAATTCGCCATTCACCATCAAATTTAAAAATTTTCCATTTTGTTTTCTTGTTTTTTTCTATTTTTGTTCCCTGCTGATCGCTGCGATTGTCACCCCACTCATTTTCAATTTTGTGGTTGTCTGGGCCCAATGGCATCCCTGCGAACTTACCCAGTATCTTCTGCGGAAAGGTTTTGTCATATTTTTCGAGCGCATGCGTCTCATTGCCCTTCTCCTTTTCATCCCCCATCTATGGAAAATGTACCGGCAACATTCTCCGAAAAAATTAGCCACCGACTGCGACGGCAAAATTTTTGGGCAATTTTTTATCCTGGGATGTTTCCTTATCCCAATGATTTTTGGAATCAAAATGCTCATCCTTGATTTTTCCTTGACGATTTCTCCCCGTCTTTATTTCTTTCTGGGGAAATCACTTTTAGGGGCAATGGCACTCTCTTTTTTAGAAGAATGGCTATTTCGCGGATTGATTTTTAAAATTTTACTCAACCCCGTGAAACCCTTTTTAGCCACCATTTTTTCTTCCCTACTCTTCGCCTATTTCCACTTTCGTCCGCACTATGAACCGAATCCAAGTTCTAGGTTTGCCACACTCGGTGACGGCTTTCACTGCCTCTACGAAGTCACTTTTCGCTCACTGGTTGGCATTTCTTGGTTTAAATTTTCAATTATTTTTTCCCTGGGATGTCTACTGGCAACGGTCTATTTTCGCACACGGAATCTTTTGGCATCCGTGGGGCTGCACGGCGCCATCGTTTTTACACTGATGATATTCAGGGAGTGGATTTATTTTCCGGCTACCAACTTTTTTTTCGGCTCCAATGATCTATTTAATTCCCCTTTAGCTCTGCTAGTAATTCTTTTTTTTACGATTTCATTTTCCGCCTATTACACCCATTTTTATTCGCAAAAATCATAAAAAACGGCACATCTTTCAGTGCCGTTTTTCCATGAATAATATTGAATAAAATTAGCTAAATTTAACGGTAATTCCAACGACAACGAGGGATACGATTGACATTAACTTTATTAAAATATTTAGACTGGGACCCGCCGTATCCTTGAAAGGATCGCCGACGGTATCTCCGATGACGGCCGCTTTGTGGGCATCGGAACCCTTACCACCCATCGCACCCTCTTCGATATATTTTTTCGCATTGTCCCAGGAACCTCCCGAGTTCGCCATAAAAATTGCCAACACAAATCCCGAAGACAGTGCCCCTCCCATCAAACCGACCACACCGGATACGCCCAATAGTACCCCCACAATAATGGGGGAAATTATGGCAATTGCCGAAGGCATTAGCATTTCGCATTGGGCTGCAAAGGTGGAAATTTTCACGCACTGCGCATAGTCAGGAACGGCCGTATTGTCCATGATTCCGACAATTTCTCGGAATTGGCGACGGACTTCTTCCACCATTTTTGCTGCCGCACGTCCAACGGCATTAATGGATAGGCCACAAAATAAAAAAGAGAGCATCGCACCCACAAATAATCCCATCAAAACTTTCGGATTCAATAGATGAATTTGATAGTAATCGATGATATCATTGAGGGTCAAGGCCGTAACGGGAATATTATTCCCATTCACAACGACGAATTCATCGCCCACGCTAACCATAGTCCCCTTGATGGCACTGATATAGGAAGCGAGTAATGCCAATGCGGTCAATGCAGCGGAGCCAATGGCAAGACCTTTCCCCGTTGCCGCCGTCGTATTACCCAGGGCATCCAGTGCATCGGTACGTTTCCTCACCTCGGCGTCAAGTCCACTCATTTCCGCATTTCCACCCGCGTTATCCGCAATGGGACCGTAGGCATCGGTTGCCATGGTAATGCCCAAGGTCGATAGCATTCCCACCGCTGCGATGGATACGCCGTAGAGTCCCATGAGAATATCCTTTTCCCCACCAAATCCCTGGGCCAGTGAAAATGCCAAAAGCGTTCCCACCACGACCGCCAAAACTGGAACAGCCGTGGATATCATTCCCAGGCCAATGCCTCCGATGATGACCGTAGCGGGACCCGTTTGCGACTGCCTTGCCACACAGCGCGTCGGTGTGTAAGCCTGGGAAGTGTAGTATTCCGATGTCTTACCGATGACTTCTCCGGAAATTAAGCCGACAGCCAGGGCCCCCCAAATTCCCCAAATATTGGGCATACCCAATATCGCCAGCACGAAAAGGGCGGCAAGTAAAATGCATAAGCCACTCAATTTCACACCATTTCCCAAGGATTTGAGTAATGCTCGGCTCGTCGCTTCCTCCTTTGTTTTAACCACAAGGATCCCCACTATGGATAGAATCGCACCCATCGCACCCATTAGAATGGGTGCCAAAATCGCCTTCATTTGCAAGGAATTATCATGGCGTGCGAATGCCGTAGCCCCCAATGCCGCTGCGGCTAGAATGGCCCCCGAATAGGATTCGTACAAATCGGCCCCCATGCCCGCCACGTCACCCACGTTATCGCCCACATTATCCGCAATGGTTGCCGGATTTCGGGGATCATCTTCGGGAATTCCCTTTTCGATTTTTCCCACCAGATCGGCACCCACGTCCGCCGCCTTCGTAAAGATGCCTCCACCCACTCGCGCAAATAAAGCCTGCAAGGAGGCCCCAATGGCAAAGGTTAGCATCGTTCCCGTAATCACAATCATGCGATCATTGGGGAATGGCATGTCTTTTTCAAAAAAATTTAGAACCAAAAACCAGAAAGAGTAATCCAAAAGCGCCAGACCAACGACGGCTAAGCCAACGACCGCACCGCTGCGAAAGGCTATGCGCAATCCATGATTGAGCGACTTTGAAGCCGCAAATGCCGCCCGTGAAGAAGCCTGTGTCGCCGTTTGCATGCCGATAAATCCCGCCAATCCGGAACAGATACCCGCCGTCCAAAAGGCAAAGGGTAGCCATTCATTCTGTAGATGAAATTTGTAAGCCAATAGCCACAGAAATATTGAAATCAAAACAAAGACAACGGCGACGACTCCATATTGTTGCTTGAGGTAGGCAATTGCCCCCTTGCGCACGTAGGCCGCAATTTCGATCATGCGATCCGTCCCCGCCGGTTCCGCTTTCATCATCCTAAAAAACTTTGTCGCCATATAGAGCACAAATATGGCCGCCAATGGAACTAACCAAAAATACCACGGTATCATAATCTTAAAAAATTAATTTAAAATATCCCTATCAAGCACAAACATCTTCTTTTCCGTAATTTTCAAAAATTAAGTAAAAACAAAAAAAATCTGGCTTAATCACACTCCCATTTCCCATTTTTTATTGATTTTTCCCCAAAAACTCTCCAAAAGACAAATTTTCCAGCCCCCGAGAAAATAAATCCTAATCTTCGACTGCCGTTAAAATTTCGACGACCATTCAATTCTCTCCAAGGGGCACTATTCCTGCTCAATTTTTTTCATGATTTCATCGGGAATATCGTAGTTTGCAAAAACATTTTTCACGTCCTCCAAATCCTCCAAGCGTTCCACCATGTGGAGAACTTTCTTTGCCGTATCCTCGTCCCCAATGGCAATGGTATTGTTGGGAACGTAGGCTAACTCCGAAGAATCGACCTCAATTCCGGATTTTTCCAGCGCCTGGGCAATGGCATCGTAATCCGCTACGGCACAGAGAACTTCGAAGTACTCCTCCTCCGTCTTAACATCTTCTGCGCCGCTCTCAAGGACGATTTCCATGAGTTTATCCTCGCTAATTTTCTTGCGATCGATAATAAATTGTCCCTTGCGCTGAAAATTAAATGCCAAAGCACCCGTACCGGCTAAATTTCCCCCACATTTACTAAAAGTACTGCGCACCTCCGAAACCGTGCGATTTTTATTATCCGTCGTCGCTTCGACGATCATGCCGATGCCCGATGGACCATAGCCCTCGTAGGTCAATTCCTCGATGATCACTCCCGGAATCTCACCCGTCCCCTTCTGAATTGCCTTTTTGACGTTATCCGCCGGCATGTTTGCCGCTTTCGCCTTCAGAATAGTCGTGCGCAAACGGGGATTAAACTCGGGATCTTTTCCACCGTCGCGAACGGCAATGGTAATTTCCTTACTCAAAATGCTGAACATTTTTCCACGCTTAGCGTCAACCGCAGCCTTATGTCTTTTCGTTGTTGCCCATTTACTATGACCTGACATTTTACTCTCCTATTTTTTTTTTCTTTTTTAAATTTGTTATCTCCGAATCTTCAATCAACAATGCGTCATCGTTTTTTCCATTAAGAATAATTTGTTGCGCAATCGTCAATAAATTTTGTACGGTCCAGTATAAAACGAGTGCCGACGGAAAATTATAGCAGAAGAAAAGACAGAGCAAGGGCATCAATTTGAATACCCATCTTTGCATGCCATCGACGGAAGGCGTCGGCATCACTTTCATCTGCCACATCATCGTAGCGCCCATGATGAGGGGTAATAAATTAACGGGAAAGGAACCCAGGGTGAAGAGGGTATCCGGAAGGGATAGGTCCGGGATCCATAGGAAAGAGGCAAAACGCATCTCCGCCGTCGTCCTCAGCATGAAATACAATCCCAAAAAAATGGGAATTTGAATGAATACCGGCAAACAACCCGCAGCCGGATTGACCTGATTCTCGCGAAACAATTTCAAAGTTTCCGCCTGTAATTTCTGGGGATTATCCCTATATTTTTCCTTGATTTTTTTGAGGGGCTCCTGCAATCGAGACATCTTGCGCGACGAACGCACCTGAGCCGTCGTCAAAGGCCAAAGGAGCAATTTTACGAGTAGGGTCAAAACAATGATTGTTACTCCCCAATTTCCCATCAGAAAATGAATACCTTTCATCAAAACGAGGAGTAATTTGCTGACAAAACCAAAAATACCAAACTGCATGACGAGATCCTGATCCTTTCCCAAACGATTGAGAAAAACATAATCCTTCGGTCCGATGTAAAACTCGCCATTGATCACCTCCGTTTCCCCAGCATTAATCCGCCCAACGGGAAATTTGACACTCCCCCAAACGCTCTCGCTGTTGCCATTGGATGAGGGGTCAAAGACATCCTTGGGCATCGCCACAAAGCCACACCCCGCTACATTCGGCGTAAAAATCCCAGTAAAAAATTGATTCTTAACCGATCCCCAAACAATCCGATCTTCCCCGGAAATTTGTTGCCTAGCGGGGGCTTTTCCCATGCCCAAAAACCCACTTCTAGTACGAAAATCACTCGCCTTGATAAAATGAGCTTTTTTCCCATCGTAATAGCCAAAATTTAGATAATCCCCCATCGCATCGCTCGCCGTCGGCGGGAAACTACCCAAATCGACGAAAACGGCCCCCAAATCGTAGTCCTTTTCGGAGGGATTGGTAAAACGCTGTGAAGTCCTAATAACATAGGGGATGTCGTTTTGGGAAAGTTTGTATTCCCTTTCGATAATGATGCCACTTTTCATCGCCTTGCGAAAGGTTACACTTTCTTTGGTTTGGGCAAAAATCTCGTAATTCTTTAGCAATAGTTTATTTGCCGAACCGAAGGCCAAAACCAGGGAAGGCAGAGGCATATTTTCATTGAAAACAAAGCGTTTTTCCCGGCCGCGAATGGCGGGATATTTCTTGAACTCCACCTCCTGAATTCCTCCACCGATGGTGCTGAAACGGACGCGAATTTCATCATTTTCGAGGGTTACGAATTTTTGCTCCTTGAGCGCATAGTCAAATTTTTTCTCCCTTTGGGTTTCCCTAATTTCGACGCCGACGTCATCGATGGCATTATCCAGAATATCCTCCAGTTTCTCTTCCTCATCAAATTTTTGGGAAACTTTTTTTTGGGGAACGGCGTCCCTCTGGGAGTCAACGATTTCCTCGCGCAGCGGCAAACTCTGCCTAATCATAAGCGCGAAAGCAATGCCAATACAAACAATCCCAATGAGAAAGCTCTTTTTATCCATAGATGACAGTCGCCACCATTACCGATCGTCCGAATATTGCAAGCTATTTCATCGCCCATCGACCGCATTTTTACGTCCCCGAGAGTTGGACAGCTAGGGGCTACACGTCCTTAGAAATCTCGCCAGGAAACCAATCAGGGGAAAATTTTCCCTGGTTTTCGCCGAAGGAAGTCAAGGAAACTTTGTTTCCTTGGGGAGTTTGAGGCGGAGCTTCAAGTTTCCATTGACATTTATTAAACTTTCACTATTATTAACCACAATTATGGAAAAAATGGGAAAATCGCAATTTATTGCTCTAATCGCCTGCCTTGCGGCGAAACCGTACACTATGGCAGAAAATTCTAGAGTAAAGCCCGAGGAAAAGATCGAAATGGTACGCGAAACTAAAGACTCCGAATCTCTCCCCGACAAAAAAAAGAATGGGAAAATGCAAAATGCTTTCCCTGGAAGTTCATCCCCTAAAAATTTCAACAAAAAACCCAAGCGAAACGTGAAAATTCTCATCACCATTGACGGCGGTTCGGCAACGAAAAAATCGCCAATTACGAAAAGCTTATCCGAAAAATTTAACCTCATCTATTTGGAAAGTGGTGCCATTTTCCGGACCGTTAGCCACGTCCTTCTCAAGCATAAAATGGAGCCTAAAATCGAAAATAAACAAAAAATTGAAACATTTCTCAGCGATGTTTCATGGAAAGTTTCCGTTAAAAATCGCCACGCCTGTTTTGTCATCGACGGCGAAATTTTATCGGATAAAGAATTGCGTTCCGATAAGCTAAATGCTAGGGTTGCATTGTATTCCAGCCAATTCGAATCGATCCAGAAATTTTGCCAAAAAGTTGCACGAAAAGTCCTCGACTATGTGAAGATCGAAAATTCCGATGGCCTCATTGCCGAAGGACGCACCTGCGGCACTCAAACTTTTCCCGAAGCGGATCTAAAATTTTGGTTCAATGCGAGTCCCGACGCAAAAATTGCCTTTCGCCTGGGTGAAGAAAAGGAAGTCGACGATCCCCTAAATCGAGATGCTTTGGATAAAGCCTGCCCCTTCGCCCCACTCAAAGAACCCGAAAATGCTATCCGCGTCTGGACCCATAATCGCTCCATCTCTCAAAATATTTACCTCACTTCGGCATTCATCGAACAAAAACTCGATGAAAAAAATGAATTCTCGAAACCCGATCCCAAAAGTCACCAATAGCCGGGCCAAACAAAAGAATTTCGATGCTAAAAATTCCTCCAAAGCTAGGACACCCTTCCAAAGGGGAAGCACGATTTACTTCTTCAAATAATTAAAATTATTGGAAAAATTTTTTTTAAAAATAAAAAGAGCGCCACGGAAAATGATCACCCTTATTTTTTGAAATAATCTTGCGTTTATGTGTTTTATTTTTTTTTTAGGGAAAATTTTGCTTGATGGTGTAATGGTAGCACAACTGATTTTGGTTCAGTTTGTCTAGGTTCGAGTCCTGGTCAAGCAGCCACCGTTGAATTCTATGCCATCCCCCATTATTTCATTGGAAAATATTTCCAAACATTTTTCTTCTCCCAATGGGCAAAGCATTCCCGTTTTACAGGATATTTCCCTGGCCATTGAGCCCAACCAAATGGTGAGCATTAGGGGGGAATCGGGCTGTGGAAAATCCACACTCCTCCAAATCATCGGTGGCCTTGACAGATCTTCTTCGGGGTCTATTTTTTGGAAAGAAAAATGTATTTCCGGATTATCCGTCGATCGACTCGCATCCCTGCGTCAAAATTTTATCGGGTTTATCTTTCAAGGTTCGAATTTAATTCCCGAATTAACGGTTTTGGAAAATATTCTCTTCCCCGTTCATATGGCGGGAAAAAAACAAACTTCCCATAGAAAAAAAGCCCAATTTCTCCTCCAAAAACTTTCCATTTCTTCCCTGGAAAATCGAATTCCAGCGGCATTATCCGGTGGGGAACGGCAGCGTGTCGCCATCGCCCGAGCCCTAATTTTAAATCCGGAAGTCGTAATCGCCGATGAACCCACGGGAAATTTAGATGAAAAAAATGCCGCTGCGGTTATGGCACTGCTCATGGAGCTTTGCAAAGAAAGCCACTCCTCCCTTATCCTCGTAACCCATAGTATGCTCTTTGCGCAAAAAATGGAGCGATCCTTTGGGCTTAAATGGGGAAAACTTAGCGCACACAGTCATTAATTTTTCGGAACTTTGTCCCCAAGCTTTGCGGGGTGGGCAAGGCTTTGCCCCAAACTTCACAAGGCGAGCAGGTCCTGGGAGTGAGCGCGGAGAATGAATGCCATTGGGAGGGAGTGTTAAATACCCATTGCGGTACAAATGACGGCAAAAATGGCATCGACGATAATGATCCAAGTGATTCCCTGGACGACGGCGGCCGTCGTTGCATTACCGACGGCGGCCGCATTTCGCCCACACCGGATGCCCTTACAGCAGCCAATTCCTGCGACAACGATACCAAAACAAAAACTCTTTAGGAGGCCTATGAAAATATCGGTCATTCCTATGGCCTGCTTCGTTTGATGGACATACTGCGTTATGGTACATTTCATAAAGGGCAAAGAGGAAATCATCCCTCCAATAATGCCGATCAAATCCGCAAAAATACACAGCAACGGCATCATTAAAGCCAAGGCAAAAACCCGCGGAAGAACGAGATAGATCATTTTATCGATACCAAAAGTTTGCAATGCATCGAGTTCCTCGTTGGCTTGCATACTACCGATGGAAGCTGCGAAGGCCGCCCCCGTTCTTCCCGCCATAATCACACCGGTCATGAGGCATCCCATTTCCCGGGTCATGGCCAAACCGACCAAATCGGCGACGTAGATACTCGCCCCAAAGCGTTCCAATTGGACAACGCTTACGAAGGCCATAATGAGGCCGACGAGGACGCTAATCAGGGAGACAATGGGGAGTGCATCGACGCCCGTTTGCTGGAAAAAAGGCAAAATTTCCGCTTTAAAACTTTTAGGGCATTGCCACGGTAGGCGAAAGAGAGAGACCACAATGGATAAAAAGAACTGAAAATTTCTTTTCAAATCGGAACAAAGTTCCAGGGTTAGCGCTCCGATGCGATAGATAAAATTATTGTGCAAAATTATTTTGGGTGGTTTAGTTTCCGAAACTTGGGCTAATTTGAATATTTTGGGGACACTTTCGGGAATACTTTGCATTTCAATGGGCACGGATTTACCCTCCGCAAAGCGTTGCAGCTTTTTTAAAAAGACAAGGAAGGGCGAAGTAATTTGCTGAAGTTTGCTAGCATCGACGATAATTTTTTCGATTTTTCCCCGGAGGGAAAAGAACCGTTCGAGATCTTCGCCACTTTTTGAGAGCGGCCAAGTTCCGATGCATTGGATCCTCAGCATGCGGTGATCCAGCGCGATGTGTACATATTCCGATTTAAAAATTTCTTGCATAGGGGAAGATATGCCTTTCACCCTAGGGATTCATCGAAAATGGCAACACTATCCCAAACGAGAAAAGGGCCCGCATCGCGCCGACCCTTTCCCATTATTTTTCCCAGAGCAAAAATCTGGATCACCAATCACTCTCTTTAACCTCTTTCTCATCAGAGGAGGAACTACTACTTTCAATGAGTGCCCTTGCATTTGTGATCTTTCCCAATATGGATGCCATATCGTTTGGATTTTCTTCTTTGGGTGGGCTACTTAACTTTTTTAGTCCTCCCACTATGTCTCCTACAACTACACCATTCAAATCGTTTGAATTTTCAAGTGCGGTCTCTATCCCGCCTTTGGCCTTCTCGAATTCAGCTTTAAATTTTTCAGACGAATCCTTCAAATTCGCATTCCCCAACATTTCTTTTGCCTCTTGTAGCGCTTTTTCGATTTTTTGGGAATCATTGCTATCCCTTTGAATTCGATTCAGTTTTTCTATGACTTTTACTAATAAAGCTTTCGGGTCTGTTACTTTTTTTAACTGAAAACCACCTCGCTTAATCTGATCCAAATGAGAGTCGGAGGCGGCAGGGGCGCCAGGTTTTTGATTCGTTTTTGGGGGAGAACTTGTTTTACATTTTTCCAGAACAAGTCTCTTTAATTCTGCAGCTTTCTCTTTGTGCTCACTCATTTTAGACTCGGCCAATGGTTTTAATAAAGCATCC
>JAIRYA010000043.1 GCA_031268005.1 Puniceicoccales bacterium | reverse complement strand
CAAAATGAGACATAATAGTTATTATGCGAAATGAGATAATGTTTTTTTGGGTAATGTTTTTTTGAATATGCACGTTGACTATTTTGGGCACCATAATATTTGTTCTTCATAATACTATGAATACTATGGAGTCTGATCTTTTGAAAATTCGCCATTCGGCGGCACACGTGCTCGCAGCAGCCGTGGCACATCTTTTTCCATCCGCAAAATTCGATATCGGTCCCGCCTTCGATGATGGATTTTACTACGATTTCGATCTTGATTATAAATTTACGACGGAAGATTTCAAAAAAATTGAAGCTGAAATGCAGAAATTAATCGATGAGCGGCAAATTTTTGAGCGTGTGGTGGTGTCTCGCAGCGAAGCCCATAAGCTTTTTTCCGAGCGCCATCAGAGCTATAAATTGTCCCGCCTGGACGATATTCCGGAAAATGAAGAAATTTCCATCTACAAAAATGGCGATTTTATCGACCTTTGCCGCGGCCCCCATGTGCAAAATTCCAGCGAAATTAAAGCCTTCAAATTGCTTTCCATCGCCGGTGCCTACTACCGCGGTAGCGAAAAAAATCAGCAAATGCAGCGCATCTATGGCACCGCTTTCCCTTCAAAGGAGGCACTCGACTCCTATCTAAACCAACTGGAGGAAGCGAAGCAGCGCGATCACCGGAAAATTGGTAGGGAATTGGAACTGTTCCTCATCGACGATTCGGTCGGTCCGGGACTCATTCTATGGCTCCCCAAGGGCAATATCATTCGCATGGAATTGCAGAAATTTATCTCATCGGAGCTTGAAAAATTGGGTTACCAGATGGTTTCCACACCCCATATCGCCAAATTGGGTCTCTTCCGCACTTCGGGACATTTTCCCTATTATAAGGATGCGCAATATCCTCCCATCGCAGAACGGGCAACCCTTGAGGATAATCCCAATTTAACCTGTGAGAAACTCATGGAAGGCCTCGAAGATGGCTCATTGGATGGATTTTTATTGAAGCCGATGAATTGCCCCGGACATATTAAAATTTATGCTTCCCGCACCCGATCCTACCGCGAACTTCCCGTTAAATTGGCCGAATTTGGCACGGTCTATCGATGGGAACAGTCCGGTGAGTTAAATGGCATGACCCGCGTGCGCGGATTTACCCAGGATGATGCCCATATTTTCTGTACGGAGGAACAATTACCCCATGAAATTGAAGAATGTCTCAATCTCGTTAAAACCATTTTTGCCACTTTGGGAATGTCCGATTTTAGGGTACGCGTCAGCCTGCGAGATCCCAATTCCAATAAATATATCGGCGGCGATGAATCCTGGAAAAAAGCGGAACAAGCCCTGGAAATTGCAGCAAAATCCCTGGGTGTTCCCTACACATTGGAACCCGGAGAAGCCGCATTTTATGGACCTAAAATCGATTTTGTCATCAAAGATGTTATCGGTCGCGAATGGCAATTGGGGACGGTCCAAGTGGACTATAATTTACCGGAACGCTTTCATATTAGTTATGTGGGTAATGACAATAAGCTCCACCAACCCGTCATGATTCACCGGGCGCCATTTGGTTCCATGGAACGTTTTTGTGGATTGCTCATGGAACATTTTGCCGGAGACTTCCCCACCTGGTTGGCACCGGAACAAATCCGCATTCTTACGCTCAATGATGAAAATATTCCCTACGCAAAGGAGGTATTAAAATCCATTCAACAAGCCGGCATACGGGCTTCCATCGATGAAATTTCCGAAAAATTGGGTGCTAAAATTCGCCGTGCAGAATTGGAAAAAATTCCCTACATGTTTGTCATTGGCAGTCAGGAACAAATGGACAAAAAAATTTCCCTGCGTTCCCGTAAGGACAAATCTCTCGAAGGCAATCACACCATTGATACCGCTATCGCTCTAATTGACAGAGAAATAAAGGAAAAACGGCTATTTTTTTCCACTCACTAAATAATCCGTAGCCAAGGGGCTTTGCGCCCCTAGGATTTGCGTTACAGGCGTGTCTTTATTTCATCTTTAGTCTTTGAAAAATTCATTTTCGTTTTTTCTTTCCGTTTGTTTGAATTATGTATAAATTTACTAAAACATCAAGATGAGGAGACAAAAAAAACGTGAATAGCGGCATTCAATGGTGGAATAAAATCCTACCGGTGACTTGCATGGGATAATAAAAACTTCAAATTTATAAAATTATTATTGTAATAATTTCGCAAAAAAATATACTCCATTCATGGATATGAAATCAAATATAATTTTTTGCGATGTCGATGACATCACGCGCAAGCATTTGCAGGATCATAAAATCGGAGAGAAATTCAATTGCACGATTCTCCAGGAAAGTTTAAATGACCTATCGTCCGATGCACTTCGAAAGCTTTCGAATGTGGAAATTATTTCCACTTTTGTCTATTCGCGGCTAAGGGGCGATATTCTCGAAAATTTTAAAAACTTGAAATTAATATCCACCCGTTCAACGGGATACAATAATGTCGATGCGGAATACTGTAAAGCGCATGGAATAAAGGTCGCCAACGTTGCCGGATACGGCGAAATAACGGTCGCTGAATATGCGATGGGCATGCTCCTAAGCCTCACGAGAAATATCGGATTCTCTAATAATAAATTGAGAAACGGCATTGTCAAAGTTAATGGAGACATGGGAATTGACCTGTCGGGAAAAACCGTTGGCGTCATCGGCACCGGTGCAATTGGGAGACATTTTGTGGGACTGTGCCATGCCTTTGGCTGTCATATTCTCGCCAGTGATCCATTTCCAAACCAAAAATTAATCGACGATGGGATGTGTGACTATGTGGATGTGAGTCATCTCCTAAAATCCTCCGATATCATAAGTTTGAACTGTCCCGCAACAAAGGAAAATTATCACCTCATCAATAAAAATACCATCGATCAAATGAAGGACGGGGTATATATTGTCAACACGGCACGGGGCGAATTGATCGATAGCGTGGATCTTTACGAAGCCATCGTTGCAGGAAAAATAAGGGGCGCAGGCCTAGATGTTTTGGATTATGAAGACGTGATCATAAAAAATGACATAGAAGCCCTGAAAAATAATGATAAAAATTTTGCACTGTATTCCGTGATCAATGCAAAGCTCCTCCAACTACCAAATGTGATCCTGACACCCCACATTGCATTTAATTCTTCGGATGCTGTGCTGAGAATTTTAAACACAAGCATTCAAACAATTTGCGATTTTATTGAAGGAAAATCAATCACTTTCGTAATTTGAAGTCTTCGAAGGAAGCTAAAGGCTACGCGGTCCTACCAATGCCAGGGCGAATTTTGTTTTTAGGGCAATGCTATGGTCTTCCTTTGAAATCGTTCCGCTCATCATAAAAAATTTTCCAATTTTTTCATTGAGTTCCGCCTCAATTTTCAAAAGTTCATTGGGTTTCACGATGGATTTAAATCGGGCATCTTCGATGCGTGCTAGAACGGGTGTTTGCATTTCCAGCAGGGGAAAAAGTTTTAGAATTAGAATCGCCGCCGTTTGGAAAACCGTTTCGCATAGAATAACACCCGGCGTAATTGGATTTCCGGGATAATGTCCCCCATAAAAATCGGTTGTCGGAGGAAATATTTTTTCCGTCCTAATTTTTTGTCCTTCCAGGGCGAGGATGCGATCCACGAATAGAAAGGGATCCCGATGGGGAATGGACTCCTTGACACTGTTCATTGTTCAACGATTTCTAGTTTTTGTAATTCTTCGTTATCCCAATTTTCCTCCTCCACTTCAAAGGCTTCATCTTCGATGGCGTAGGATTCCTCATTATCTTCTTCTTCCTCGTCAAACTCTCCCCTCTTTATTGCATCGTACCCCGCCGGTGTGAACTCCAAGATATCGACAATTTCGTCGAAAATGTGGATATTATTTCCTTCGACATACTTTTCTTGATATTTTTCCCGCATGGATTCTTCAATTTCCTCCGCATCTACGGGGACCTTAAAATCAATCAATTCATTCAATAATTTCACGCGCAGGCGAATGATGTGGTCGATAAATTCCGCGTAGGGACCTTCATTATCCGCAATAACGTTGGGCAATAGGAATAGGGGCTCTTCCGAAGAAAGTGCCTTCATGGGTGTAAATTCCACTCTAGCCTGCCTATTTTGGAGTTCGGAAGCGATGCGAAACTTTAAAAAAGCGCTTTCAATGATCTCATTGCGCAAACCATATCCCAATAGGGAAGCACTAAGTTCCATGATATGCTCAAACTGTCGTGGATCGATCATTCCCGCATAATCCGCATCGATGCTGACGTCATTGCTTATTTTTTTTACCCACCATTTGTAGTCATCGCCTAACTCGATGATAGACCATTCGATTTTCTCTGACATATTGAACCTACTCCGATATGAATGTTTATTTATTCGTAAAGAATTTTTTTTAGGGCTTTCCTTCCGGGACCGCTGGATTTTATTGTCGTTCATCGAAAATCGAATAAAAATCTCGCCCTGGAATCGTTGCATTCCACCATTTACAATGGGACACATATGAACATAAATTTCCTCCATGATGGAATTGCTTGAAACCAAGCGAATGGCTTCGAAACCCCTTTCGCTACGCATGCGCCCTAGAAATTTGAGCGAAATTAGGGGACAGGATCAACTCATGCACTCACCATTTGTCAATCTCGTACGCAATCAATCCATGGGAAGTATCCTTTTATATGGCCCTCCCGGCAGTGGGAAAACGTCCATCGCCGAAGCCATTGCCAATGAGGAAAAGCGGCACTTTATCAAAATTAATGCCGTACTTTCCAACGTCTCCGAATTGCGCGAAATTTTAAAATCTGCAAAACATGATCTTTCTCCGCACACGATCCTATTTATCGATGAAATCCATCGCTTCAACAAATCACAGCAGGACCTTCTACTCCCCGACGTCGAAATGGGAACTATCCAGTTAATCGGTGCGACCACGCATAATCCGGGATTTTATATCATCAATCCCCTGCTCAGCCGCTGCCAATTAATCGAATTGGAGCCCCTGTCAAAGGAAGCCATAATCGCGATTCTAAAAAATGCACTCGCGGACCATGAACGTGGCCTAGGCGCGATGAACTGTGCATTGGAATCGGAAGCGCTAACCCTAATTGCGGAGCATTGCAATGGGGATTCGCGCAAGGCGTTAAATGTTTTGGAATCCATCGTTTCCAATGCCCCCATGGGAACGTCCATCACCGCGGAAGGGGCGAGCAAATTTTTATTTAAACAGCAATTGGCTTACGATGCCGATGAAGATGAACATTACAATACGATTTCCGCCTACATAAAAAGTATTCGCGGCTGCGATCCCGATGCGGCTATCTACTGGTTAGCGGTGATGCTGGAGGGCGGTGAAGATCCCCGTTTCATTGCCCGGAGACTCCTAATTATTGCTTCGGAGGATATCGGCTTAGCGGATTCGCGGGCGATAACGATGGCCAATGCCTGCTTCGATGCCTGCGAACGGCTGGGATTGCCGGAATGTCGCCTAAGTTTAGCCCATGCAACGGTATTTTGTGCCCTAGCGCCAAAGAGTAATTCCACCTATCTCGCCCTTGAAACGGCAACGGCATTTATCAGAAAACATGGCAAAGAAGCGGTTCCCATTTGGCTACGCGATGCCCACGGTAGCGCTTCAAAAAAACTAGGCCACGGAAAGTACTACCAATACAGCCACGATTTTGATCAAAATATTTCCGGACAGGAATATATGCTAACGGAAAAAAGTTTTTACACGCCAAAGGAAATTGGTGCGGAAAAAGTTCTCGCCGAACGCCATTGCGCATTGCAAAACCTCAAGAATAAAAGGAAAATGTAATTTTCCTTTTCCCAGGATATAATTTTAAAAATTTCTTATTTTTTCATAAAAAATGCACAAAATGACTCGGGAAAATTTTTAAAAAAATTTCTTGTCAAATTAACGTGCGTCGGTAGCTTAGTGATCACTTGGTGAGGTATCCAAGTGGCTAAAGGATGCAGACTGTAAATCTGTCGAGCTTCGCTCTTCGAGCGTTCGAATCGCTCCCTCACCACCATTCTAGGAATTATCCTAGGAACTATTTTTAACGAATATTTTTATTTCTAGATATTATTTTCTAATATCTCACAGCACAGAAATCATAGGGAACCAAAGACTTCAGAGTTAGAAGTACAATGAACCCATGATCAAATTGCGAATTAGTAAAAAAGTTATTTTAAAGCGGAATTTTTAGCCCTATTAATGAGTTTTGAAACCGTATCCGTTGCTTTGGCTCCCACACCCATCCAATAGATTGCCCGATCAATGTTCAGGGATAATTCCACGGATTTTCCCTTTGCTTGAGGCTCGTACACACCGATCTTTTCGACGCAACGGCCATCGCGACGACAATGGCTTTCCGCCACAACAATTCTATAGGAAGGATGATGCACCCTCCCCTGCCTTTGTAATCTAATTTTTAGTGCCATATGACGTTTCCATAGTCAAATTTAGGGAATGGACTGTCAAGCTTTTTTAAAGAAAAAATAGCGAAAAAATACTAAAAAAAACGCGTCCAGGAAAATGAGAAAAATTGCAAAGGAAAGAAAAAGCTTTTTTCCAATGAAAATGTCTCGGAATAAAAATACCAATGGCATCTAATAAAATTATTTTGTTGTAAAAACAGGAAATAAAAAAAACATAAAATAATATTTACAATAACACAAAAAACTATATTCTACGAATCATCATGAAAAAGATTAATAGAAACATATACGGTGCCATGCTTTTTTGTGCAATGGCAAATCAAAGTCATGGATTACAAAATAATTCCTATTGTAGTCCATATAATTCTTTGAGAGTTATGGCACCCAATTTCTATCCAAAGCCAAATAATAGGGGCAATTTTAGGCAGCAAGCTCACCGTCCACAGCAGTACGGACAACTGCCTCCGCTTTCGCAGGGACAATATCAAAATCAGGGATCAAAAAATGATCCGTATAATCCTTCGGGAGCTATGGTGCCCAATTTCTATCCGCAGACAAATGTAGCGGATGGTAATAATTTTTGGCAGCCAAATTACCCGCAGCAGCAGGTAAGTAAATCACTGTACGGCCAGCTGCCTCCGCTTTCGCAGGGACAATATCAAAATCAGGGATCAAAAAATGATCCGTATAATCCTTCGGGAGCTATGGTGCCCAATTTCTATCCGCAGACAAATGCAGCGGGTGGTAATTTTAGGCAGCCAAATTACCCGCAGCGGCAGGTAGGCCAATCACTGTACGGCCAGCTGCCTTCGCTTTCACAGGTACAATATCAAAATCAGGGATCAAAAAATGATCCGTATAATCCTTCGGTGGCCATGGCGTCCAACTTCTATCCGCAGACAAATGCGAAAGACCGGTATACTCCAAATGGTGCCTATTTGCCCCATGACTTGCAGCCAATTGACGATTCTTTACGAAATTTTCCATCGATTTACAGGCCATTGAAAATAGAATTAACTGAAAGAGAAAAAGCAATTCTTGGCGGAGTTGGAAATTTTTACGGATTCCTTTGTGGAATTTACAATAAAACCAGTGGAAAAGAATATAATTCCTTAACTTCAG
>JAIRYA010000058.1 GCA_031268005.1 Puniceicoccales bacterium | reverse complement strand
TTTAATTGGTTGCTAGGAAATAAATAGAAAAACGGAGAATAATTTTTGAAAGGGTCATTAATAGTTAGGGCTTTTGGTTTTTGTACTGGAAATAACGGAAAGTAAAAGGGCAATGGCTTTCATAAGGATTTTTAACTCCTAAATATAAAAAATAGAATAAAAATAATGAAAGAATTGTGCTTTGCGATAATTTTCAACGCGGCAAACTTTATGTTTGACGTTTTTTCGGTTTATTTTTTCTCTCCTGGAGAAAATTTTCAACGATGGAAGCGATTTGTTCGGCGGCTCTGGGAACGAATGTCTTTTCGAGATTGCGCTGCATGGAGGATAGGATGGAGGAATTTGAAAGCATTTCAAGGATTTGACTGGCCAAGCTTTCGAGATTATTTTGTTCAACAACGGCGGCAATTCCCTGTTTTTCCGCTTTTTTTGCATTGGCCAATTGGTGGTTATCCGCGGAAAGAGGATGGGGAATTAGAATCATTGGCTTTTTACAGAATTGGCATTCGGCGATGGTACCGGCTCCTGCCCGTGCGATGACCAGATCGCATGCGCGCAGAACCGGGTTCATATTTTCGCAAAAGGGAAGCATGCGAAGTGTGCAGTCTTCGAAGGTGATTTCCTTTTCTTCGCTAAATCCGGAGCCTCCGATGCAATGGATGTCGACGTTGTGGTAGGCTAGGCGCATAAAATTTTGCTGAACCCACTTATTGAATACCATTGCGCCATTACTACCGCCGATAAAAAGAATAATTTTTTTTGAAGGGGGCCAACCGAGTTGGGCACGCGCATCGGCTTTGGACATATCTACAAATTCTTGGCGAATGGGAAAATCCACGTGCTCGATATTTTTTTTCTCTCCCAGGGAAACGCCATTGGGAAGTAGTATTTTATCGGCAAATTGGGAGGAAATACGGATCGCCTTTCCCGGAATAACATTGGATTCGTAGAGAATGGATGGAATTTTTTTTATTTTTGCCGCTAGGACAAAGGCAAAGGAGCTGAAACCGCCGAAGGAAATGACGAGATCGATTTTATTTTCCTTTAAAAAGCGTAGCGCAAAGCGTAGGGATGCGATTTGGGAATGAAAAAATTTTAAAAATGCAATGGGCGACCATCTGAAAGACGTTACCCTGGCTTTAACGAAGGGAAATTGATCGTATTTTTTAGAAAAAACTTCATCCACTTTTTTGTTACTCATCGTGAAAATACACCGATGTTTTGTCAATTGTTCCGCAATGGCAATTGCTGGAGCCATATGTCCCCCGGATCCTCCACTGGCAAAAAGAATATTCACGGCGCCGTATCCTAGAATTTTTTCAAATTTTGCAATGCTATCTTATTTTTTCATTCCCACTTCAACAAAAGTGGTGGGAGATACTGGGCTCGAACCAGTGACCTCTTGCGTGTCATGCAAACGCTCTAACCAACTGAGCTAATCCCCCAAAAACGGATTTATCGAAAAAATATCCCTCCTAGGATCAAGAAAAAACTCAAAACTTTCGAAATTTTGTCACATGCGCATAAATTTTGTTGCACTTCCCCAATAGTTTTGGTACAGTCATTTCTATAAGAAAATGTTGTCGACAAAAAAAAGAATGATTTCGGGAATCACCATGGCCATCGTTACCGTGCTGCTATGTATCGCCCTTTTTGATTTTTCACCCCAGCAAAGCCATCTTATTACCACCGACTATGTCTTCGGGAGTAATAGTTTAGCCGGAGCACTGGGTTCTTCGGCCGCGTTTTGGCTTTTTCGCCTATTCGGTGCTCCCGCCTACCTCCTTCTCCCTATTTCCCTATTGCTTCTTTTTTATTTTTGTTTCCCTCGAAAATTTCCCCTTTGGCTCACCTTTTTGACGGTGGGAGTACTCCTTTTATCGTCCACATTTTTGGAGTGGGTTCAACATTTTTATATAATTTATCATATCCCTATGACGATGACGGCCGGTCTCGGTGGAATTGTGGGGAATCTCGCCTTGGAACGATTTTTTCTCCCCTTTTTTGGAAAATTGGGCAGTGTTTTTATCCTATTCAGCTTACTGTTTCTTCAAATTACCTTCCCCATATATTTATTTTTCTACAGGCATCCGTTCCTCCTAAAACCCCTTTCTTGGGGAGGGAGTGCCATTCAATTTATCGTCGAAATGGGCCGAAAATTTTTTAGAAAGGCTAATAATACTGGGAAGGAAAATGCTCTTTCAAAGGGAAAGGATTTTCACTCCATCGGTGAAACGCATAGGCTACCCGATATCCCAAGTAATAAGTTGCCCGACGTTTCAAGCAATGTGCACGACTACGTCGATGGAGTCGATTTATTCCACCGGGATGTTCAAATTTTCGAAGAAACGACCATCGATAGGATTAGCATACCCGTAAAGCAATGCGATTCGGACTATATTTTTCCAAAGATTGATCTATTGGAAGTTTCGAAAAATTCAAGCAATAGCCAGGAAAATTGCGAAGCTGTTATCCGCCGTCTCATCGAAGTATTGGCTCAATTTGGAGTCTCCGTATCTCCGGGAGAAATCCACAAAGGCCCTGTCATTACGCGCTACGAAGTTACGCCGGAAGCGGGCGTTCGCGTCGAAAAAATTGCCAATCTCGATAAAAACATTGCCCTGGGACTGGCGGCAAAATCCGTGCGCATTATCGCTCCCGTCCCCGGAAAAGGTTGCGTTGGCATTGAATTATCCAATAAAAATCCTGCGAGCGTACACCTGCGAGAAATTCTCGAATCCAAGAATTGGGTCGAAACCCAAGCGGCCATTCCCATTGTTCTTGGGCGTGGTGTTACCGGTGAACCCATGATCTACGATCTCGCCAAAATGCCACACCTTCTTATCGCCGGTGCTACCGGTTCCGGAAAAACGGTCTGTATCAATGCCATCGTTGCCTCTTTACTCTACCACGCTTCGCCGGAAGATCTGCGTTTCATCATGGTTGATCCCAAAATCGTCGAAATGCAAAATTATAATAAACTTCCCCACATGCTTATCCCCGTCGTCACGGATCCTAAAAATGTTCCCAATGCCCTCAAGTGGCTAATCGCGGAGATGGAATTGCGCTATAAAATTTTCGCAAAAGCCGGCGTGCGCAATATCGGTAACTACAACGAAAAATTACCTTTTCTGAAAAAGCTCTCCTTCGAAGAGGATTTTGAGTATAAAAAATTTCCCTATATCGTTTGCATTATCGACGAATTGGCCGATCTCATGATGATCGCTCCCGGTGATATCGAAACCTGTATCGCACGCATTGCCCAATTGGCACGTGCCGCCGGAATTCATCTCATTCTCGCCACCCAGCGGCCATCGGTCAACGTCATCACGGGAATCATTAAGGCCAATTTACCCTCCCGCATCGCCTTTAAGGTTTCCTCAAAGGTGGACAGCCGGACCATTTTGGATATGGGTGGAGCGGAGGCACTCCTCGGACAAGGGGATATGCTATTTTCTCCTCCGGGGGCCTCGGGGCTACTGAGGGCCCAAGGCGCGCTGGTCTCGGACGATGAAATCAATCGAATTGTCGACTTTCTCTACGAAAAAAATGGTGGACCGATGATTGAACAATCCGTGCAAAAACAGATCGAAAGCGGCGCCGAATCCGCCGCTGACAATGATGGCAGTTGGGATGATGAACTCATTCCCCGCGCATTGGAAATTATTCGCACCAATGACCACGCTTCCACGTCATTCTTGCAGCGGAAATTAAAGATTGGCTATAATCGTGCCGCTCGCATTATGGATACCCTCCGCGAACAAGGCCTGGTCGCCATTAATTCGGAAAATGATACCTAGAATTACTGTTGCATTCCCCCTCTATTTGATGTTCTTCTCGATTTATTCGAGTAAATTTGTAAGATTTGGCATTTGGAAGAAAATTCTTTCCACAATTCGGAAGGTGTTTTTCCACTTTCATCGGGAATATTAAAATAACCAAATTTTATCAAATGGTTAATGATCATTATAATGCTATTAATTGTTGCCGTATTTTCTAAAGTTTCAGTGTAGAACCTTATTACATCGTGAAGTAGAAATGGGTATTTTTTAATAAATTTATCGCGTATGTTCTGGGAAGAAGGTTTTTTCAGTAATTTTACCAAATCTTTAGGGTTTTTATTCCTAACGGCAGCTTTAATATTTTCATGGAGCACTGTCCTTTTTCCATAAGGTTTATCGGGAACTATTTCCGCACAGGGACATATTTTTTCCCATTCATATAAAATTTTTCCACCGTGCCCTATTTCTTGGATGAATTGTGAATTATTTTTTTCTATTTCCTGGAAATCGCAGATCGATTGGTCATTTCTTTTAAAATGCTTTTTTTTCATAAACATGAATTGATCCGCTGCCCCATGGCAATGCATCGAGCCAAGACAATTTCCTAACACTATACCTATATTTATCACTTTTTTGTTCATAATCTTTAAAAAAGATAACTCAAAAATTTTTCACGAAAAATCAATCCCATAAAAAATTTATTTTCCCATTATTCTAGACCGCTAAAAAGATCCGGTTGGGAAATTTTGAGTTTGGAAGGATGCTTCAGCAGGGAAGTTAATTTATAGGAATCGACGAGTTGTTCATATTGTCGCTCATTGGGATTCAAGGTTTCGCAGTAGATGTCATCGATGTTTCGATTGAGCGCAATCAGCCGTTGATTGCGATGGAGTAGGGCCCTATTTTCCTCCAGGAGGGCTTGGAAACGTAGCGGCTTTATTTTGGGAATTTGGGATAGCAATGCTTCCATGGCGCCAAATTGTTTGAGCCATGCACTCGCCGTTTTAGGTCCCACGCCACGGATCCCGGGAATGTTATCGGCCTGATCCCCGATGAGTGCAAGGTAATCGATCATTTGCTCCGGATAGGCGCCAAATTTTTCAAAAATACCCATGCGATCTAGGCGATTGCCGAGGGAATCTCTGTGGCTTTCGGGAATAATTTGATAGATATTCCCTTCGACACATTGGGCGAAATCCTTATCCGTACTGAAAATTATAATTTCATCGAACTGGGAATGATATTTTTGCGAAAAGGAAGCGATTAAATCATCGGCTTCGATGCCCGAACGTTCGATAACGGTACAGCCCAAGGCGTAGGCAAATTCCTTCACCACGGGGATTTGGACTTTTATCGGATCGGGGGTTTCACCGCGATTGGCTTTGTATTCGGGGAGGAGCAATTTTCGATGGGGATCGCGTCCCTTGTCAAAAAAAATGGCCACGTGGGATGGATTTTCCAGAGCGATTATTTTAGATAAAATTTTAACGGCACCGAAGATGGCATTGGTCGGAAAATTTTTGCTATTGAGAAGGGGAATGCCATAGAAGCAGCGGAAAATAAGATTGAGACCATCGATGAGGAAGCATTTCGACATGGGTAAAAGGATAAAACGCCGAAGAAAAAGTAAATGGAATAATGTGCTTTACGGGAATGGCGAAGTGGGAAATCAAAACTGAGCACAAAAAATTATTGCAATGGAAATGGCGAAATTGAGATGGGGAAATCAAATTTTTCCTTTGCAATGAATCGATGGGAAGTGGGAATTAGCAGTCGAAGTGATTTTCCATTGCCATTAAATTTTTGAAAAATGTTCCGAAAATTGATTCCATGAAAATGATTTTTTTACCTTGTAATGCGTTTAGACTTGATTAATTAACAGGAGAAATAGATATGAAGCAATTGCATCTTAAATTTAGTGAGCGTACGGAAAAAGGTCGACATCCCGCTTCGAGACTGCGTAAAGCGGGGCATATTCCGTCGGTGATTTACGGTAAATCGGGGTCCTTTTCCGTGAGTGTCGATGACGTTGAATTTCGCATGCTCATGCGCCAAAAGGGTGATACGGCTGCAACCGTTCAACTCACAAATGATAGTAAGTCCGTTCTTACGATTATTACTGAAATCCAACGCAATGCGATGACCGATCGCTTTATGCACGTCGATTTCCAGGAAATATCAAATGACGAAAAATTTACAACGACGGTCCCCATTCACGTCAAAGGTGAAGCCTACGGCGTTAAAAACGAGAAAGCAATGCTCGAAGTTGTTCGCCATAAGGTAACGGTGCGTTGCCTGCCGAAACAGCTCATCGGGGTCATTGAAATTGATATCACCGATCTCCATGCCGGTCAGAGTATCCATATTAGAGATCTCCCCCAATTCGAAGGTGTCGAATATCCTGGAGATCCCAAAGGTGTCGTGGTCGCGTGTATCGGTGAGGAAGCGGAAGGGGAGAAAGAAGCCGAAGATTCCGTTCCTAAAGCTGCGGAGAAATAAATAGACGCAAGCATGTTTTTCAAAGTCGTCGTCGGTCTCGGCAATTGTGGTGTGTTCTATGAAAATACGAGGCACAATGTTGGCTTTGCCGTCGTCGATTATTTTGCCAAAACCAAAGGATATATCCTGTGGAAAAAGGAAAGGGCGATGTCCGTATTCATGCTCAAAATTCCCCAATCCGATGGCCATTTACTTCTCCTAAAATCGACTGGTTTCATGAATCTTTCCGGAGATCCGGTCGCCAAAGTTTGTTCTTTCTTTAAAATCCAAAGTTCGGAGGTTGTCGTCGTTTGCGATGACATTACCCTCGATCTCGGTCAAATAAAAATTACGGAACGTCCGGGAACGGCGGGACACAATGGCCTTAAAAGTATTCTGGAAAAAATGGGTCCTGGATTTGTTCGATTTCGCGTTGGAATTGGCAAAAAAAAACATCCCCACATGGATCTCGCAGATCACGTGCTCAGTCGCTTCGATGGCGAGGAAACGGAAATTTTAGCAAAAAAAATGCCAAATATCTGTAATAGCCTGCAACTACTACTTGACAAAGGCGTTTTGAGCGCCATGAATATGGTTAACAGGAGTGTATGCGAACAAAATCTTACAGAGCAACCATGATTCTTGATACGCGAAAGTATCAGGATTCCGTTGAGGCATTGGTCGAAAATATCAAAGCGAAGTTCGTTGAGACGGGCGCGATCGTTGGTGACATTATTAATAGGGGACAAATGAAGTTTCGGCGCATTACCGATCGCAAGTTTCCGCTAGGAATCTACCTGCACGTTGCGTTTCAGGCGCCAACGGCGACCCTTGGCCTCATCCGTTCGAAGTTTAGCCTTGACTCAACCGTCAATCGCGTGTTTATTGAGACGAAATAATGGCTTCCTTTAATAAAGTAATTATCCTTGGCAATTTGACCCGAGATCCCGAAGTGCGTACGACAAACAGTGGAACAACGGTATGCCGATTTGGTGTCGCAACGACCCGTATTTCGCGGGGAAATGACGGCGAAAATAGGGAAGAGGTTGTTTTTGTGGATGTGGATGCCTTCGCTAAGCAGGCAGAGGTGATTGGGCGTTATTTTACCAAGGGACGTCCGATTTTCATCGAAGGGCGCTTGCGTCTCGACCAATGGGAATCGGCTACGGGCGAAAAGCGGAGTAAATTATGTGTTGTTTTGGAAAATTTTCAGTTCATCGGAAGCGCTCGATTGGAAGAAGAGACTGGCGATGGAAATTTTTCGAATCCGGCTCCGGTCGCTTTAAAGAAAGAGGAAACGTCCAATGTCCCTTCGATGGCACGTCCCAATGAAGCACTGGACGAAGACGTTCCATTTTAATTTCAGTGGGAGAAAAATTTAAAGATTATGGCTACGGCAGATATTTTATTACTTCAAAAGGTTGATCACCTCGGCTACGAAGGTGATGTGGTAACGGTGCGGGCGGGCTATGCGAGGAATTATCTTTTGCCGAGAAAGTTTGCGATCTCGGTGACGCGTGCCAATCGCAAACAGATCGATGTTTTGCGCACGCGTCGCGCGGAGCGGGAAGTAAAAGAACTCCAGGAAGCCAGAGAATTGGCAGAAAAAATTCGTAGCTTGTCCATTGTTTTTTCGGTCAAAACGGGGGAACGGGGAAAGATGTTTGGTGCGATTACGGCCGCCGATTTGACGCATAAAATGGAGGAATGCGGGATTGCGATTGATCGCAAAAAAATTCACTTCGATCCGGTAAAGCACATCGGTCAGGGCACGGCAAAAATTAAATTGCATCGCGATGTTACCGTTGATTTTGTATTTGATGTGGTTCCGGAAGCGACCACCGCCTAGTCATATTACCCCTAAAAATTTAAAAGACAGATGCTAAGGCGCGAATACCAGGCAAGTGGAAAATTCGTTCCAGTGATTTCCATCGGGGGATAACCTTCGGAAAAGGATAAATTTTAATTAATTTATAAATATTTCTTGACAATTATTTTTTATTCATAATGTTAATAGATATTATGAATGAAAATACAGAAAATTTCAAAGAGCAGGTATTTGCAATAGTGAAATTTTTACTTGCAATTACTTTTGTTTACGCTATAATCCGCTATGGTTGTGCAATTATTCGTATTTCCTATTCCGGCGCAGAATATTTTAAAGCCGCTTTCGCCGGTGAACATTACCAAGGTATCCCTTGGGTCAAAGTTACGGCTTCTAGTTTGAGTGACATCTGTGCATTTTGTATCCTAATATCTATTATTAAAGGCATCGTCCAGGGAATGCTTGGTATTCGTTTCCTAGTTGCTGGCTATGTTATTTCTCTGAGCTATGTTTTGCTATTTATTTTACCAACATTGTTACGAATTGTTACGAATGATTTTACATTATTTGGTGAAGGGTTTCCGGATCCCTATCGCGTTATATTGAGCGTCACGGGTATATTGAGTGCCATCGTCATTCCCATTTTCGATGGTAAGATAGTTGCAACCTATTTTAAATCGGAGGAAGCCAAAAAGACATTGGGATCAAGCAAAAAAAATGTTGCCAAAAATAGCGAAAATAATCTAAGAAATTAAAAAAAATCATAAAATTTCCCTTGCGGGCAATTGCAATTAAAAATTGACCATTTGTGGGGTGGGTTTTCGAGAAAAAAACTTGACGATTCCGGAAGAAATTTAAGGCTTAAAAAAATTTTGCGGGTATAGTTTAGCGGTAAAACTTTAGCCTTCCAAGCTAGTGTCGTCGGTTCGATCCCGTCTGCCCGCACCCCATATTTGGCCAAATTATTTTATTTCTTATCCATAAATATTTTAATCTTTGGGGATATTTCCAAGAGTAATTTATGGGAAAGGAATCGCTTAATTCGGGTATGTTCTTTTTTGTAATTTTTTTTTAACTTGAGGCAAGGACTCAGATAACCTCCTCCATTATTATCATTGTTGGTACAAATCATATGCTTCCCTGTGATCGACAACATTCCAGCCCTTTTCGGAGAGAGACTGTCGCAATCGATCGGATTCCGCAAAATTTTTATTACGCTTCGCTTCCCACCGTCTCGCGGCGAGTTCGGCGATGTCCTCTGGAATTTCGACGGATTCCCTGTCTCGATTTTTACTAAATATAAATTTCTCAATGCCCAGGATAAAACAGAGAAAATACAACTCTTCCAAAAATAATTCACCGCCGGTGGCATCCCCATTCAAAACGGAAAAAATTTCCCCCAAACATTTGGGGATATTCAGATCATTTTCTAGCGCTTCAATCGCTCCATTAAAATGGCGATAGGTTATATTTTTAGAGGAAAAAATTTCATCTTCATTCCCGGTAAATTCACTATTTTTGTGTAAATTTTTTATTTTAATTTTCAATTTATTCAGTGCACTTTGGGCCGCATCGAGTCCGGATAGGGTAAAATTCAAAATCTGCCGGTAATGGCCACTGATCAGCGCATAGCGGACTGTTTCAGGTGCATAGCCTCTGTTTTTGAGGTCCGCTAGGGTAAAAAGATTACCCAAACTTTTCGACATTTTTTGCCCCTCGACTTGTAGGTGCTCCGAATGGAACCAATGGCGCACGAAAGGGTTTCCCGTCGCACACTCCGTTTGTGCAATTTCATTTTCATGGTGTGGGAAACAAAGATCGATGCCACCGCCATGGATATCGATAGTTTCACCCAAATATTTCACCGACATCGCACTGCATTCGATGTGCCAACCCGGCCGCCCCTTTCCCCAGGGACTTTTCCAAAAGACATCGCCGTCTTCAGGTTTGTAGGCTTTCCATAGGGCAAAATCCTGGACCGAATCCCGATCGTACTCATCCGCTAAATTTGCCTGCCCCGAACTATTTTCACTTTGTGTCGTCAGCTTCCCCAGGTCAATTCTGGAAAGCTTGCCGTAGCTTGGAAACGACGAAAGGCGAAAATAGACCGAACCATCCGGGGCAATATAGGCATGTTTTTTTCGAATTAGAGTTTCAATCATCGCAATTTGTTCCCCGATATGTCCCGCCGCTTTCGGTTCCACGTCGGCGTCTAAGATGTTCAGTTCTTCGCAATCGCGATGAAAGATATGCGTCCATTTTTCCGTAAAATTTTGCAGTGAAATGTTTTCTTTTTGGGCTCCCCGAATTGTTTTATCATCCACATCGGTCAAATTGCGGACGAATTTTACGGAATAGCCCGTTGCAATCAATAAACGGCGCAAAACATCCTGAAGTAAAAAGGTACGGAAATTGCCGATGTGGGCGTAATTATATACGGTCGGACCGCAGCAGTAAATTCGCAATATTCCATCTGGATTTTCGGGAATAATTTCCTCAATTTGACGGCTCCGAGTGTTATACAGTTTAATCCTAGTCATGAAATAATTGTTTTATGCTATTTTCTATAAAATTTCTGAAATAGGATGCAATGCTTTCCTGGGAAAATAAAGCGTGAATGGCGAAATAGATTGTTCCAACGGAATTCCGTTGCTGGCTCGCAGGACGCCGTCCTGCACCTGCAAGGAGTCATTGGACTCCTTGACCTTTTAGGCCAAAGCCCGGCGCAATTTGCGCCGGGCTTTGGCCTGGGAAAGAGAGTTCTGTTTAAAAAAGACTTTTGTTGCCAAATGGCTTTGCAAATTGCAAATCCATTGGGCTATTGGAGAGGTCCAGGAGACAAGTCTCCCGACGGGGTTTCTAGGGGCGCGAGCACTTAGAGAATTCGAGTAGTTTTTAGTGGCAAACGGCAAATAAAAAGTTTGTTTTCTAGAATAGGATTGAAAATCTTAAAATTTTGTATTCACTGCCTAAGCATATGGCAGTGAAAGTAGCTATCAATGGATTTGGGCGGATCGGCCGGCTCGTATTTCGTGCGCTCGTCGATTCGGGGAAATTTGGTAAAGACATAGAAGTCGTTGCGGTCAATGACCTCGTACCGGCGGATAATTTGGCCTATTTGGTTAAATATGATTCGACGCAGGGGCGTTTTGAAGGGGAAGTTCGCGCAGATGGCGAAGATACCTTGGTTATCAATGGCCATAAAATTAAGTGTCTTGCGGTTAAGGACGGTCCCACGGCGATGCCATGGAAAGATCTCGGAATTGATATTGTTGTCGAATCCACGGGGTTGTTTACCCAGGATACCCTCGCCGACGGACACCTCAAAGCGGGGGCAAAAAAAGTGATTATTTCGGCTCCGGGAAAAGGTGAACGGGTTAAAACGGTGGTTATTGGTGTGAATGAGCAGACGCTTTCCAGGGAGCACGATATTGTTTCCAATGCATCCTGTACAACGAATTGTTTGGCGCCGATCACGAAGGTAATTCTTGACAATTTCGGGATTGAAGAGGGGCTCATGACGACGATTCACAGCTATACGGCAACGCAAAAAACGGTGGATGGTCCTTCGCGAAAGGATTGGAAAGGTGGGCGCAGTGCGGCGACGAATATTATTCCCGCTTCAACGGGTGCGGCGGTGGCGGTTGGTTTAGTTTTGCCGGAAGTTAAGGGGAAATTGACCGGCATGTCCTTCAGAGTGCCGACGCCGACGGTATCGGTGGTCGATTTGACGGTGAGGACAACGAAGGCGACCTCCTACGAAGAAATTTGCAAAAAGATGAAAGAGGCAGCGGAAGGTTCCCTTAAAGGTGTTTTGGGCTATGTGGAAGATGAGGTCGTTTCCTCGGATTTCGTCCATTGCAATTTGTCATCGATTTTTGATGCGGGATCCGGCATTCAATTGAATGATCGCTTTTTTAAATTGGTGAGCTGGTATGATAATGAGTGGGGATACAGTTGCCGCTGCGTACAATTGATCTCGAAATTGGCGAGTTTCATTTAGATAGTGCACTATTTTTTTTTAATTTCCATGGATGGAAGTCCTAAAAAACTTGCCATTCATATTTTTTTTTCTAAATTTTCTAAAATTAGGCTATGATTAATATCAATGAGAAAAATATCCTGTCCGTGATGGTATTTGTTTTTTTAAGCATCAGTCTTCTATGGGCATTCTATTACATATGCAATGCCATGGATAAAAATCTTGATTTTGGAGAAGATGAGTGTTATAATGTGAAAAAATGGAAATAAAAAGCCCCACCCGTTGTTGTCTTTTTTTTCAGAATAGATTTTTTTTGGATAAAAATCAAATCCATAAAATTCTCCTAAAACGTGGTGCTCGAAGAGGGACTCGAACCCTCATGCCCTGCGGCACCAGATCCTAAGTCTGGCGTGTCTACCATTCCACCACCCGAGCAATCGAATTTCAACTTGCTATTTTAAGTATTATTGTCGATCAAAATTTCAGAAAATTTATACGCCGACGGAATAGTGGAGTAGGATTAACTTCGCCGTTTCATTTTTAGGGCTCCTGTGGAAATATTATAATGAATAAAATTTTAATTTATTATAAGAAAAACTTCTACTTACTAAAAAATTCATTTTTACCTTGAATTAGGTATGGTGTTTTTGATATAATATAGACCGTTTAAAAGATATGGAATCTATTTTGCTAATATTATTAATAGTGGCACCGGTTGTTGCATTCGCTATAAGTTTATTTACGGTGGAACAGCAGACCTGTGCCATTGTCGAACGCTTCGGAAAATTTCATCGAGTTGCCAGTCCTGGCCTTAATCTCCTAGTGCCAGTGATTGATCAAATTCGTCTACGTTTGTCACTGAAAATTTGCCAGCTTGATGTCAATATTGAGACAAAAACACAGGACAATGTGTTCATTAATTTGATGGTTTCGGTGCAATATCGGATTTTGCCAAACAAAATTTACGAAGCATTTTATATGCTGCAAAATCCAACAAAACAGATTGAAGCCTTTGTTTTTGACGTGGTGCGAGCGCAGGTCCCGAAGATTTTACTGGACGATGTATTTGAGAAAAAAGACGATATTGCCAATGCGGTAAAGTTGGAATTATCCGATGTTATGGCGGAGTTTGGCTATGAAATCGTTAAGGCATTGGTAACCGATATTTCTCCGGCAAACAATGTGAAAGCGGCGATGAATGAGATCAATGCGGCCCAGCGCGTGCGCGTTGCGGCGACGGAAAAGGGTGAAGCGGAAAAAATTCTCAAAGTTAAGCAGGCGGAGGCGGAAGCGGAAGCGAGTATTTTACACGGAAAAGGCCTTGCGGGGCAACGCCATGCGATTGTTGCGGGCTTGAAGGATTCCGTCGAAGAATTTGTGCGCCAGGTTCCCGAACTATCCCAAAAGGATGTAATGGAAATGGTGCTCCTGATTCAATATATCGATACGCTTAAAGAAATTGCCGGATCCTCGAAGTCTAATGTCATTTTCGTTCCCAATTCCCCCGGTAATCTTGCCGATTTGGCAAGCCAATTCCGCGAATCGATTATTATCGGCCAACAAATGAATAAAATGCAATGAGAAGATGGCATTTTTTAAAAAATTTCCCAAAAGTAAAACCATCCATCCAAAGGGAGAGTCGCCTAAGCGGCTCTCCTGTCACAGAAATTTTCATCCAATCTAGGAATATTTTAAAAATTGCAAAGAAATAATATGGAGGAGAGTTACCATGATTCCCTGCGAAATTTGAGGCGAATGCGGAGTTTTGAGAAGAAACCTTAGCTAGTCTCCTCTGCGGCTAGGGGACGGCATCTCACATTAAACTTTATTTCCCTGGAAGGTTTTATTTTCCGATGCAAAACTGATTGAAAATTTTTGCCAACATCTCCTCCGTATTATATTTTCCCGTAATATGGCCAAGCGTTTCCAAGGCAAGTCTCAGGTCACTGGCACATAATTCGTAGGATTGCTGATTTTCGAGAGTATTTTTTGCGGAAGAAATGAGATCGCCAACATTTTGAAAAATTTCGCGGTGGCGTTCGTTAATCGCAATGTCCATATCCCGTGGGAGAAGCCTATTTTTATGAATATTTTTTACGATGATCGACTTGAGCGCATCCATGGCGATGCCGTGCTTAGCGGCGATGGATATTTGCGGAAAATTTTGGAACTCTTTGGGAAGAAGAAATGGCGATTTTTTTTCGAGATCCATTTTATTGATCACCAAAATACATGTTTTTTTCCCAAGCTCTGCGATGGTCTCCTTTTCGAGGGGCTGGGGATTATTTTGGTCGACGACAACTAGGCAGAGGTCAGCCCGGTGAATATTTTCCAGAGTTTTTTTTATGCCCAGCCGTTCCATGCTATCGTTTGTCGCACGCAGACCGGCCGTATCGATAATTTTTATCGGAAATCCTTCGCAGCTAATGTTTTCGCTGATGAAATCGCGGGTTGTTCCCGGAATGTCGCTCACAAGTGCCCGTTCCTCGTTCAGTAATGCATTGAGCAAGCTACTTTTTCCCGCATTAGGATGACCCACAATCGCAACCAAAATTCCATTGAGCAATGTCCTCCGAAATTTGTGACTATGGATGATTTTTTCAATTTTATCCAATGTTTCGATCAATTTTTCCAAAATTTTTTCGTCGAATTCGAGCCCTTCGTCCGCAAAGTCAATGCGCGCTTCAATTTCAGCTAGCAACGAGAGTAAAGCGTCGTCGAGATGGAAAATTTTTTCACTGAGTGTGCCTTGCAATTGCCTCTGAGAAATTTCAAGGGCACTCTCATTGGTCGCATGAATAACATCCAAAACCGCTTCCGCCTGGCAAAGATCAATTTTGTGATTCAAATAGGCTCGTTTCGTAAATTCTCCCGGTTCGGCAATTCGACATCCAAAAAGTTGGAGATCCTCCAGAATCGATCGAATGATGAGCGGATTCCCGTGGCAATCGATCTCCATGGAGTCTTCGCCGGTGTAGGAATGCTCACCGGTAAAAAATAATACGATGACCTGGTCGAGGATTTTTCCGGAAATGGCTTTGTAATGAGCCAAAAATGCCAAATGAGACACCGGATTTTCCTTGAAAAAGTACTTTTTAAGGAGTATTTTTACAGCCGGTCCACTCACACGAATTTTTGCAATTGCCGATAAACCAAAGGGTGTGGACAAAGCAACAATCGTGTCGGACATGACTACAATGGGAATTTAACGGGAGGAACGCCGTGGACCGTAGCTATGTATGGGCGTATTTTTTTGAACAACCGCATTTTTGAGGCGGACCGTTATGCGTGCCCTTTCAAGGTCGTAGGGACTCACCTCCATGCGAACACTGTCGCCGATGGTGAGACGGATAAAATTTTTCCTTAATTTTCCGGAAATGTGGGCGAGAACGTGGTGACCATTCTCAAGCTCTACGCGAAACATCGTTCCGGGAAGAACGGCAACTACTTTTCCTGTTACTTCAATACAATCATCTGCCATAAACGTAAAAAAATGATATAAAAATCATGGTAGTTAACTCCTAAAAATTTTTATCGTCTGTCAATACTGTTTATAAAATTTTTCGAAAATTTTGTGACATTGCGCCATTTTGGTGCAATATTTTCTCGTATTTGGAGATGAGATCCTAAAATAAACCCCATTGGGAAATTCGTGCGACTTCTTCATCAGTACATATTGAGACAATTTTTATTCCATTTGATTCTGACAATTATATTTTTTGCCGGAGTACTTGCCCTTGGAAATATGATGAAGAGTATGATGGATTTACTTTCCGGAGGAAAACTTTCCCTGGAAAATTGTATTTTTTTAATGGTGACCCTACTGCCTTCGATGGTTTCCTATGCCCTTCCCTTTGGCTTCGTTACGGCGACGCTATTGACGCTGGGGGAGATGTCCGCCAATCGTGAGTTTATTGCGCTGAAAAGTTCCGGAATAGGTCCATTGAAAATATTTTCTTCCATCTTATTCTTAGCCGGCTGTGGGACTTTGCTATCTCTGATGGTCAATTTCCACTACGCACCCCTGGCGATTTCTAGGGTTAAAACTAAGATTCAAAATATTATTCGCGAGGAACCCCTGCGATTTGTGACGCCACAGCAATTTATTCGCGATTTTCCAGGGTATATTATTTTTGTGCAAAGTTTGGATCATGGGCAATTGAATGATTTTCACCTCTGGAAAATCGACGATCAAGAAAAAGTTGACTCCTATATCCATGCCAAATGCGGTACGCTTAGCTACGATGAGCAAAAGCAAGCGCTTACACTAACCCTATCGGAGGGGACGGCTGAAAAAGCACTTTCCGAGGGAAAGGATGCACCTTTGGTTTCCTTTAGGGAATTATCCTACGATCTATCCATGGAAAATATTTTTAAAAGCATGCAAACGCGTAAAAAGATTCGTCACATGACACTTTCGGAAATGCTAGTATTGCGCAGGCAGAGTATTCGAGAGGGTGATTTTCGAAAACAAATGGAGCTGACCGTCAATATCCAGACCCAGTGTGCGATGGCGTTTTCAATTTTAGTGCTCGTCCTCCTGGCGCTTCCCCTGGCCGTTAAATGGAATCGAAGGGGAACGTCGCTCAATGTGGCCATTGCCCTATTAATTTGCATAATTTATTATTTTTTGATGATGATTTTGTCATCCCTGGCGGAAAGACCCCGGCTACATCCCGAATTAATCGTTTGGCTTCCCAATATTTTGCTACAAACTCTAGGGATAGGCATGTGCTGGAAATTGTGTCGCCACTGAAAGCTTTTCATGGGCACGGGAGGGGTCCCAGGAAACAGATCTCCTGGCGTGGATTCTAAGGGCAAATACCCCCTGGGAAGCAGTCTCCATTTTTTGTTTTGTTTTTGTTTTGCAAAAAGAACACATTTTCATATGGAATATTTCGTCGCAGGGATTATGGAAGGTTTAAAAGATTTTTTAGTGACAATTTTTCACGACTCCGAGGAAAACAATGGGAAAATACATCGCGCATTGATGCTACTGGGCTATAAGCGTTCCTTTGTGCGAAATGGTGAGTCCTTTGATTTGCCTGAAAATATGTTCATTCGCAAAGTGGCGGGCGAAAATCCAGAGGAAATTCAAGGCGGAGAAATGCGATCGATTACGGAATTACTGGATAAAAAATCGATCGAACATGGAAAATTAGGGGTTTTTGTGGGCGATGATTGGACGGCGATTGTCACCGTTGGGGAGTGATCATAAGTTTTGTATTATTGCGAAAAATAAATAAAATTCACCCACCTTTAACTAAGCTTGATGCACCTCGAACATCACCCATTCTATTTTTAACCCCTTTGAATATATTTTTTACGGATAACATGGCATCTTTAATTTTAAATCCTTCCCATCCCGTGTTTATTTTCGTAATCTCACCGGATCCACTCTCATTTTTAATTTCGTTTAAATTGAACTTTTCGCGATCATCCAAGGGATGGTAAGGTTCGGGGACAATCCCCCCATTCATTTCAATTTCCGTCGCTAAGTGATTGATTTCAATACTTGCTATTCCCGTTCTATCCTTTCCGCTTTTGCAATTGTATGTTGTTGACAATCCTAATTTTTCGCTCAATAGCACTAGTCGTGCTGGTAGGGCATAGGGTTCGGATTCGTCGGTCTTATATTTCCCCGATTCCAATATGTCCGCAATTTGATGGGCGAGTTGAACAACGATTTTCTTCTCAGCATCGGAAGCACCTGAATTCAAAAATTTTCCAACTTCAGAATCGCCAAAGAGTTCTTTTTCTTGTTCTAAGTCGATATCTTCAAATGTTTTAGGATGAAAATTCTTTTCAGCAATAGATTTACTATTACCTAGAAAAATTTCCATCGCAGCAGCATTTTCTTTTGTTAAATTTTTTACGACGGTTGGCGGCAGGTGGAATTGTTGTAAATTCACGCCATAATTAAATCCTATATACTCAAATTTCACATAAACCGGCTTTCCTCCCGGTGTGGGAATTTGCAATTCCAGGGGTGATTCCTTTGCCAGTTTTTGAAATGTTTCCATTTGATTTTTCGGCATATCGCCATCGCCGGAAATCCCTGCCGTCATAAGTTGAATGTTGCTCATTGTCAAAGAAAATGGTTTCTCCTTTGATCCATTTTCTTCTTGCGTATTATTCTCTTTCATAGAGTCTTCGAGAACATTAATTCCCCCTAATTTTTGCACCAAACAAGCCGTTATAATTTCTTTGCTCGCGTCTTCATTTCCCCCTGTGCTCCCATGGCGAATGCCTCGGAAAAGCAGCTTATCTTGAGAAGACGACTGATTCTCATCTGAATTAGTCGAAATTTTTGTTTCCCATAAATTCATGGCATGTGGAACTAAGCGTTCCATGGAGGAAACACCCTTTGGTTTTTCTGGATCTTTTGGTTCTTCTGGTTTTGCCAAATAGCTAAAGCATCCCATCCCATTTGCCGGCTCAAGGAAAGCGGTGAAATTTTTTTGATCTCCGTTTTTTGTAAAGAGTTTTATGTTTTTTTGAAAAGGTTTCCAAGCATCATTATCGCTTAAGGCCTTAGGATAGTACTTTTTGAAAAGTTTCTCACCATTTCCCGGTGAAAGTTTGTCCAGTTCTTTAATAAGTTCTTTTTTTAATGTTTTAGCACTTTTTAAAATTTCATCTTTTGAAGGTGGGTCTGGGAGAGTTGTGTGAGAATTTTCGGCTTTTATCTTAAAATTTGCAACGGAATTCTGGTTTTCGGATGATATGGAAACATATGGATCATTGCCTGCTTTTTTTAAAATTTCGACCATAAGATTGCTCCAATCTTCTAGATTCTCTTTAGAAAAAATTTTCTTGTCTTTCTCTTTTTGCATTTCTTCTAATTTTTCCGGCCCATAGCTCTCCTGAAGACTTTTAATAATTTCATCGTCGACTTTTTTTTCAGTTACACTTTTTCTAAATGTTTCTTCAATGGCATTTGTTTTTTCTGCGTTTTTTCTTTGGCAATTTTTTGTAAAGTATTTAGCAATACCTTTCATTGCCGCTCGAGCTTTTGCGGGCGAAAAAGTTTTTCTTTCAGCCAATTTTTTCATGGTTTTGGTTTTTAAAGTAAAAAAATCACTAAATCTACTTTGCATCCCGATAGGCTTTTCCCCATCTTTCATTTTTATATGAATCGTAAAATTTTTACCGTTTTTGAAATGTAAATTAGCATTAATTTGGTTTTTCTTTTCACTACCATTAGCTCCACTAAAGCCTGGGGGACTTCCATTTCCTAAATCAATACGATTATTCATAATTTACAATTATAGGAATGTATTATTTTTTTGCAATAAAATTTTGTAAAAATTAAATTATAATTTCATCTTTGGCGAAAAGCAATGCAGTTCAAGGTTCTTCCAAGTGCTGTGAATCCCTGGGATCTTACTTCGGGAGACGCGGTCTTTCGGATCTTTCATTGCCCCTAAAATAGTATTGCCCTTTTGCCATAAATTCTTGCGAAATTTTAGGGATTTCTTTTACCCTTAGGTCATGTTACAGGCTGGAATTGTAGGATTGCCCAATGTGGGGAAAAGTACGCTTTTCAATGCGCTGACGCGTACGCGTAAGGCACAGGCTGAAAATTACCCATTTTGCACCATCGATCCCAACGTCGGCGTCGTTGAAGTTCCCGATGAACGCCTGGCAATTCTAAAGCCCATTGCCAAAACGGATAAATTAGTTCCCGCAGCCATTGAAATGGTCGACATCGCCGGGCTTGTGGCCGGTGCGAATCGGGGAGAGGGCCTCGGCAATAAATTTTTGGCGAATATTCGCGAGGTCGATGCCATCATTCACGTGGTACGTTGCTTTGAAAATAGCGACATTATCCACAGTTCCGGCGCTATCGATCCCATTCGCGACATTGAAATTATTCATACGGAATTAATTTTAGCGGATTTGCAATCCGTCGAAAATCAGATCAATAAAAATATAAAAAAATCTCGAGCCAATGAGGGAGAAGCGGTCAAAGTCGTCGAACTTCTAGGGCGCCTACAAAATCATCTCAATCAAAGTCATCCGGCCAATACGCTGGAAATGAGTGAGGAGGAAAAAATTTTACTCAAATCCTTCAATTTACTTTCCTCGAAACCCGTTATTTATGCGTGCAATGTATCGGAGGGTGAAATTGCGAAGGGCAATGCCTTTGCGGAGGCTGTCAAAAAATATGTGCAATCCAGAAATGGCGGAGAATGCTGCGTCATCTGTGCCCAATTGGAATCGGATTTGATCGATTTTTCTCCCGAAGAAGCGGAAGCCTATCTATTAGATTTCGGCGTTCGAGATAGCGGTGTCTCCAATTTAATTCGATCCACTTACCATCTGCTGGGATTGGCTTCCTATTTTACGGCCGGTGAAATGGAAGTCCACGCCTGGACTTTTAGGTTGGGGATGCGAGCGCCCCAATGTGCCGCTATCATCCATGGGGATTTTGAGCGCGGGTTTATTAGGGCGGAGGTCGTTAGCTATGCGGATTTGGTTGCCGCGGGATCGACATTGGCTGCAAAAGAGGCTGGAAAATATCGCCTCGAGGGGAAGGATTATGAAGTTAAGGATGGCGACGTTGTTGTTTTTCGTTTTAATACATAGTCATGCAAAAAATCACATTCAATGAAGTGGTGGCGGATTACCCCGATTTGCTGATCATTGCTGGAGAATACTCCGGCGATGAACATGGCGCAGCATTGGTTAAAAAATTGAAAATCGAATATCCCCATTATAATATTTGTGCAATTGGAGGCGATAATCTCGAAAGAACGGGCATCAGTTTTCTCTTTAATTTGGTGGAATTTTCGGTTGTAGGCATTGGAGAAGTCCTGCGCAATATTCGTTTTTTTGCAAAATTTTTAAAAATAACCTGCGATTGGGTCGAGCGCTATCGCCCTAAAGCGGTCTGTTTTGTGGATTTTCCGGGACTTAATTTGCGCATTGCTAAGGAATTATTCCGACGAGGGGTAAGCCACAAAGCGGGTGGAAATGTAAAATTATACCACTACATTAGTCCCCAAATCTGGGCATGGAAGGCGAAGCGTCGTTTTTCCATCGCGAAATACATTGATGCGCTTGGAACTATTTTTCCCTTCGAGAAAGCCTATTACAAGGATACGGACCTGGATGTGCAATTTTTGGGCCATCCGTTTTTAGATGGAGATTACGTATTACCAATAACTTATAATTCCAATGGACCAATTCTTCTGTTGCCGGGAAGCCGAAAAGCGGCGGTAAAAAAGATTTTTCCCACCATGCTCGATTCCATTGATCGGCTCAAAAAATGGGGTGAAGTGGGGGAGTTGCTTACGCTCTATCCCGATGACGATATTTTGGAAATTTTGCAAAATATTTGCAAGAGATATAAAAATTTATCCATTTCCTTTGTCCAAAGTGGAACGCGTACACTTTCGGTTTGCGCATCCCTAATGAGTTCGGGGACCATGGCGCTCAATTGTGCCCTTGCAGGCATTCCGGGTGTGATCGTTTATAAAGCCAGCACCATCACCTACGGATTGGCAAAGCTATTGATAAGGGTGAAATTTCTACACATCGCGAATATTCTTCTAAATCGGGAATCGGCCCGTGAGTTTTTACAATTTTCCGCAAAACCGAAACTGATTTGTAGTGCCATGCGGGATTGTTTAAATAATCCGGAAATTTTAGCGCAGGCACAGAGGGATGGGGAAGAATTGCGGCAACTATTGTCAGCGGAGCCACAAAATGATGTCCTAAACTGGATTCAAAGTGCACTCATCCAATGATTCACTTTCCAGAAATGAAAATCTTCTCCTTGAATACAATGCAAGCAGTAAAATATTAAAAAAAACAATAGAATAGTATAAAATATATTGCAAAATATAAATTAAATCATAATATTCTTTAAAGAAAAAGATAAAGTATATGAGTGGGATTAATATAAACATGGATAATTTCGGGACTTTTAATGCGATGATCAATGACTGTGAAAAAAGTAAAGAAAAAGAAGTTAACCAAAAATTTAATTTGAATGGAATACAATATGAAGTTTCGATGAAAAAATCTGGATTGTTTAAAGCAAAAGAGGTTACCATAAATATATTATCTGGCCCAAGTATAACGGAAAAGACAGTATATAGTGCTCCGTTAAAAAAAATACTTTTTAGTAAAGGAATCCAAAAGCGAAATGCTAAAATATTCGAAAATCTCATTGGGAATCAAGTACAAAATTCAAAACTGTCATTGATTCAAAAGGGTAAATTTTGTGCTCTTTTGGAAAGTAGTACAAAGGCTTGTCACGAAAAGAGTAAAAGTAAAAAAAACTCCAAAAACAGCAAGCCAAACGTGCAAATTTTGCCAAGCAAGAACAGATTGGACAATTTGCAAAAAAATTTACAATTGGGTGATTTGCAGAAAGATTTTCGGGAAGATTTATTAATGGTGGTTAGGGATGGAAAAATAAAAGGCGAAATGGGAACAAATGTAGATGCTAATGCAATGGAAAAAGGTGAAGCTTTGTTGGGATTATACGCAAACAATTTAACTCAAAAAGGAAAGGAAAATTTGAACCCAATAGCTATGGAAATAGTAGAAGGATTATTTGAGCAACTGAACGCACCCAATTTATCGAAAGAAGACGGAGAAAAAATTGGGGATCTAATAGAAGCAATGTACAAAAATCCGAAAACGCCAGAAAATATTAAGGAATCCATAAAATCGCAGGTGAAAGAAATAGCACATGAGGCTTGTGCTCTAGCGGCATCAGTAGAATTTGGTTTGGACGTAAATATTGCAAGGCAAATGGTGCCTAAGGGTAGGTTGGCCATATTTTTGTCTTTGCCTTCGGGGACTGAAGTGGCTGAAAAATATGCAAAAGAATTTAAAGAAAATTATGATCTTACTCGCGGTTGTATTAATGATATTCCTTATGAGTTTGGCCAACCAAAGCCAAATCAAAGTCTAGATAAAAGTGTAGATGAAAAACTAGATAAAATGCCAAACGTATTTCTACCGGAAAATTATAAAAAAATAGACGACGACAGTAAAGATCTAACTAAAGATTTCAAGAGTTTACAATTTGAAGAACAAAATGAAAGACTCCAGAAAATGCTATTCTTATTTAATAATCGCGATTTTGGTTCTGTTGTTTCTAAAGGAGAGATAGTAAGTTTTATTGGCTGCGTGGAGAAATTTTACGATAATCCCCTAGAAGGTGCTAGCGCTGCTCAAGGCCTTGCGCATGCAAAAGATTATGGAAAAGATTTACAAACGCGAATAAAAAATCATACTTTAATAATTATTGAAAATTACATCGAAAATAAATCACAAATTTCAAATGATTTTCGTAAAAATATTGAAAATGCTTGGAAAGCTGCGACAAATGAGGATAAAAGTTTTGATGAAATAGTGCAAGAACAAGAAAAAATACTTAATCGGAAAAATTTTGTCAAGGCAGCGGAAAATGGCGATGCAAAAAAATTAGAAAGCTTACAAAAGTCCGGAAAGTTAAAATTCGAAGAAAAAGAAATTTTAAAAGAAGCATTTTTAGGGGCCATAAAAAGTGGTAATGAGAATGCGGTTAGCTTTTTTCTTAAAAATTATCCCAATGATTGTAAAGAATTTAAGAAAGATACTAAGGATGCCCTTGAAAAAATGGGGCAGTCTCAAATCCGGCTATTAAATGACGACAAAAAAGATTTAGATAGGATTTCAAGTGTTTTTAGTAAAGAATTCGACCCTAACGAAAATTTTGAAATGTCTAGTTTTGCAAATATTATCAACGGCATAGAACGATTTTCTAAAACAACACAAGAAATTTTTCTAAAATTTATAAATGAAAGTAGTGACTCAAATGAAAAAAAGATAAAAGAAGGTGATCAAAATGCTTTAAACACTGCCTTTAAGACGAAAATGAAGGAGGGAAAGCTTAATATGAAAACATTTGGATCTATGCTGACAGAAGCTATTCAGGAAAATGGAAAAAAAAGTAACGAAATTAATGCCTATATTAGGGGCGCTAAGGTCAATATTTCAAAGAAATTAGATGAAAGTTTGAAATAAAATTTGAATCAAAAAAACTTGATCCCAATCGCCTGGAAATTAAAAAAAACATTAATCGGTAATAATTTTCTTTGCTAATTAAAATTTTACTTCAAATGGATTTTTTCTACTGATAGCGAAGAGCTTTTATTTTAAGATGGAAAATTTTCATTGGAAGTGAAATTATTTCAATGGTTTCCGAAAAGCTTTTATTTTAAATAAAGTTTTCCATCGTTGGTGAAATTATTCCACTTCTGGCAGCACTTTTTTCCTCTTTTCAATTGATTTTATTTTTCCATTTGCGTTGTAATAGCATAATCGCCTTAAAAATTTGCTAGACAACAAAAAGTGACAAACTATTTTATAGCTTTTGTTGGCGATGCCTCATTTTTTTTTGATTTTTAAGAAATTCCTTGGGATACCGAAGGTTCAGATTTTTTACAGCCGCCGTAGAAAATAACTTTGTTCGGTGGATTTTCTCGAAAGGGGCAAGTCCATTCAATCGTTCTTCCATCTATCGATTCTTTTCTCGTCGATGTGATGGGTAGTTGCGTTCGAATTCCTTTGTTTTCAGGATCATCGGGAAATTTAAACCGACATTCGGTGGAAAAGAATTGCCCGGTCATTGTACTTTGAATGCTAATCATGGGTGCATCTTCCGTTTTTCTAGTAAGAGTAAAATTTTTATCAAATTCCATGCTTATTTTGGGGCCTGAATTTGCTGCCATTAATTTGTTGTGCTCCAATAAAGATACACTGATTAAGTTATAACCATCGGCGACACCGTTTTGACCGCGATACGCTAAAACGATTTGTTTTAGAACTTTTAAGGCATCTTCCTCTGCTAATTCGCCTTGCTTTTGGATTTGCTCCAGCATTAGCTGAAAAACATCTTCACAAGGCAAACCGTTTATTTGTTTTCCTTCTTTTATTAATTGATAGTCCTCTTTTCCTGACGATTTCAATGAGCTCTCATTTCCGGAAAGAAGAATTTCTTTCCCATTTACATTCACTTTCAGAAGGCTACGCTCGAGATCTGCTCGCAATAGATTTCCATTTGCATAAACGTCTTTTTGTGATTCCAGTCGAGGATCTCCATTTGCATCACTAAAAAATGTATTAAAAACCTCTGCAATTTCATTGACATTTTTTGCGTCCATAACTTTTTTACAAAATTCCGGGTTGGGATTGGTGTTGGGATTGTTCGCTGCTTTTAGGGGATCGACATGCTCACCTGAAATATCAGTAATTACGAGTGGCACATCACTTAAATCGGGATCCGTGAGACAATGTTCCAACAATGCAACATGGGTATCGCTTCCCTTTTCAATGTCACATTGTTCACACAAAATATCCATCAATCCCTTTTCTTCGGTTGCCATATCCTTAAGGGCATGGATGGATGACTTTGCAAATGATAGTTGATCCATTTCTTTTTTTTCATAAAGGTCTCGATTTATAAGAAACATCATTTCAAATTCATCGATTTTTCCTTCATTGCGAAGGTCTATCATTATTGCAAGATCTAAAATTTTATTATCCAATTTATTTTTTAACAGATTAAGCCGCTGTTCTTTTGTTTTATAATTTTCACTCTCCAATTCCTTTAAAATAGAGTTTTTGGCATTTGAAGATTTTCTTTTTTCGTTCCAAAAAGTGAAAAATTTAAAGAGACTCGACAGCCAAGAAGTTTTTTTAGGCATTTCAGTCCTGCGTTTATTAAGAGATGGGGTCTGAGGAGGACCACTTGTTGGCTTAATAGATTTTTGAGATGTATTGTTTTGGGTAATTTGATTTTCTTTCTTTATATCTTGCTGTTCGGATGTACCAATCTTCGGCAGTTTGTTGTTTGGGGTAAACTTTATGGAAAAAAAGTCATACATGTCTTTATATTTTGTAAATTTATAATAATTTGCAAGGTTTTTACGGTAGGATATTTTTTTATGAAAAATAAAAAACTGTTCCCGTTGAAATATTAGGGGGCTTTTATTATTTACTTTTAAAAAATTTTAGTGGCAATGTTCCCATAGAAATGTAATAATCTCATTTTCCGTCAATCGTTTCTGCTCCATCGTATCGCGGTCGCGCAGGGTGAATGTTCCGCTTTCCAGGGAATCGAAATCCGCGGTAATGCAATAGGGCGTGCCAATTTCATCCATGCGGCGGTAGCGGCGGCCAATTGCCCCACTTTCATCGTACTGCACATGGCAGATTCGCGATAATTTTTGGTATAAATTTTTTGCCAAATCAACCAACTCGGGACGATTTTTGACCAATGGCAAAACCGCCGCCTTTAGGGGCGCAATGCGTGGATGTAATTTTAAAACAATGCGCGTTTCGTCTTCGACTTTCTCCTCGACATAGGCTGAACATAGTACCGCTAAAAATAGGCGGTCCACACCAATTGCCGGTTCAATGACGTGGGGCAAATAGCTCCGATTTTGCTGCTCATCGAAATATTCCAAATTTTTTCCACTCCCGTTTTGGTGCTGCGTCAAATCGAAGTTCCCCCGCGCCGCAATCCCCTCCAATTCCTGCACGCCGAAGGGGTAGTGAAAGGTGATATCCGTACAGGCACGGGAATAGTGGGCCAATTTTTCCGGACGGTGGACTTCGAGGCCCAGTAAATCTTCCCTTAAACCAATACTTTTTAGCCACTCAAAGCGCGTGTTCACCCAATAGCGGTGCCATTCCTGCCAATTCGCATCATCTTGGATGAAAAATTCCATCTCCATCTGTTCGAATTCCCGGGAGCGAAAGATGAAATTTCTCGGCGTAATCTCATTGCGAAAGGAACGCCCCATTTGCCCAATGCCAAAGGGTAATTTAACGCGGTAGGTATTTAAAATATTTTTGAAATTAACAAACATCCCCTGGGCCGTCTCCGGGCGCAAATAGGCCACGGAAGAGTCATCCACAATCGCTCCCAGATGCGTCTGAAACATTAAATTGAAGGCACGCGGCGCCGTCAAAGAACCCGGCTTTCCCGTTGCCGGCGATGGGATCAAAGCGTACTCCTCCGGCCGAGCTTCCGCATACGCCTTCAGAACAATTTCCTCCAATGTCCCCTGTTTGGCCAATTTTCGCTTCAAATCATTGGCCTGATTTTCGGCGATGGACTGCATTGCTTCATCTTCCAAAACGGATACGTAGCCAATGACTTCGCCGGAAACGGTCACTTTTCCAAAATAGAGCTGGTCGGCGCGGTAGCGCATTTTAGAGATTTTACAATCCACCAAAGGATCGGAAAATCCATCCACGTGGCCCGACGCTTTCCAGACATCGGAATGCATAATAATGGAACAGTCGAGGCCGACAATATCCCCGCGGCGATGAACCATATCCTCCCACCAGGCATTTTTAATGTTTTTCTTAATTTCAGCTCCAAAAGGCCCATAGTCAAAGCAACCGGCAACGCCATTGTAAATTTCGGAGGACTGAAAAATAATTCCCCGCCGCTTACACAGACCCACAATTTGATCCATCGTCGGTCTTTGAGTTTTCTCCATTTCTGCCATGCTTATCCTATAAAAATTTTAAAATACATTATATTTCAAATGCCGTTCGCAACCCCTGCTATTCCATGGAAATTCATCTGAGTGTCGTTCATCGCTTCCAATGATAGCCACTATTGTTCCATGGAGGCTCGCCTAAACCAACCCTTTTGATGGATGCTATTTTTCATGCCAATAATGGCCAAAATGAAATAAACCCCATACATCAAACCTTGCTGAATTTCCCCAATGCTAAGATTATGCCATACAAAAAAGAGGTTACTGAATAGCCATAATATGTAGCTCAATTTGCAGCGCATGGTCGCATTATAGTAGGATCCCACAAGGGCAATTCCCATAAATATCCAAAGCACAATTTGCATTTGGTTTTCAATGAACCAGTTCGTAGTGTCGCTCATAATCTAAATAAATTTTGCCCCCATCGGCGATCCGTATCCTAGTTTTTAACATGTCACCATAGGTTATGACACGCACCTTGTCTCCAAAATTTTCCATCAACAAATGTTCAAAGAGCTGCTCCGTTTTTTCGGCGAACTCCATGTCCGTATCGCGAATACCATCGGCTTGCAGGGCATCATTTCCCTCTTTTTTAACAAAAATAATGTCGTCGTAGTCGCGGGTCCAAATTTTAAAGGCCTCCAACAATCCCCTTTCGATTTCGGAAATTTCTTCCTTTCTCGTCGCCTCCGAGTAGACGAAGGAATCCAATACGCCTCGATCCAATACCAAGTATTGATAGCCGTGGGCAATGGCTTCCAATTCTTTGACCGCTTGCTTAAGTGCAATATAGAGCGAGGAATTTACGGTTTGACCCCGGTTGATCGGGAATGGAGATTCGCGGGCCGTCTCACTGAGAACGATCGCATTGTAGCCACTTTTTTTGAACTCCGAACAAATGCGATGGGACAGCGTAGACTTCCCGCAGCCGTGTGTTCCCGTAATTAAATATCGATGCACCGATGCCATACTTTTCCCTAAAAACTACTTTTATTTTTTAGAATGCAATCCATTTTTTTCCCATTCTCGAAAATGCTTTTCCATTGGATTTTACGGGAACGGCGGAAGTAAAAAAATTGAAGATAGGGAAAGAGGTTTGGGAAGGAAAAATGAAAAATCTCGCCCTAAATTTGGTGGAATTATGTGCTAACGCGAAGCTTAGAAAGGGTGGGCGAGAATTGTAAATTGTAATCTTTTTTAGAAACTGTCCGCGAAAATTGCGCGATCACCCAGTTCCTCTTCGATGCGTATGAGTTGATTGTATTTGCAAATGCGATCCGTACGACTCATGGAGCCCGTTTTAATTTGTCCCGCATTCGTTGCCACGGCGATATCCGCAATCGTCGTATCCTCCGTTTCACCGGATCGGTGAGAAATAATACTCCCATATCCCGATGTTTTCGCCAATTCAATGCAATTTAGAGTCTCCGTTAGCGATCCAATTTGATTCAACTTAATTAGAATTGCATTGGCGATTTCCCGCTCAATTCCCTGCTCCAGATAGCGCGGATTGGTTACAAATAAATCATCGCCGACCAGTTGCACCTGATCATCGAGGCGCTTACTCAACTCTGCCCAGCCATCCCAATCATTTTCATCGAGGCCATCTTCGATGGAATAGATCGGATATTTTTCAATGAGTTCATCGTACCAATCAATCATATCCTTAGCCTTGCGCCTCGATTGATCGGATTTTTTAAAGACGTATAAATTGTCTTCTTTTTCGAAAAATTCCGAGGCGGCAACGTCGAGTGCAATGGCAATGTCGTCACCGGGAGTGTATCCCGCCTTCTCAATCGCTTCCACAATCACATCCAGTGCGTCCTCGTTGGAACTTAAATTCGGGGCAAAGCCACCCTCGTCGCCGACCGCCGTCGATAGATGGCGTCCCCTAAGTACCGACTTCAAGGCGTGGAAGGTCTCCGCCCCCATTCGAACCGCCTCCCTGAAATTGGGAGCATGGTGCGGAATAATCATAAATTCCTGAATATCGACCGGCGCATCGGAATGCGCTCCGCCGTTGAGAACATTCATCATCGGTACGGGTAATGTGCGTGCCACTATGCCACCGATGTAGCGGTAAAGTGGTATCCTTAGGCTATTGGCGGCGGCCTTTGCATTTGCCAGGGAAACTGCGAGAATGGCATTCGCTCCGAGTTCGCTCTTATTTTCCGTACCATCGATGGCTATCATCACGCTATCGATGCCCGTTTGATTAAAGGGATCCATTCCAACGACGATTGGCGCAATTCGCTCCATCACATTATTCACGGCCGCCAGAACCCCCTTCCCGCGGAAGCGCTTCTGCGGATCGATGCTTTCAAATTCATGGACTGCGTCCTTGTCGCGCAACTCGATTGCCTCCCGTTCCCCCGTACTCGCTCCGGAAGGCACCGATGCCCGCCCGATGGTACCATCGGACAAAATTACATCGGCCTCAACGGTGGGATTTCCGCGCGAATCGATGATCTCACGCGCTAAAATTTCTGTTATTGTAACCTTCGCCATACGCATTTTAAAATAGGGCAGTTTTTATTTTAGGCAAGATTGTTTTTTTAAGGCTACCTAGAGATTTTCGCTGAAATTGAAGTTTAAAGGGAAGCCTCAATTGGTCGTTTCCGTTAATATAAGATTGATTTGATTAACAATCCCATCGCCCAGCTGAAGTACAACTTGCTCAATTTTAGCGACGATTTCCGCGTAGTGGTCGGAAGCTTTCCCCAGGGACTCGCAAAATTCGAAGGGGAAGCGATTGGAGCGCTTTTGTTTTCTATCTAAAATTGTCCACGTACCCGAAAAAAATACCCGCTGCGAAGTTTCATCAATTTCCAGTAAATTGATGTCAAGTTTCAGCGTAAGGTCGACTTCGGGTACGATATCCTTGGGGAACTCGTAAATCTGTGCCTTTGGAAAACTCTGTTGAATACTTTGCCTAAGGATGTGAAAGATGTTTTCCGAAAGTGGGGTTGCCCAGCGGTAAAGGGGATTGCTCTTTAATTCATGTTCTCCGACCTTTGTGGTTATTTGTGGAGCGTCGAGATAATCGGGGAAATGCTTCAGAATGAGGCAGATCGAGGGATTGTCAGTTGAAGAGGAAGAAGCCTTCCCCGGGGAAGCCCTGGGCTTAAATCCGATGTCGAAGAGGCGCGTCCGATCGGGTACCGATTCGAAAAGCGAACATCCCGAACAGAGTAAAAAAAATATATAATAGGGAAAAAATTTAATGTTCCGTTTCATAGTCAACTCCTGCGACAATCGCATTGGGGGCTTTGTTCAATAGGTCGAGGAAATAGCGTAGGGATTGGATGGCCTTGGATCCCTGGGATAGGAAAACTTTCGCACTTTCGCGGAAATCCGATTGCGATCCCAGTAATTCCGAAATGGAAGCACAGGTTTCGGCAAATTTTTCACTTGCCCGATGGAGATCGCTCGCCACTCGGCCAATATCCTCACTCATAACGCGCCGCATAGCTTTCGTCGTCACGGCGACGTCTGTCTCCAACCGTTCGACCGCCTGGGAAAGTTTCCCCAGGAAGCCCTGTAAATCTCCCATGGCAACGGAGGCATCTTCCAATAGACCGTACATGCGATCTGAGTTTAGAAATGACTGTATTGCCAGCGCCGCATTGGAAATATTTTGAATCATTTCCGAAATATTGGAATCCTGTATCTGGTCGTCCAGATTGGATAAAATGGACATGAGCCTCTCCGAAATGTGCTTAAAATCGATTTGATCAAATTTCTTGATGAGGCTGTCGGCTCCCGAAATAAATTTATCGATTTCCGAAGTAATTGTCGGAATTGCAATAAAATTAGTTCCATTTTTTCTGTGAAATCGTGGCTTATTTAGGCGATGATAGTCCAGCTCAATAAATAGCTTTCCCGTCACAAAACTTTCCATCCCCAGCTTCGCCGCAAGGCCATTCCTAATTTGATGGTCATAGAAGTCCTTCCTCTCGGCCTTTGGAAGCAGATTGGTCGATGGAGAAAAAATAACCGCGTTAATTTCTATGATAATGGGTGTCAGGATTACATCCGATTCGGCGTCGTAGACCACGTCGACCGATTTTACATTTCCGATGCGTACCCCCTTAAATTTTACCGCCGATCCCACATCCAGCCCATTCACGGAACCGTTAAAATAGAGCACAAAGGAAGCCTTGTTTTTAAAAAAATTCCCGCCGAATAAAAGGATGAGGGTAGTCGTAAAAATCGCCAAGGCACCGAGAACGAAAAGACCGATTGCAAATGGATTGATTTTCTTAGCCATGGCTTTTCCCCCGCGATAAAAAATAGCACACCTGGGGATCGGAGTGGTGCAATAGCCATTCCGGAGCTCCGATGTCCAGTGCCGTTTTCGTCTTTGCATCGAGATAAATTGCCCGGTCACCGACGGCAAATATACTCGCCAATTCGTGGGTAACGATTACAATCGTCGTTCCAAAACAATCGCGAATTTCCAAAATTAAATCGTCCAATCGCTTTGAAGATAGGGGATCTAAACCGGCCGAAGGCTCATCGAAAAATAAAAATTCCGGATCTAAAATCATTGCCCGTGCCAATCCCGCTCGTTTTTTCATGCCTCCCGAAATTTCGAAGGGATAAAAACTTTCGAAGCCGCCCAATCCAACTAGAGAAAGTTTAAAGGAAACGAATTCCGCGATTTCTTTCTTGGATAAATTCGTATGGTAATGCAAAGGTAATGCGACATTTTCCGCAATGGTTAAATCCCCCCAAAGGGCTCCACTTTGATAGAGGACACCGAATTTCTGTGCAATATTACCCGATTGAAGCAATTGATTGATATCGCTATCACCGTAGTAAATCACCCCATTGATAACTTTTTCGATGCCGATAAGGTGCTTTAGGAGCGTACTTTTTCCGCAACCACTCCCGCCGATAATTAGAAAAATTTCTCCCGGATTAATTTTAAAATCGAGGTCAACCATGACCACGTAGTCATCGTAGGCCATTGATAGGTGATTAACTGTCAACGCTGTGCCCACAATCTAACTTTCCAAAGTCATTGAAGGGTAATGTTATGGTTTTTAAAAATTGGGCAATAAAAAGATATGAGATCTTGATTATTCTCATAACTTTGATAGGGTTTCCCCAAGAATGTTATCGAAAAAAACTCTATTTCCAGGGTTTGCACTCCTTTGCAATGCGGTACTTGCCTTCGAAAGTCCCTACGCCGAGCTCGCCTCACTCCTCAAAAATAATGCGTGCGCCTTGGGCAGTGGGGTGATGGGGCGTTCCGTTGATGCTGAAAAAATATTCCCAAAGGAAGGTGCACGTCCCTTTGAAATTCATGGAATGGTGGACTATTCCCATGAAAACGGTAGGCGCCATTGTTCCAACGGTGGCATCGCATTTTTGGGATTCGATTTTGACTACGATAATTTTATTCTGAAACGGACCTGTTCCATGGGATTTTTCAGTGGCTTTGCCAAGAATTTTATCCATTACAGCTGCGATACTTTGAAAAAAGGCGATTTGCACATGGGGTTTGGAGGTTACTACGGTAATTTTCACATCCTGGGGGTGGACGTTTCAACGCTGTCGATTTTTGGATTTGGAAAATCCAATACAAATTGCGAAAATTTTACCGCTAACGGTCAGGATTTTGATCACTTTACCCACGGCCATCGCATCCTGCATAGTAAAATAGATCTCTATTATCCTTGGAAATGGAATGATCTAAAAATTGGCCCAAACATAGCCCTGGGCGTCGACAATTTAAAGCAAAAAGGTGCCGAAGAATGGGATCAAAGCGCCCTGAGATTGCATACAATTGATGGCATTGCTGGAATAAGATGCGAAAAAAATTATGAAAAATTTTACCTACAATTATTTCTTGGCGGTGAACAAAATATCCGAAAACGCTGGTCCGGTGGCGAAATTAACATAGACTCCGTTGGCGAAAATTTCATCCATTCCGGTCTCGATGGCACAAAATTTTTGGCCACGGCGGACATCCATTTCCATTGGACCGAATCCATTTTTTTGGATCTTACATTTTCGGGAAGATATGGCAAAAATGATAAAAATTCGACGATTGCTATCACCCTAAATAAAGTATTTTAAAATTTATTTCCCGGAAAAACGAATTGCAGGACGTTGTCCTGCACCTATAAGGAGGTTTGCTTGAGGCTCTGCCTCAAACTCCGCAAGGAGTCGCAGACTCCTTGACCTCTTTCAGCCAAAACCGGGGAAGAATCTTCCCCGGTTTTGGCATGGAAAAGGAAGATCTTGTTTAAAAAAAGACCCCTTTGTCCAATTCCTTTAGGGATTGCAAAGCCATTGGTCGATGAAAAGGTCCAGGAGACTTGTCTCCTGGCGGGGATCCTAAGGGCAAGCAGCCCCGCTGTCTTAAATTTACACTTGCTTTAGGGGAAATGCGCTGCTAGGAAATAGTAATTAGGAGTAAAGGACACAGTTTTTTCCCCATGCCATCATTGCCCATTTTTATCCAAATGGTGCTAGGGATTGCGTGTGTAAAATTTTGGAACCTAAGGGGCGGTGTCATTTTTTGTCTTATTTTATTATTAACGGGAATTTTAGGGCATTGCCTATGGGGAATAAAATGGAAAAGAATTATTTATTCCTGGTGTTTTATGGGTACCGTTGCCCTGCTAACTTTTTGGCGCATGGAAAAGTCACTTACCTGTGAGTGGACGCAAATTTGGAAATTATCCTACGCCATTGAAATCATAAAAATTGATCAAAAACCAAGTCGCGGAAAGGTCTATGGCTATGGTATCATAAAAAATATTTCGGGAAAAAAATATAAATTTTTGGAAGGGCATAAAATTTATTTCTATTTCAACGGCAATGGGGATTATATTCCTTCCCAAATCGTAGGCGTGCGATCGGGAATTCGTCTATTAAAGCCCCATTGTTCCGAAACATTTTTTTCCTACTTGGTTCAAAAAAATATTTATCTCTACGGCTATTGCGGTGAGGTCCTGGAAATTTTGGAAGAGGCCAAACCCGCTCAAACATTTTTCGCGACCATCAATCGCCACCTACGGGATCGGGTGGCATCCTACGCACAGAAGCACGGAAATCATCCTTCCGATGGAATACTCTACGGTTTGTTGCTAAGCGAAAAAAAGGAATTGTCGAAGGAGCAAAAAGACAATTTTCACAATACGGGTGCGGCCCATTTACTCGCGGTAAGTGGCTTGCACATCGGAATGATTGGCTTTGCCTTAGATTTTCTATTGCACTGTTTTTTCCTGGGAAAAAATTGGAGGCGAATGCCCATTCTCATCATTTTATTTCTCTACGTTGGGGCGATTGGATTCCCTCCCTCGGCGGTCCGGGCTTGGCTCATGATTACCTGCCATTGGTCGGCAGGACTATTTCGACGAAGCACTTCCGGAATAGATTCACTGCTCAATGCGGCCATTCTTTCGCTGATTTACGAACCGCTTTTACTATTTGACATCGGTTTTCAACTCTCCTATGGCGTAGTGGCCATGTTACTACTACTTTCCCTGCCGCTGCAGGACCTATTGCTTTGTTTTTTTAGGCACACGGGATGGGGAAATATTTTAAGAAAAGAGAATCGGGCAACAAAAAAGGCCTACATACTACGAAAGGGAGTGGAATTATTTTCCGTATCGGTGGCGGCGACGCTGGCGAGTGCACCTTTGACCTTTGAGTATTTCAATATGTTTAGTTTTTCGGGGATTTTACTGAATCCAGTTGTCATTCAAATGGCCTTACCAACCGTCGTTTGCGGATTTTTATTTCTACTAACGGGACTATTAAATGTGGAAGGATGGCTGAGTGATTGCCTATTTTTCGGTGCGCGCTGGGGGGTGGCATGGATCGATTGCGTCCTATTGTGGGCGGAAAAATATATTCCTTGGCACATGAATTTTCCGGTAAAACCCGACGGTTTTGGTATTTTACTTTTCATAATTTTTCTAATTTTAGCTATTATTACGTATTTTATTCACCAAAAATTACAAAGAATGGCGCAAATGATGAAATAAAATGAGTTAAAAAAATAAAAAGATAAAAAAAATTTAAATTGCCGATGAGGAAAAACTTTGTTCCGAAAATAGCATCATTTTTCCGTCTTTAAATAGGGTGACTTGGCGCGTGCTTTCGGAGACGGCGATGGCAATGCAATTCGCAACCGCAGAAATTGCGGCACCCGCCGCATGGCGCGTACCCAGTCCACTCGGCATTGCAATGACGGGGGTGCTAGAGGCCTGAATGAGGGACCCCGCCGATTCAATGACGCCGTCACCGCGGACGATAAATGCACCGTCGATGGAAGAAAATTCTTTAATCGTTTCGGCCATGAAAGGATTAAGAATATTGCGATCTTCTTCTTTGTAGCCGTAGAATGGATTTAAAACGAGGGGTTTAGTATAGGGTTTTATTTTAGCGATATCACCGATGACAAAGAGGCAGCCAACGGGCTTACCTTCCCGTCCTTCGACAGAAATATCGGCGGCAATGGCGAGTAAACGTTCGAGGGCTTCGGGATGAATGCCTTCTTTGATAAGATTTTCATTATCGGAAAAGGAATTGCTAAATTCCTTGGCAATGTCGATAACCGAAATGGTATCGAAAATATTGCTCTTGGAAAGGCCTGAAAAGCAACAAATTTTATCCCTGTAGTTTAGAATACCGCGTGTGAGGGCGATGAGGATTGCACTTCGAGCCTGTGAAAGTCGGGAACTCGAAAAGGGATGAACGTAGATAATTTCATTGAAATTATTCTCATTTGGATCAATGTGATCCGTTTTATGGGCAACAAGCAAGAGGCGGATGTTACTAAATTTTTCTCTAATTTCAAGGGAGCTGGTCAAAACATCCCCAAAGATAAGAATGGCACTGCACTGGGTAAAACGAGCGATTTTTTGAGCCTCCCTCAACATGAGGCGATTGATAGAATTTTTATCCGTATCGGCGGCGGATTTATATGTGCCGAATAAATGGTGAATATTTTTACAAAAAGACGCAATACTTTGTTCCTTTTGAACGAGGGCGATATTGTCCTGATTTTGAAAAATACGGGCGATGGAAGCAAGAATGGTGAGGTAAGATTCTTCATTTTCCGTAGAAATAATCATAAGAAAAACGACACGCGTGTCCTTATGTTCTCCGGAATTTGTAAAATTAAGACCATTTTTACATCGACCGATGGCAAAGATGTAGGGTTTCCCGATGGGACGGCGAATATAGGGCATGGCGATGCCATTGCCGAGGTAGGAAGTAATTGTTTTTTCGCGCTCCACAATTTCATTGATGATGGAAGCACTTTCTCCAGGTTTATCATTGACATTACAAATCTGTAATAATTCTCTTAGTGCGTCGTCGAAGTCATTGCTTTTTAATTCAATGATACGATTTTTAGACAAATATCGACTGAGATTCATAATAAAGCCTGTAAATAAGACTAGTTCATAAACATCCTTTGCCAATATAAAAATGTATGCAAGCCTATATTTTAATAATAATGCGATTTTTCGTGGCTTTTTCTAGCTTGTCATTTGAAAAGGATGCCCTAGGTTTAAAAAGTAGTATATAATTATGAAATTTGTTATAGAAAAAGATGCTTTAATTGCCGGATTACAACAGGTTGTGAATATCGTTGGAACGAAATTAACGATGCCAATTCTCTCCAATGTGCTGATTGAGGCGATTGCGGACCGAAATCAAATTGCACTTTCAACGACAAATTTGGATATCGGAATGCGATGCGTCGTTAGTGCACGGGTCGCGGAATCGGGAAGTGTGACACTTCCCGTAAAAAAACTAGCTTCCATTGTTAAAGTTTTACCAGCCGATGGGGTCGAATGTGAAATGGAAGACAACGCATTGCTTCGCCTCTCTTCGGGGGGTTCTCGCTTTAAAATTTTAGGGTTGGCGTCCGATGATTTTCCGAAATTGCCCCAATTGGATATGGATCAAAGGATTGAAATCAATCAGATGCAGTGCGTTCGCATGTTAAAAAGCATTTCCTATGCGCAATCCAGGGACGAAAATCGCTACATTCTCAATGGGGTTTATTTTTTAGCGGAGGAAAATCACATTCATTTCATTGCGACCGATGGTCGCCGCCTAGCGCTGGTTTCGAATGAGATGCCGAGTTGTAATTTGCAGAAAAATGTCATCGTTCCCGCAAAGACGATTGGGGAATTGGAGCGCACCTTGGGGATTGGTGAAAATGTGCGAATTCTGATGACGGATAAGCAAATTGCTTTTTCCATCGACGTGAAATCGGATCAGGAAGGCGGCATTTGCGATAGTATTTACATTATTTCAAAAATTGTCGAAGGAAAATACCCCAATTATAAACAGGTCATTCCCTCCGCATCGGACTATCGGGTGCGCCTGGATCGTGAACAATTACTGTCCGTAGTCCAAAGGGTGGCCCTCGTTTCCGATGAGAAAAATTATTCCGTGCGACTGAAGTTATTCAATAATTTACTGGAAGTGTCGGCGAGAAGCTCGGCCTACGGCGAGGCCTGTGAAAATTTACCCATAGTCTACGATGGGGAATCGGTGGAGATTGCCTTTAATCCTCAATTCCTAACGGATCCTTTGAAAGTTTTGGCCAATGACGAAATTTACTTTGAATTTAAAAATGAGCTCAGTCCAGGAGTTATCAAGACGAATGATACGTTTTTATGCGTGGTCATGCCCCTGCGAATTAATTGAAAATTTTTAAAAAATCTTGAAATTGAATTTCAGGAAACGTATTTTTATACCTAGAAAGTGAAATTGTGGAGAAAAGTCAGGAATTATGTCCCTTAAAATTAGCTTTTGATCGTTTTCTAGCGGTTGTTGCCCTAATGTTTTGGGGAGCCGTTGGGGTTGTATTTTTAATTTCCAAATTATTCGGAAGTTATTTGGGAGATCCGATCATGGATTCGACTATTAATGGCAATTTGCTCTATGCCATGGCCGTGCTGCTGCTGTTTAAGTTTCATTATTCGGGGAATTGGCCTTCGATAAATCCGCTAAAAATGGATCCCCTAGGGAAAGTCGTTGCGGGAATAATTGGGGAAGTAAAAATTTTTTCAATATTGTATGTTATTGGCATTCTATGGGAGAAAATACTTTTACGGATAGAGGGCATTTGGAATGTGTCACTTATCGCGGAACAGCCACTGATTGAGTCGCTCCATTCGGACCTAACCCGCGAGGGACAGTTGATCGGTATTATACTTTTAACCGTCATTTTGGCGCCGATTGCCGAGGAACTTATTTTTCGCTATTTTCTCTACCGCGTTTGTAAATCATGGATGTCTTCGCCCAAAGCCATGCTACTGGCGGCGTTCATATTTGCCCTATTGCATTTTAATTTAATGGCATTTGTCCCTCTTTTTGTAATGGGAATATTTTTAGTTCGCCTCTATGAGCGCCATGGAAATTTGATTCCCTGCATAATTGTGCACGGCCTCTTCAATTATATTTCCATTCTAATGGTCCTATTGTTCTCGGAAAAGCTGTCGATGTGATATTTTTAAAGAAAGGGAAAGGAGAGTTTTTTTTGTTAGGAGATATTTAAATAATACAAAAGCGGTAATCTCTCCATATTTTCTGGAAAAACTACCGCCGAAAAACAAAAAATATCAATGGAATTATCGTTATGGAAAAAAATAAGTAAGCAACAAAAAAATTATAATTTTGATGAAATAAAGGAGCGGTGAATTTCTAACGTCGTATGGGTATCGACTTTTATTTTGAAACGGTTATCCTTAATGGCTTCGATTTCGCCAAAAATTCCTGCCGCGGTCAAAACTTTATCGCCAGCTTTTAAGCCATTGATCATCTCCTCATGTTTTTTTTGCTTTTTTCTTTGGGGAGTAATGAGAATAAACCACATTCCCAAAAATAAAAATAACATGATAAGCATTTCCGTTCCCATGGAACGCCCCACTGCCTGTTCTG
>JAIRYA010000041.1 GCA_031268005.1 Puniceicoccales bacterium | reverse complement strand
TTTGTCTCTCATCCAGTCCGATTTTCCCATTCCCGTTCAGATTGCTCGATACACAGCCTAGAGATCACAAGCGTCGGAACCCGTCCAATCCAAAAAATTGGAAGGCATTTCTCCATCTTCCTGAATGGAGTTATGTGCATTGGGAATTGCTTCACAAATGTGGGATGTTTTCCTTTGATTTAAATAATTTACAAACTTATTAACCACATTTTCGCACCACTCAACGGTGCCATCGTAGTAGGCAATGAGCCCACCTTTGCGGCCAAAAACACCGCCCCTATCCTTTGCGGAAGATTCAAGCCAATAGCCATTTGATTGAAGTCCTCGGCTGTAAGCGGCTGGAAATTTACCTTTGAGCAATGTTTTGTAGTCAAGGTTTGGGCACCGTACAATGCCGCAAACAACACTGAGAGGAAATTTTCCCCCCTGAAAATTGCCCTGGACTTTGTCGGTCGATTTATCGTAAATTTTACTTGGAAATCCCAATGAAGATTTTTTGTATGCCTTGATTTTATAATCAAAATCCCAAGCCCAAATGGAAACGTCTTCGATGTAGCCATATTTTGCGAGAACGGCGGCAAAGGAATTTACATCGCTTAAACCATTTATGGAAATATTTTCCATTTCGGAAAAAGTAATTGGGTGACCAAAATCGGAAATAAATTGGGCATGGGCATGGGCGATTGTTCGCAAATTATTGGCCGCTTTTGCACGATGAACACGATTTATGGCGGACCGAACAGCTCGGTAGCTAAGCATTCCAAAAATCGCCATAATCGCAATCGCAACCATTAGTTCTGCCAATGAAAAACTTGTTTTGGAGCGGAATCCTTTCACGGTAAATTATTATGAAAAAAATAAAAAAAATTGCAATTGAAATTTCTCGATTTTGGTAAATAATAGCCTTGTCTGTAATAATTTTCTGCCTAATCTCACCCCGTGAACATTTTGATCACAGGTGCTGCGGGATACGTGGCGAATCATTGCCTATGGAAGCTCCTGCCATCGGGACACTCCCTTTTCGGACTCGATTTCCTAAAGCCTAGGGATACTTCTCTTTTTCAGAAATTTTACGTCGGCGACCATGGCAATGTCTCTTTCATTCAATCGATTTTTAAAGGGGAGCGCATCGAATGTATCATACATGCTTCCGGAGTCTCAAGTGTCACTGCGACGGTCGAAGACCCCATTAAATACTATTGCAATGACCTAATGGGAACGACATTTCTCCTCAAAACAGCCCTCGAAGAAAATGTCAAAAAATTAATCTTTCTATCTTCGGCACAAGTTTACGGCAACGTTACCCAATTCACGGCCACTGAAAACACACCGCCCCTCCCCATTAATCCACTGGGAAAAATAAAATTAGCCATTGAGCAACTCATCGAATCACTGACATTTTCAAAGGGTTTATATGCCATTGTTTTGCGGATTGCCAACGCCATCGGCATGGATCCTAGGGCGAGCACTTTCCCCCAAAATGAAGATCTCCTTTCGAACCTATTGCTTAGCGATCAAATGGATATTTTTGGCGATAATTGTTCCACGGCAGACCGCACACCCGAACGCGATTTTATTCACGTCAACGACGTCGTCCAGGCGATTATTTTGTCGCTGCCAAAGCTCGGCTACTGGAAGAAATATGCCGTTTACAACATATCTTCCGGATGTACCCATTCCGTCAAAGACATCATCGAGGCCGTCGAAAACGTCACCCATCGAAGCATAAATATAAAATTACAGAAACGGCGAAACGGTGAAATTGAACGGCTTGCCATCGATTCCCGCTTGGCCCAGAGGGAACTCGATTGGCACTTGCAATATCCTTCATTGGAATACATGATTGAGTCCGCCAATGGTTGGCTGAAAAGTCATGGAAAACCGTAGTTTTATCATTATTTTATGTAATTTTCAAAGTAATACTCTCGAAATTGTCCACTCCATTGTCGAACTCCTCGAACTTCCAAGGGAAATTCATATACCCAAATGCGAAAAACAACCCCTATCTTTCAGCGCACTTGAAGAAAATTTAGCATTTAAATTTTTCGATTGGAGCGATTTTTCCGAAACATTTTTCTCATCTAATGGGGAAATAGATTTCGCCGAGGCACAAAATAATGAGCATCAACTAGCCTCGATCCTCATATTTTCTCCGGAAGTCAATCTCGCCGAACAATTCCAACAACTCTTTAGTATTCATGAAAAATTTCCAATTCATATTCTAAAAATTATTTCCATTATGGATTACCGCTATTTCGATGGCCAACACGAAAATTTACTCGACGCCATGGCCTATTTTGCCGATATTTTACTGATTGACAATGGAACGGCAATCGACCGCAATGCATTAAAAAAATTTTTAGAACACTGCAAAGAAAATGAATGCTATCCATTGCCCATAAAAATTCTTTCCCAGCATTCCGCAAAAAACATAGCGGAATTATTCGATAATCAACCGCGGCGTATGACGCTAATTTTCGACGATCTCGATTCCACTGATTCCATGGGTGAAGAAATGGTCGATGGCACCCCCTTCAGCATTCCGACCCTCGCCCAATGCGATAAATACCTAAAGAAAAGCGATGGCAAACATTACTGTTTCCCCATTGAACTACTCTAACTCTTTTGGGTGAATTACAAAAAAATGGGTGAATTGATAGTAAAGCTAACTTGCCCATAAATTTTTTAATTGGGGGCCTAGAAAATTCAATTTGAATCTTCCCCATCTGCCTCTAAATCTTTCGCCCTATTAGCATCCCGTCCCTGGAATTTTCCTATTTCCTAAAAATTGTATGCAGAAAAAAAAATAGAAATAAAAGCGATGGGTAAGCAAAAGTTGTACCTTTTTTTAAATATTTTCATTTACAGAAAATGAAT
>JAIRYA010000018.1 GCA_031268005.1 Puniceicoccales bacterium | reverse complement strand
CGGACAGTAGCCCTACAATCTCCAACCGCTCCGCCTCCTCGGGAAATTCCTCCGCCAAGATCTCCGCCAAATCCAATGGTTTTTGGCCTTTTTTATTCTCGACTTGGGGATTCGCCCCGCGTTCAATTAGAAACTGAACGCCTCGGAAATTGCCCCGGTGGATGGCCTCAAATAGGGCATAATTTAGTACCTTCCTTGCCCGCACGACCTTCCTTTCCCTCCAAAGATCGGCGGACACGTCGGCCCTGTTTTCTCCCTCACCTCTTTCTTTCTTCACACTCCCTTGAACCGCCGCCAGGCAGGCCACTAGGAGAAAAGCATTCGCGATGGCGCCACATTTTCCATTTTTTACTCTGAATTTATTTTTCATTTTTGACTCCTTTCAACCATTGAAATCAACAGTAAACCCAGTTAGCGCGGAGGCGTCAAACGCTTTAGAATCTATCAAGCTTTTTTATGTATTTTTTCTATTTCCACGGTGCAAATTGCGAAAATTAAGTCCCTTTTTCTCTTCCTAAGGCTGCCCCCTAAAATCTGCGGCTTGTCCTAAGGGCTATGCGCCCCTAGGAATCCCCGCCAGGAGACTCGTCTCCTGGACCTCCCCTAAGCCCAATGGCTTTGCAATTTGCCAAGCCATTTGGCAACAAGAGTCCTTTATTCTTTTCTTAAATCACTTCTCCATGCCAAAAGCAGGGGAAAAATTTCCCCTTGCTTTTGGCTGAAAAGCGGTCAAGGAATCATTGACTCCTTGCAGGGGCACGGGATGGAATCCCGTGTTAGATTCCTTGCGGGTGCAGGGCGGAGTCTCGGCTTGTCCTAAGAGCTGCGTGCCCTTAGGAATCCCCGCCAGGAAATGGATTTCCTGGACCTCCCCTAAGCTCAATGGCTTTGCAATTTGCCAAGCCATTTGGCAACAAGAGTCCTTTATTCTTTTCTAAAATCACTTTTCCATGCCAAAAGCAGGGGAAAAATTTTTTCCCTGCTTTTGGCTGAAAAGCGGTCAAGGAATCATTGACTCCTTGCAGGGGCACGGGACGGAATCCCGTGTTAGATTTGGCCTCCCATTTTGTTATTTCTATTATCTAATATTTAAAAATGTTTGACTAATGTTTTTCTTCCACAATCCTATCAGCCAGAAAATATGAATTCTATCATTCGAGAAATTTCATCGAAACAATTAATTAGCGGCCGCGATCATTTTAAGGTCGGCGATGGTGTCAAGGTACACGTCAAAATTCGCGAAGGCGATAAGGAGCGCATCCAAATTTTTTCCGGTATTGTAATTGCTAAAAAACATTCCAAAATTTCGGAAACATTTACGGTCCGCCGTGTCATTGCCGGCGAAGGTGTGGAGCGTGTTTTTCCAGTCCATTCGCCCAATATCGCCAAGATCGAAGTGGAACGCGATAGTGTTACCGTACGCGCAAAATTGTATTACATCCGCAAACGCATCGGCAAGGATGCGATGAAGGTCAGGGAGAGGAAACGCTAGCTTGTTTCACCTATGCTCGAAGCCATCGCTAAATCGATTATTTTTATTATACTTCTCGCTTTGGGAGGGTATTTTTTTGTCCTTTTTCGAAGGAAGGGTTGGTTTTTTCCCCAAAAAATCGGAATGAAGGATTCGGATTTCGATCGCCTGCATATCACGGGACGCCTGTCCATGGGCGGACGCCATTACATCGCCGTCGTGCAATGCAATGGACAAAAATTTCTCGTCGGCATTTCGCCCTCCGCTGTCACATCCCTGGGAGAATTGATGCCCTCTCCGCCGGGGAAGGGATCCGTTTCGAGAAAGGGAGAAGCCACCTGTCAGAATAGGGGTGAATTGTTGGCAAAAGAAGTCGATTCCTTGGCTCAAAAATTGGTGTCCCAGGGAAGCGGTTATTTCCAACGCCATTAGGCCGATGGTGGGGCGCATTGAATTGCTCCAAAGGGCAATCGCTTTTTTGCATTCCAAGAATATCGAGCAGGCAAAATGCGATGGGGAATGCCTATTGGCACACGTTTTGAGTTGTTCCCGTTCGGTGCTATACCTGGACCGTCGGGCGACCATCGACGGGGAGTCCGAAGCCCATTTCCAAAAATTACTCCTCCGCCGCTCCAGGCGGGAGCCCCTACAGTATATTCTAGGAGAAGTCGATTTTTGCGATGTGCGATTGGATGTCGATTCCCGCGTTCTCATTCCCCGCAGTGAAACGGAATTACTGGTCGAATGGCTTGTGGCCTATGTGAAAAAATATTTTCCAAATATTTACTTCAAGGGCGGCGAAACGATGGCTACTCCGGAGTTTCGTATTTTAGATCTCGGGACGGGAAGCGGAGCAATCGCCATTGCTTTGGCAAAATATTTTCCAAAAAGTCGGATTATTGCCGTCGATCGATCGCCGATGGCATTGGAAGTGGCTCGGGAAAATATGCAAAAAAACCGCATTCAAAATCTGCAACTTTTGGAATCGGATTGGTACGCCGCACTCGAAGCCCATCCGAATGAAAAGAAATTTGACATCATTGTTTCCAATCCGCCCTATTTGACGCAAAGGGAATTCGATGGCGCCCAGGACGAGATTCGGAAATATGAGCCCATTGGTGCATTGATCGCCGGAAACGATGGCCTCCGGGACGTGGATATTATTCTTAGTGGTGCCCCAAAATTTCTCAAAAAAGGTGGAATTGTTGCCATCGAGACGGGTATTTTACACCCCAAGCAACTCCGGGAGAAATATAAAAATACTTTCCAATGTACCGAAATTTTAAAAGATTTAAATCAATTTGATCGATTTTTCATCACCCATTCCTAGGCGGAAAAGAGCTTGCTATTTTCTACTTTTTGGCTAAAAAGCATGAAGGTTTGGAGGGTTATGAATCAGGATTTTATTATTAGCATCACGGAAAGGTCGATGATGCTCGTTCTCATACTATCGATGCCGCCGATCGCGGTGGCAACATTTGTCGGCTTGTTGACCAGTTTACTGCAGGCTTTGACGCAAATTCAGGAACAGACACTCAGTTTTGCAATTAAATTAACCTTTACGGTTTTAATTTTAGTCCTGTCTGCCTATTGGATTGGAGGGGAATTGCTCGCCTTTGCCAATGATTTATTCACCCACTTTCCAGTGATGATCCGCTAGTGACCATGAACACATCGATGACCATTCAGCACATCACATCAATCCTTTTTTTATTGATGATGTGCATCGTGCGTCTGGCGGCGGCGCTATCGCTAACACCGGTCTTTGCCAAGCAATATATCATGGGAATGGGGCGAAATGTGGTCATTTTCGCGATGGCATTGCCCGTTTTTCATGTCATTTATCCGACACTTCCCTCCATGGAAACATTGCCCGTTCTCGTCGTTATCCTAATCATTTGCAAGGAGGTCATCATCGGCGCATTACTTGGCTATCTTTCCGGTTTTATTTTCTATGTCACGGATAGTGTGGGATTCGTCATCGATATTCAGCGGGGATCGTCACAGGCGATGACCTTCGATCCCGTGGCCGGATCCCAGACTTCCCTATTGGGGAGCTTTTTGACGCAAATGATTGCCACTCTGTTTTTTACCATGGGTGGATTTTTATTTTTTATTGGCGTGGTCTATAAAACCTATGTCATTTGGCCGGTTTTTACATTTTTCCCCACATTTAATGTCAATTTTCCGGCTTTTATGATGTCATTTGTGGACGAGATCATGGAAGTCGTTTTTTGTTTTTCGGCACCCATTTTAATCGTACTTTTCCTGGCGGAATTTGGATTGGGAATGATCAGCCGCTTTGCCCCCCAGTTGAATGTATTTTTTATGGCGATGCCGGTTAAGAGTTGGCTGTCGATGTTTTTCCTATTTTTCTATTTTTCGCTGCTGGGAAAATTATTTCACTATTACTTTTTTACGCAAAGTAAATTGTCATTTTTTATCAATCACTTTTTCAAGTGAGGATAAAAATTTTAGGGGAGGATGGGATAAATGAGTGAGAAAACGGAGGAACCAACGCCGAAACGCATTCGCGATGCGCGCAACAAAGGAAATATAGCTAAAAGTCAGGATGTGAATTCGACGCTGACTCTATTGGGCGTGTTTTGCTACATCGGAATGGGCTGGAATAAGCATCTGGAAGATCTATGGGAGCTCATTCTAATCCCCACACAATTCATCGGCTACTGCGATTTGGATGGCTTTGCCCAACAGTCGCTCTGGGCCGTTTTACTTAAGACGGGAAAAATGACTTTCCCCGTCATCTATCTCACCGCATTGATGGGATTGATTGGGAATTTTTCTCAAGTTGGGCTCCTTTTCACCACCCAACCCATTCAGCCCAGTCTGGACAAAATCAATCCCATTTCGAAGGCAAAACAAATGTTTTCCATGAAAAATTTTATGGAACTCTTGAAATCGACGGCAAAAATTATTTTTCTGGGATTCCTTCTCTATTCCCTGGTCAAAAGTGTATTTAGGGATTTACTGTCGCTGCCATTTTGTGGCTTAGCGGGTGTGCTCGATATTCTTGGGCCGGTTATGAAAAATTTTGCAAAAATCGTGATTTTCGCTTACATTGTGATGGCAACCATAGACTATGTCTGGCAGAAACATAATTGGAAGAAGGGGCTCATGATGAGTAAGGATGAGATCAAGCGCGAATACAAAGAGTCCGAAGGCGACGGTCAGATCAAGGGCAAACGGAAACAGATTCACAAGGAAATGATCGAAGAAGACCCACCCCAGAAAACAAAGCAAGCTTCCGCAGTGGTGACCAATCCGGAACACATCGCCATTGCCTTGCTCTATGATTTTGAGCATTCCGTATTTCCCCTGCCACTGGTGATTGCGAAGGGCGTTGGAATTATTGCGGAAAAGATGATTGAAGTGGCGAAGGAGGAAGGGATACCGGTTATGCGCAATGTCCCCCTGGCACACGCACTATTAGATACGGCGGGCGTGATGGAATATATTCCCAAGGAACTGATCGCGCCCGTGGCGGAAGTGCTGCGCTGGGTTAAGGAAATAAAGGACGACGAAGCGCATGCGCGTTTGGATTAGGGAAATTTTCAGCGGTTTTAGGGGCAAAAGCTGCGCGGAAACCGCGCGGGTGAAGGGGACGAAGTCCCCTCACCCCCAAGGAGTTTGCAACTCCTTGGGCTTTTGCCCCAAACCAAAAATTACATTTTAAATGTGACCCAATCACCGAAAAACTTGACAAAATTACAAACCCCAAACCAAGGCTAAATTTTAAATAAATGAAAATGCCTCATCGGGCGCCATGGACGTTTCTTTCTTTCTAAGTCTTACAAAAATATAGAAATTTGTTGACTTTTTCGGAAGCCGTCGTTGTATACTGGAATGCAATTGAGTAATGTAATGATGTCAGCGATAGGAGTTTGCATTGAAGGAGAATATAGTTTTTTTGTCAACTGTTTCTTCCGAATTTTTGTGGCGATGTGTCCTTTGGCCATAGTCGTGCTCTATCTCAGTATGACGCCAAGCTTTGCACTTAGGGAACGCCTAGCCATAGCAAGAACGTCCTGTTTAGTTGCCTGGGGTGTCATGATTTTAACCGCCTTAGGTGGCCCAAAAGCATTGGAAGCGATAGGAATTGCGATGGAAGCATTTAATATTGCCGGTGGTTTGCTATTGATTGTTGTAGGATTTGCCATGCTACGATCGGAGGATCCGGAGATCGCGGTATCTAAAAATGAGGCCACCGAAATTGCCCAATTACCCAAGAAAAAGCGCCAAGACATCGCCATTACCCCCCTCGGAGTACCGATCATTGCGGGGCCGGGAGCATTGGCGGTTGTACTTTCCAACAGGGTGGCAAGCAAAGGAAATGGGGATCTTTTGTTCTGCCTATTGGCTATTTCGCTTGCGGTCTTCCTCATGTACCTGCTTTTAGTCGTGACATCGAGAGGCGCCAAATGGCTGACGCCGACGATTTTGAAATTAAGTTTCCGCCTATCGGGATTATTTCTCATCGCCATTGGGATGCAACTGGCCATGAATGGACTAAGAAATAGCGATTTATTGGCAAGCTTGGGAACAAAAACATATATTATTAACTAGAAACAGGCATACTTCTTAAAATTTGAATTCAATTTCCCGCAGGGCTTTTGAGGGAAAAATTTTTTCTCAAGTTTGCTCAATTTTTTTGTGTAATTTGCAAAAAATCATCGAACTAATTGATAGCTCCAAGGAAAGAGTAAAACATGGGGAAAAACCGCTCTTCAGTTCTAGGGAATGAAAAAGAGCAACTATTTATTTTAAGAAAAAAAACAATTTCCTAAAACATCCCTTGCTTTTTGGATGTATTTCCCGCTTACATTTATTACAATTTTCACATTGATTAACAATACTAGTAAGCTGGGATTTCGTCCTATCTTCCAACCACAGAACGCGTTCAGCGAATGATTTTTTTACAAATTCGCGCAATGGACACTCTATTTTCGAAATATTTTTCGAATGCATCGCTAGAAGTTCCGCCAACTTTTCTTCCCGCTTTTTTTGCCTCTCCTCTTCTTCCCGCTTTGAATTCTCCATGATTATCGATGGGAAGAATTATTTTATTTCTGACAATGTGATTGTTCTGCGACCTATGATTTTAACAAAAAACTAACATTTTTCCAAAGCACTCATTTT
>JAIRYA010000054.1 GCA_031268005.1 Puniceicoccales bacterium | reverse complement strand
AAGCAGGGGAAAAATTTTCCCCTGCTTTTGGCTGAAAGAGGTCAAGGAGTCCGCGACTTCTTGCAGGGTTCACGGGACGGAGTCCCGTGTTGTCCTAGGGGCTGCGGATTGTCCTAAGGGCTGCTCGCCCCTTAGGGATCACCGCCAGGAGACTCGTCTCCTGGACCTCACCTAAGCCCAATGGCTGCGCAATTTGCAAAGCTATTGGGCTAGAGAGTCCTTTTTGATAAAGGTTCTTTTTAAGTCAGAGCCCCGCGGCGAAGCCGCGGGGCTAGAATCTCCTTTTAGAAAATTCTTTGGGAAAACAAAACTCTTTTTTTCAAACAAAATCACTTCTCCATGCCAAAAGCAGGGGAAAAATTTTCCCCTGCTTTTGGCTGAAAGAGGTCAAGGAGTCCGCGACTTCTTGCAGGGTTCACGGGACGGAATCCCGTGTTGTCCTAGGGGCTGCGGGTTGTCCTAAGGGCTGCTCGCCCCTTAGGGATCACCGCCAGGAGACTCGTCTCCTGGACCTCCCCTAAGCCCAATGGCTTTGTAAATTGCAAAGCCATTGGGCAAAAGAGTCTTTTTTGATAAGGGTTCTTTTTAAGTCAGAGCCCCGCGGCGAAGCCGCGGGGCTAGAATTTCCTTTTAGAAAATTCTTTGGGAAAACAAAACTCTTTTTTTCAAACAAAATCACTTCTCCATGCGAAAAGCAGGGGAAAAATTTTTCCCCTGCTTTTCGCTGAAAGAGGTCAAGGAGTCTGCGACTCCTTGCAGGGTTCACGGGACGGAGTCCCGGGTTAGATTCCTTGAGGGGGCATTATTTTCGAAGATATATCTTTTCCGTCGAAGGGAGTGGCGGGAACATTTACCGTTACGGGCTCATTTGGGGAACCACTTAGAATTTCGACGCTTTTGGTTTTGTAGTTGACGCGAATTTCACTGCCGGAAACCGTACCCATTTTGTCCTTTGCCGTGGCATTGCCGGAGAGAATGGCGGTGGTGTCGATGGTCGTAATTTCGGCATGGTCGGCGGAACAGGAACGCTCCCCGTAGTTTAGGTTGAGGGGACCGGTGATGGAAATTTGTTTTATGGATTCCAGCAGAGCGTTCGATCCCTGGGGAAGGGCCATGGAATTCCCAAAGGTCGTGATTTTAGCGGCAACGCATTCGACGGAAAATTCTGGAGAGTTGACTTTTACACTTCCACTAAAGAATAATTCCGTTTGATCGCCATTGAATGAGACCTCCAATTTATCGCTTGTGATCGAAGTACCCGATGCATTCAAATTTTCTATCCCATTCATAGTCGGGTTCGCTGCATTTATTTTTTCCGATTCCAGTGGATTCGAAGGGCTGAATAGATTTAAATTTTCTATTTTTTCTGCGGTCGATGGGGTTAAATTTTCCACTGCCTTGGCCACTGCCATGGGCTGGCTCAAATTTTTCGAGGCGAAAATCGACGAAGAAAGCGCAAAGAAGAAAAGAAATAGACGCAATTTATGGGCCATTGAATTGATTTTTTTCAAAAAAAACTTGAACATTTTTATCGAGGGTAAAATTTTTGCCATTTTTCGTGAATTTCCATTTTTGTCCCGTAGCCGAAAATTCTCCGTTGGTGACGGCGATAAAACCATCCCCGAAAGCACTATTATCCTGAATATTTACCATGGCTTGGTCACTCATGACAAATAATTTGGGAATATTTTTTTCGTTTTCAGAAAATGTCTGAATCATAATGTCGGAAATTTTAAAAATTTTATCGTCGGATAGATCGGCTTTTTGGCCGTAAATGCTACAAATTTTTTTCCCCTGTTCGTTGAATAATGGAAGTGAAAAACGGTATAAGTTACTACCTTTGATTCCGACCAATGGTAAAAAAAAACACATCGAAAACACTGAAAACGGTCGCAACATATGGTTTGCAAAAAAAGAATGTGGAAAAATATTCAAGATCAAAAAATATCTTGACATAAAAAAAAATGCATTCTAAAAAAGCCGCCATATAAACCCATATTAGGTATGAAAATAAAAACAATTTCAGATGAAGAATGGAATGGCTTCTGCGTAAAGCCGTTCATTTTTGTAGGTTTTAACAAGTACAAAACGGGACTCGTTGCCATTGCAATTAGTGATGAAAGCCTATGTGAATGTCGACCCATTAAAAATTCTCATTCGGCGCGCCAGGAAGCATTTGCACACATTCATAGTCGCTACTCCGATTCTCCCATCGCCATCCTTGACCAGAAGACGGAGCGCTTTTTGGCGAATATTTTGAATGAAAAGTCGGGACAAAATACGTCCTTGAAGTTGATTCTTAAGGGACCTCCACAAAGGCTGCGGGCGTGGGAAACGGAACTTTGGGATGCTTTAAAAATAGGATGCAATACAAAACTTTCCGAGGATAATCCCATCCAATGGACGGCACTTTAAATATAGACTTGTAAAAAAATATTTAATTTATAGGATATACTTCGATGGAAAAGATCGAAGTTGTATGCGCGTTGTGGCTGGATGAAAAATCCGGATTGCTATTTATTGATAGAAATAGGGAATTTTCAGAAGTAGGCGGTGACTTTGGAGATTTGATCGTGAATGGGGAAAAGAAAAAAGTTCGATTTTCTCCGGCGGCCGAATTTGAAGTCGCAGAAATGTTTGGCTACTACGAAAAAAGTGGAAAAATTATTTTTTTATGGGATGAAAAAAATAAAAAGGGCAGCGATTTCCATCTGGCGGGCGATATTAACCGGTGGCTATCGGAGGGTTTAGATTTCAAATGGAAATTGAAACCGAGGGTAATTCAAGGGCGTCGCTGTTCCACGCTGAGCATTCCGAAATCCGAGTTGCCGGAATATTTTCAGTTCAAATTTGTTTCCCAGCGCTGGGAATGGCAGCCGCTGCCGCAATGCTGTCCCAATGCCGTTACTTCGGCTCCAGGACTAGTGAATTTGGAGTATCGTGCCGAAAAAACGGGGCGCCATGTGCTGAAATTCTTCCTGGAAAACAGTCGGTTCAATTTGGGTGATTCGGCGGTATTTTTACGGAATGATTGCCGAGTTGTTGTCGACGATACACGCCTCCTCCAAGGGCTTTATAGCGATGAAAAATTGGGTGCTTGGGTGGAGAATCATTGGACCCATTTTGCTTTGTTTGCTCCGAGAATTTCGGCGGCAGAAGTCCTTTGGAAGCGAGATTTTGACGGAGCCTATCAGAGACAACTAATGATCAAAAAAGAAAATGGCATTTGGGCGACGAGTGTGAATGCGGATTTGTCCGATTGTTATTATTTATTTTGTATTCAAAAACCGGAAAATGGCCCACTAATTTCAAGGGAAATTGCCGATCCCTATGCCAGGGCATTGGTCGGTAAAAATGGTCCCGGAATCATTGTCAAATCCGTCGAAATGACCCATCATTTTCAGCCACCGCCATTGGAAAAATTGGTGATTTATGAGGCCCATGTGCGCGATTTGATTGCCCATGTCCCGGAAATTTCGGAATCGGAGAAGGGGGGATTTTCCGGGTTAGAAAAGTTTCTAGATCTTGGTTATTTTAAAAAATTGGGCATCAATGCCGTGGAATTGCAACCCATCCAAGAATTCGATGGCGAAAAAAAAGAGGACTATCATTGGGGATACATGCCGGTGAATTATTTTGCCCCGGCGAGTGCCTATGGCAGTGGTGGTCAAAAGGGGAGCCAAGTTCGGGAATTTTACCAATTGGTGGAGGCATTTCATCGCCAAAAAATAGCGATCATTTTGGACGTCGTTTACAATCACGTCGGTGAACCCAATTACCTGCATATGATCGATCCGAAATACTTTTTCCGCCAAAACGATGGTGGATTTTTATTGAATTATAGCGGCTGTGGCAATGATTTATGCACGGAAAATCCGATGGTACGGAAGTTGATTATCGATAGCCTGGAGCATTTTGTGCGCACCTACGATGTGGATGGATTTCGCTTCGATTTAGCAGAATTGGTGGGTTTGGAATTTTTGGATGAAGTACGCCTCCGTTTACAGAAAATTAAGCCCTCGATTATTATGATTGCGGAACCGTGGAGTTTTAGAAGCTATGCGGGCCATGAGCTTCGAAAAACAAAATTACTGGGCTGGAACGATGAATATCGGGAATTTATTAGGGATTATGTTTTGGGAAACGGAAATTGCGAAGGTCTCAGCTATTTTATGGAGGGTTCCTTGAAATTTCGATCCCAATTTTCCGCACAAAGTGTCAATTATTTATCCTCCCACGACGATTTTTGCTGGATCGATCGCATTACGGAAAATGCCAACCACGACGGCTTTAGGCCGACGCTAGTGGATATGCGGAGAACCCATATGGCACTGGCGATCCTACTCCTATCGCTGGGTGTTCCCATGCTAGGGGCGGGAATGGAATTGCTCCATTCCAAAAGAGGGGTGCATAATACCTACCGGAGGGGCGATCTCAATGCACTGGATTATTCCCGGGCATTGGAATATCCGCTGACGCTAAAATACGTGCAACAATTACTGCATCTGCGCAGAGAATCGCGATTGTTGTGTCTGGAAAATGTTCCTTCGGAGAATTATATTCGTCTCTTCAACGGTGTAGAAAAAAATGCAGCGGCGGTGATTCTATTCAATGCGACTCTGGAAATGGGTTCCGAACAAATTTTATTCGCCGTAAATCCTTATTTTGAAAAAGCTCATTTCGATTTAGGCATATTACCTAATAGTGGTTTTTCCCAAATCGCCGATACATTTTCCTTCCAAAAGGAATTTAATCCACCCTATCTCTGGAAGGAAAAACAATTGGAATTACCCCCGCTAAGCTGTGGAATCTGGAGGCGGCTTACTTAAAGTAAAAAGATTTTTTTGCCCAATGGCTTTGCAATTTGCAAAGCCATTGGGCTCAGGAGAGGTCCAGGAGACGAGTCTCCTGGGGGAAATTCCCAGGGGCGTGCAGCCCCTAGGACAAACCGCAGCCCCTAGGACAAACCGCAGCCCCTAGGACAAACCGCAGCCCCTAGGACAAACCGCAGCCCCTAGGACAAACCGCAGCCTTTCAGGCAATGAATGGAAAATTTTTAAAGCGATTATTTTCCAATTTTATTCCTTCCGGAGGGAGGTCTTTAAAACTAATTTTTTCAAATTCGGGGATCAATTTTTCCATAAATTTCCAGATGGCCTCGATGGACTGAAATTCTGCGGCTTCACCGCTGCGTCCCGTATAGATATTTTTAATCATCGCCAGCCACTCCCAGAGCGGTTTTGCCTCCGTTTTGCGAATAATTGCCCGATGGAAGCGCTGCAATAAAAAATCCCTATTAATAAAATGTCCATTTTCCTCAAAAACGGTACAGATCGGTATGGCGACGTGGCTATTTTGAGTGGTTTCATTTTTATGGGATGAGAAAGTAAAGGAATCCACTTTTGCGAAATTTTCCTTGGAAAATCCCAGCGATAGAACGTCTTCATCGAGGACAATGAGCGTTTGAATTTGGTTGTGGGAGATGAGGTCTTCAATTTCATTGAAATCTTCGACGGCCTCTTTTTTGATCATCTGCGTTAGAAGTGCGCTGCGAATATTTGTATTTTTATCGCTCGAAATGAGCCAATCATCGCCTTCCTGTCGCCGATTTTTGACGAAAATTCTTGCACCCAAAACATCGGCCAATTGGCGCGTTAGCATCATATTTTCCAGGGAAAGACTCCCATTGCAAATCATGGCACAGCGATGGCCAAATCCAATCCTAGGGAGGAAAAATAGCATCAATTTTCGTTCCTCCACCTTTTGGCCGTGTAGGATCATATGATCCAGGCGATCCGTTTCGTTCCGCCGATGTAAATCACGGGAAATATCGGGAATAATTTCGCCAATATTCAAATTTTTTCGCGGTTTAATATGGGCAATTTCGTTATCCTGGACAAAAATTTTTATGTTACTGCCCGTGCTACTTTCCGTTGCGATTCCATCGAATCCCTGCAATTGCCAGGAGGGGGGAAGTCCCAAAGATTTTTCATCTATAATTGCATTGAAGGGGCATATTTCTATTAAATTTAACAAATATCCTTCGCCATATTTTACTCCGGGATAAAGTTCCAAGCGGGACTGATCATTGTCTTTTAACACGCTATGTAAAAAATCTTCGCCCAATATTTCTCGGCAGTAGGTCACGCACAGACCGCAATTTGCACATTTTTCACGATCCAGAAGAAATCGCTCCGATAAACAGGAAATGACTGTTTTTTTTCCTTTCCCATCTTCGATGGCACGGGTAAAACCGAAACCCGTTTTGTTGTAAATTTTTCGCAATTCGCAGGGGCCGAAATTTTCACAATAATTACAATCGCAGGGATGGGAGCGCAGGATTAATAGTCCGGCCATTTCCCGAATCACCGCTATCATCTCCGATTGGGTACGAATTTTTATCCCTTTCTTTGGCGCCAATAGGCAGGCCAAAACCGGTATCCAATGATCGGGTACCGCCTCATCGAACAATTCGACGACGCACAATCCGCAGTGTCCCGATGGCGTTAAATGTCCCAGGGAACACATTTGTGGCAATGGGATATGGTTCCGATTACAGATTTCTAGAATGCTCAACTCATCGCTATAATTTATGGCAACTTCATCAATAATGATCAATTGCTCACCACCCATTTGCCTAGATTTAGTAAAATTCCTCACAGGGTCAAGTGATCAATTTTCGCTTCCAAACCTTGGCCAATGATTTTTCAAGGGCGTAGGGGAAAAAATTCAAAGTTACCGGCCAAAATAAAAAGGCCAAATGTGAATGGCAAAAATACTCCCATTGGAGCTCAGGGGAGGACTTTTTTTTACATCATTTTTTTTTGCACTTTTCTTCCCCATTTGGAGTTTCCGTTTGCATTCCGACGAGCATTTCTTCCCAATTTAAACCCGTTAATTTTTCCAAGCGTTTGAGCAATCCCATTAGAATTGCTATCAAAAGAATGGTACAGGGCAATACGATGGTGGGATAACTCCAGAAGGTCATGCGCGCCAATTCCTTATTAAACTCAGCCGTACCCGTTTCACTGTGAATGAAATAGCGTGCCAGGAAGTAATTTAAAACCGCGCTCAGTAAAAAAGACAGTGAAAATTTCAGCGTACTCACCGATAGTAACTTCCCCAATATTTCCTCTGCTTTTTGTTTCTTCAGGCGTCCATTGATCAAATCAATATTCATGAGGGTATCGTTATACAAAAGTGCCCTAATCAGCGGATAGCGCGTAAATGCGGAAATAAAAACAATGATCCCCAGCAAGGCCGGCATAAAAGCTTCCTTAATGGCAATATATTCCTTGGGGAGCTGTAATAGACCGATAATTCCTGTTAGTGAAACACTGAAAAAGCCAACAATCGAAAACACATTGCATTTTTTGGACTTTATAAAATCCAATAGGCCATAGGTAAATGGGAATAGCAAAGCAATAATGAGCGCTAGCGTTGGTTTTATTCCAAGCCAATCATCCGCCTTTGACATGATCAGCGTGGGGAGAATAATATTAAATCCTAAATTCAGCCAAGGATTTTCCCCCTTCCTTTGTTTTTTTTTGATCTCTTTTGTTTCTTTCATTCGCTGTATTTCCTATTCACCGGGATCGTGGTGATAATTGTGATAATTTGAATGCGAATGTGCGGTTTTTTGCCGATGGGTATGGCGAACAATACCGTAAACAATGTAGCTTAAAAATATAATCGCACAGGAAATTTCATGAAACCAAAGAACCGTTACCAGCAGGCCTATGATAATTACAAATGAACTGAGCCGCGTCCGCGTATTCCAATCGATTTTTTTGAAACTCGGAAAGCGAATATTGCTGACCATTAGATAGGCAATAAATAGCATCAGGGGCGGTAGAAAAATGGTAAACGCATTCAAATCATAGCTATTGATAATCAATACGAAGGAAGCAACGACACCCGCTGCGGCCGGTACGGGCAATCCCAAAAAATCGTAATTGGGATGGGGGTCATCTTTGGGAAGCAGTGGACTGGTGATCACATTAAAACGCGCCAGGCGAATCCCCGCACAAAGCAGATAAATGAAACCGAAAAGCCACCCCACCTGCCGAAGGAAAGAAAATTCTCCCGTCGGTGATAAAATAAGAAAAAAAACCATCAATGCCGGCGCCACACCGAAGGATACCATGTCGCAAATGGAATCAAATTCCATGCCAAAAAGGGATTCTTTTTTTTTCAAACGCGCGACACGTCCGTCTAGCATATCGGATAATCCTGCAAATAGAATGAGCCAAACGGCTTGCTGATAGTAACTGCGAATGTGGGCCGTTCCCTGGAGCGAATAGCGTGCCTGGACACAGCGAATAATGGATAAAAATCCGCAAAATAAATTCGTCGCCGTGAATAAATTGGGCAACAAATAGATCCGACTCGCATCCGCTACATTTGAATATTTCTTAGTAAAAGACATCTATTTTTGCCGCATTATAGGAAGCTCTTCCGAAGTGCAAGCTTTTCTTGTTGCGATTTATAAAGTATTATTACTTTTTTAACTCATTTATGCAAATCCTTACGCTTCCCGATGGAATTAGGAATGAACGCTGCGATAAAGTTCTATCGCGGCAACTTAATTTGCCCCGTTCCGTGGTTAAATTTTCCTTTAAACGGACTCCATTTATTTGCAATGGCAAGGCGATCCACCTCCACGAAAAAGTGAACTCCGGCGATAGGATTTTTTTTGAAATTTGTGACTCACTTCCCCCTCCATTGACCTCCAATGATCCCTGTGTGCTCCACATTATTTTCGAGGATGAGGACATTATTGTGATCAATAAGCCCGCGGGAGTAGTGGTCCATTCCGCTCCCGGTATTCAAGGGAAAACCCTAGTGGAATATGTTCTTGGGCACTGTCCCCTAAGCCGATTGGGCGATCCGGAACGTCCCGGTATTGTCCATCGCCTCGATAGGGAGACAACCGGACTGATTGTTTTTGCGAAATCAAATCGTGCCTTTAAGCGTTTAACGGCGGATTTCGCTGACCATCTCATTGAAAAGCGATACACCTGTATCATCCAAGGAACTCCGAGCCTAAATACGGGAAAAATTGAAATACCCATCGCACGCCAAAATAGCGACAAAATTAGAATGATTGCCTGTCCGAGTGGTAAATCGGCAAAAACGACTTGGACGATTCGTGAATGTCTGGATCATTTCACTTGGTTAGACGTCAGGATTCATACGGGGCGAACCCATCAAATTCGCGTTCACATGAGCCACATTGGCCACCCCATTGGCGGCGATAAAACTTATGGCTACGATGGTAATTTTATTTTCCCGAGAATTATGTTACACGCGGAATCCCTCGGATTTATCCACCCCAAAACCGGTGAAAAAATATCCTTTTTCGCACCCATTCCGGAAGACTTTTCCGATATTTTAGAAAAACTCCAAGATGATAGAAAATAATTTTGAAAGCATGGGCTACAATATGTCGCCCCATGAGCCCATGCCAGAATCTATCCTTTCATTACAAAACGCCTCTATTTTTCAAATAACCATTTAAAATGAAAAAATATATAAGGAAAAATCAATGGCCGAGACTGGACGCAAAAAAATATAAATATAAAAACGCCCAGCCGCTAGGCGCGACGCTACTCCCACCCACTGCCCCTTAGCCTTGCTTCGGATCTTTATTTTGTCAAGTTCCTTCCTTCCCCGGTACGGCGAACGGGACACGGGAATAGCCGCGTTTTACGTTTTTCCCGGTGGGAATGTGTTTTACATTTCCTCCGGGAAAATGCTTTGCCCTTTATTTTTTCATTGCTGCGGGTTTCCTTGGTTTGGGAAGTTCGGGTTTTATTTCGTCGAATTTTGCTACTGGTCTCGCTTGGCCACTGCGGCAGGCCGTAACATCGATTGGGGTTGTAAATTGAGCCATTCGTCGGAAAGTTCTGGCTCGGAAGACAGCCCTTTCGCGGCTTTGTGTTTGGAAAACCATCTCTCTGCGGGTTCGTCTTTGGAAGGCCGCTTCCTCCTAGGTTTGTATTTGGGTTCGGGTTTGCGTCCGGAAATGGGATGAATTGGTTTTGTCCCAGATAGCCCGGCCGCCAGGCGCGACGCTACTCCCACCCACTGCCCCTTAGCCTTGCTTCGGATCTTTATTTTGTCAATTAATTTCGTGAATATTTTTTAAAATTTTTGTGGTCATCGGAAGAAAGTTAAAATTTCCCCGCCGGATTAATTTTTCCCGCTAGGAAGGTATTTTACATTTTTCTCGGGGGGGATTTTCCCTCCCCGGTAAAATGCTTTGCCCTTTACCTTTTCATTAACGATAGTAGTTCTGGTTCTGGTCGCCTTTCTGCGGGTATGGCTGCGGGTATGGGTAGCCTTGCGGCGTGAAACCACCTCCCTGGTTCGGGTTGAATGGCTGCTGGAATTGCTGCGGCTGGCCTCTCTGGCCAAATTACTGCTGCTGGACGAAGCCTCCCGGGTTGCCTGTCTGCGGCGGGTACGGCAGGTTTTGCGGCGTGTTCGGGCTTTGCGGCTGGTAGCCTTGCGGGTAGCCTGGCTGCGAGTTTTGCTGCGGGAATGACTGTGGGTTTGGCCGGTTATATGACAGCGGGAATGACTGCTGCGAGTACGGGTTGCCTCCCTGGTTCGGGTTTTGCTGGCCGAATGGCTGCGGGTTTGGCTGCTGCTGCGGGTATGGCTGCGGGTATGGCTGCGGGAAGCCGCCTACCGGGTTGTTCTGGTTGTATACGTTTTGCTGCAGCGGGAAGTTTGGGTTTTGCGGGACGTAGTTTAAGCCTTGCTGGAATTGCGGGTTGAATGGCTGGTTTGACGTCTGCGGGAAGACTTGCGGCGGCGGGTTTGGCGGGAATTGGCCTCCCTGGTTCGGGAAGCCTCTCGGGCCTCCCTGGTTCGGGTTGAATTGCGGCTGGTTGCCTCCCTGGACATAGCTTGTCTGCGGCGGGAATGGCGAAGTTTGCTGGACGTTTGGCGGGAATTGCTGCTGCGAGTACGGGTTGAATTGGTTTGTCTGCGGCTGCGAGTACGGGTTGCCTCCCGGGACGTAGTTTTGCTGGTTCTGGTTTTGCTGGACGTTTGGCGAGTTCGGCTGGTTCGAGAATTGGTTTGTCTGCTGCGAGTTTGGCTGGAATTGCTGCGGGTTGAATTGCTTTTGCTTTGCCTCATCGATTAAACCTTTTATTGCATCTTTCAGCTTTGGTGAATTTGGATAGTGTTCCTCTATGGCATACAAAAAGGCTGATTCCTGAGACTGATCATCTTTCCAACGATCCACGACGAC
>JAIRYA010000038.1 GCA_031268005.1 Puniceicoccales bacterium | reverse complement strand
TTTTTTTGTATATTTTTTAACACGATGAAACAATACTTTAAAAATCTTTTTTCCGTGGGGGCACTTCTCTGTCCCACCTCATTCATTTTTTCGGACACTCCAAACCCGCAGAAGTCGCTTTCCGGCGAAGAATTGGCAGCGATTCGAGATATGTCATCCAGAATAGACACGGCAATCCAACCCATTTCAGAAAAAGCGGGAAATGAACTCATTGGAGCAAATGTCCGTGCGGACTCAAAGGATCCCACCAAGTTCGAAACCTCGGCAACGATTGAACTGGTCAGAATAAAATTTGACACCAATCGATTTTTTGTTTCGAGGAAAAAATGGAGTCCCACTGAAATTATCATCAAAGCCCATAACAGGAATAAAAAGGAGAACTGGACCGAAAACTGTAAAATAACGCTCCACATCGGATTCGATAACCCGGGAGAAAAAAAGCTTCTTTTTAAGGCTTCTTGCCTCTGCCTAACGCTACCCAACGAAGCTAAACAATCCATTTTCTTTTTCCTTCCCAACGATATACAGAAAAAATATGATTTGATAGGACGCGTCCCGGATTATTGTGCCGTCAAATTTTCAGTTGGTGGAATTCATCAAGAAATCATTATCGTCAATAGGGAGGGGAAGAATGCCTACCAAGCCGATCCGAAAAATTTCCACAAAAAAATTGAAGAAAATTCAAACATTCAGAATGGAGTCATGCGCAATGTGGATCAACTCCCCTTCTACGCCGATGTTGCGGTGGGTGATCACCCTTCCCTACGCCTAGAAATCGACACCTAGAAAAATTTTTCTCCATGGGAATGGGGCGAAATTTTCCCCTAGTGGTGAATTTCAAATCGCTGCACATTTTTTTCTATCTCCGGGATAAGCGCTTCGAGTTGCGACCTTTCAAAGGGCAATTTCTGCGCAAAAGCCGCATCGAGTGTCTTTTTGGAAATAAATTCCTGCACCACGTAACACTTTGCTCCGCGGATTTGTTCCGATATGGCAACAATGTCCCGAAAATCATGGAAATCGCGAATGACGGTTGTGCGAAATACATAATCCACATCCCCTTCGAGCAACGTGGAGATTGACTGCTCTATTTTTTCCATTGAAACCGATTCTAAGCCAACGGAAAAAGCGTAGCGCGACCGTACGTGCTTGATGTCCATGGCGACAAAATCGAGCAATCGATGGGCCATTAGCTCGGCTAGAATCTCCGGATGGGTACCATTCGTATCCAGTTTTATGCGAAAGCCAAGGGCGCGTACTTTTTTAATAAAATCCGACAAATCGCCCTGCAGGGTTGGCTCGCCACCGCTAATCACCACTCCCTCCAGTTGGCGAACCCGCGTCGACAGAAATTCTAAAACACGCTCCTCCGCAATTAAATCACTATTACCGAGCACAAGTTCCGGATTGTGACAAAATGGGCAGCGAAAATTACAACCCAAAGTAAATACAACCGCCGATAAATTTCCAGGGAAATCGATCGATGAAAAGCGCTGAATGCCGCCGATTTGCATCAAATATGCTATTTTTGGCCGAATTCAAACTCCACAATTTTACTCAAGCGGCGCTCGTGGCGGCCGCCTTCAAATTCGGCCTCAAAAAAAATATCGAGCATGCCTTCGAGCAGTTCCGAGTTCATGGTTTTTCCGGCAATGCACATAATATTTGCATCGTTATGTTCCCGGGCCAAACGTACGTCCTCTTTTCCATGAACGAGTGCCGCGCGAATACCTTGAAATTTATTCGCCGCAATGGACATACCTATACCCGTGAGGCAACCGAGGACACCGAAATTGGCCTGCATCGTCTTAATATCTTTGGCAACTTTTTTGGCGATATCGGGATAATCCACGGGCGTCGTATCGCTCGCACTGCGATCAAGCACCTCGAATTCCAGGGCTTCGAGATGTTTAACAATAAAATCGCGCAAATGGACAGCCCGATGATCCAATCCTAAACTAATGATCATTAAATTCCTTTCTTAAAAATTCCACAACCAACGGTAATTTTTGTTCAATTTCGTCGGCAATTTTCCCGTAACTTTCCATGTCCCCACCACAGGGGTCGGCAATTTCCCCCCCAAATGCCGCAAAGGATGTGCAAATTTCCGGTAAGTTAGAAAAATGTTCCCTCAAAAATGTTTCGTGGGCTGAAGTTGCACCGATAATCGCCACCGCTCCATCGACAATAGCCTGTGTGACTAATCGGGCTTCGTGATCTTCCAATGAAAACCCCTTTGCTTTGACTGCAAACCGAGCTCCGGAAGAACTTTTCTGCCCCTCCCGAGCCCCTATGCCCGCGCTCTCAACTGCGTATTGCACAATTTCTGGAATGCGACGAACGTAATGCTCAAAAAAAACCTGAGCCATCGGACTCCGACACGTATTCCCCGTACACACAAACACGATTTTATCTCTTACGCTTTTTTTCACCTTCCTTAAATGGCTTATGATAAAATGAAAAACTTGTCAACCTAATAATGCAATAAAATAACATAAATAATAGGAATAAAAATCTTCAGAAACGGAATTTCATATTTTTCATTGTCACCATGACCTTTTTTATAATCTTTTCACCATGACTTTCCCATCGCTCCTCGTCGACGCATCGACGGCCCTGTTTCAAGGGGGTGTACTCGAGGCCGATCGATTTTCGACATTTCAATTTTCGCCGAATGACACTCTGGTCGGATTTTTCAATTTCATTGCACCAATTTTTAATGCCTCTGCCTTCGACGAAATAATTTTTTGCGAAGGGCCAGGGAAATTAATCGGCATTCGTGCAACCCTAATGTTCACGCGCGTCCTCAAGGTTATCCATCCGCATATCAAAATTTATTCCTACAATACGCTTGCCCTAGCACAGCGGATTTTAAATGGGCACATGTCTAAAAATAGGCGAAATGTTTCAAATTTTTCCGATGATTATGGCGAAAACAATGATCCGCAAAAATTGCCTAAAAATAACAAAAATACAACAGTCCGAGAAAATTTCATCTGTGTGCGCAAAAATACAACCCAATACTATATTTTCCAGGATAATCAAATTCGTTCCATCGATCGTAGGGCGCTCGAATCACTCGGGAAACGGATTCATCTCATAATCACCCAACGGGATGAAGCGGAGGATCCTCTTTTTATACCCCTACCCTACTCCCTCGAAAGTTACGGCACCATAATTCGGGAGATCATCACCGAAAACGAAGCCGTCGAAAGCGCCTATGATCCGCAAAATGAATACGTGAAATGGAAACCTCTACGCCATAAAAACACAGAACCCTTCCATTAGAATAGAAGAGTCCAATGAAATATTTCCATAAAACTAAATTAAAAATGGACGTAACCAAAATAATTTGTCCACAAAAACAAAATTTATGGGTTAAAAATGCTACGCCGCCAGCACGACCTTTGCTTTTTCGACGATCATTTCGAAGGATTTCGGATCTCCTATGGCTAATTCACTCAAAGCGCGGCGATCGAGATTGATATTCAATTTTTTAATGGCAGCTATGAAACGGCAATATTGGACACCCAATTCCCTGCAGGCGGCATTTATTCTAACAATCCAAAGCTGACGCATGAGCGTTTTCTTCCGCTTTCGATCTCTGTAAGCAAAAACACCCGCTCGACGTACCTCTTCGCGAGCATATCGAAAAAGTCGCGATTTATTACCGAAATATCCTCGCGCTCTCCTAAGTAACCTTTTCCTTCGTTTCTTTGTTGCAACCGCATTAACAACTCTTGGCATGCTCTCCTCCTTTTAATTAAATCGCTCAAATCCTATCCAAACTCACAAAAAAAAATTTATAAATTATAAACCGACCGCTATGGCTTTCAAAACTTGTTTGGAAAAACCCGCAGAAACTGGTTGATCGTGCCTCGCCGATCGGGATTGCTTCACCGTTTTATTTCTCAAAAAATGACGAAAGCCGGGCGTACGGCGGAGAACTTTTCCCGAAGCCGTAACCTTAAAACGCTTGGCGATGGACTTATTTGTCTTTTGCATAATTCTTTTCTTTTAAATAATCTTTGACTGTAAAGCTTTTTTTAAAAATAAAAAATTAAGTCCCCTTTTAGGGTAAAAGCAGGGGAGATTCTCCCCTGCTTTCGCTCAAAGCGGTCAAGGAGTCCGCGACTCCTTGCAGGGTACGGGACGGCGTCCCGTGGGAAAACCTTCCGCAGAGTTTTGTGTACATTTGAAAAAAAAACACTGTGTTTACGCCATGGCAATTTCCAAGGAACTTGAACCCCTTTCCCTGAAACAAACGCGTGCCTTACTCCAAATGCTCGTGAAATCGCCCAAAAAAAAATGGGGACAAAATTTCCTCATCGATAAAAATATCGTGCAAAAATCCCTAGAACTTGCCCAACTTTCCCCCCATGAAAATGTCATCGAAATCGGACCCGGCCTGGGGACATTGACTCGCCCAATCCTGGGCAAAAATTGCCGTCTTTTTGCGATCGAGTGCGACACAATTCTTTATCATTTTCTTCGGGATACTTTTTCAAATTTACCCCGTTTCCAAATCATCCCAGGTGATGCCGTCGCCCAGCCACTGGCCGGATTTAGGAACTGGAATGAGCCCTTTAAAATCGTTTCCAATTTGCCCTACCACATTTCAACGCCCTGGATCGACGCCGTCCTGGAGCAACCCGCACTTCCCATAGCCATGACCCTCATGCTCCAAAGGGAAACCGCCCTGCGACTCCTTTCAACCCATGGATCGAAGAAATATTCCGCCATTTCCATCTTCTTAACATCGGCCTACCGCTGTGTGGAGACTTTTCCCGTCGCGCGGACTAGCTTTTCTCCGGCACCACAAGTCGACTCCGTTCTTATGCAGTTGGAACTCCTCCCCCTAGCTAGGATATTTAAGCCGGGAACGAAAGCACTAATTCGTAAAATTTTTACCCAACGCCGCAAACAAATCGCTTCTCCACTGAAAATATTTGCTTCGAAATACTACGAAGCCATCGCCGCATTGCTCCGCAATAGGGGCTTCGAAACCTCTATCCGGCCGGAGCAACTCCCCCTTGCCTTTTGGCATGCTCTCGACGAATTGGGAATGTAAAAAAGCCAACATTTCCCCCTTCCATCCCAGCCCGTTTCTATCCAATAGAAATGAAATTCCATGAAAATTTAGCGATTCATATGCATCAAAAATTCCACATTGTTCGCACATCTTTTGAGGCGAGAGACGAGCATTTCCATCGCCTCTCCGCCGGAAATATCCTGAAATGCGCGGCGCAGATTATAAATTTTCGCCAACTCATCGGGATGGTAGAGCAATTCTTCCTTGCGCGTACCGCTGCGTTCCAGGTTGATTGCCGGAAAAATTCGCCTATCGGAAATGGCGCGGTCGAGGTGCAACTCCATATTTCCCGTTCCCTTAAATTCTTCGAAAATGACATCGTCCATGCGGCTACCCGTCTCGATAAGCGCCGTCGCTATGATCGTTAGACTGCCTCCGCCTTCGATATTCCGAGCGGAACCAAAGAAACGCTTCGGTAGCTGTAGCGCGTTCGCTTCTACGCCCCCCGATAGTATTTTTCCGGAACTCGGCTGTTCCGTATTATATGCCCGGGCAAGGCGGGTAATTGAATCCAGTAAAATGACGACATTCTCGCCGGCCTCCACCCAACGGCGCGCACTCTCGATTACAATTTCCGCCGCATGAATATGACTCTCCGCCGATTCGTCGAAGGTGGAACTGATGACCTCCGCTCCTCTGACCTGGCGCAAAAAATCTGTCACCTCCTCCGGACGCTCATCGATCAGCAATACCACCAATTTTGTCCCCGGTTGATTGTGAATAATCGCATTCGCCATCCCCTGCAGGAGGACCGTTTTTCCCGTCTTCGGCGGAGCGACAATCAATCCGCGCTGCCCAAACCCGATCGGCGATAGTAAATCAATTATTCTCATCGACAAACTATCGTTGGCCGACGCCCCCTTGTTTTCCAAAAAGATGCGCTCCGTGGGATAGTAGGGCGTCAAATCCTTGAACCGTGGAAATTTTATCGCCTCCTCCGGAAGTTTTCCCAAAACATCGCTAATTTTGATCGCAAAGGGACAAGTTGACTGTTCCATCGGCGGATGAACGAATGCGCTCAGAGTCTGTCCCCGACGCAACCCCAACGATTGAATCAGGCAGCGGGGCACGAACGTACTCTTTGCCCGAATTTTGTAACTATCGCAGGCATAGGTAATAATACCATCGCCACCTTCCATGGACTCCAAAATACCCTTCACCACAATCGGACGACCCTCGGCCAGTGCGCTTTCCATGCAATTGTCGATAATTTTTGCCCGCGAACTTGCTTCGTCGAGATCGATGGAACTCGCAAAATCCGCCAAATCGTCGTTGGATTTATCCAGGACTTCATTCAAATACAGCGGCGACTGATTGAAGTCAACCACGCGGCCGCAGAAGCCATCAATTTGGGAACGGCTAATTAAATACTCCAATCCCCTCAGATAGCCGATGGAAAATGCCCCGATGCGGATCGTGGGCGCCGGACGCCGCCGATTTGCATAGGCATTTTGCTGAAAATTGCGCTGAGGGCCGCGGCTATCGCTTCGCTGAAAAGTGCCGTTCCTCAAATTATGATCCCGGGGATTCTCATTCCGCCGATTGCCACTACCTTCCCGATGGGGATAGGTATGCTCACTTCGCCCCGCACCATTGTAGGGAAGTTCATTGCGTTGACTCCTGTAACCCTCCCGGTAAGTTGCGTTGGGGCGACCGTTCTCCTTCCGCAATTCCTCTCCCGGTTTGTTTTCCGGGAATAGGGACTCACCGTCACCCCGTGAATCTTTCTGGTAGCGGCGATCATCCCCCACTCCCCGTGGCAAACCCTCCGCCGCGGGATCCGCGGAAATTTCCAGCATAGTCGTCGTCTTTTCCCGGGAAATTTTCGCCCTGTGATTGGATGTGGCGGCCGGCTTTTCCTGGGTCGGTGACCAATCTTCGACGGCGACATCCCGGATGAGATCGGAATATTCACAGGCAATTGCGACTTTTTCCGGAGATGCGGAAAACGATGGCGGAATTTCATCGGCGATTTTTTTGGCACGCGGCTTGCGTACCGTCGTACTTGTTTTTCGAGGAGCACGCTTTTTAGGTGCTGGGATAGATTCGGGTTCGATATCCATACTAATAAATTTGTAAAAAGCAGCGAATGACGGAGATTGATCCAAAAATTTGAAAAACATCCACTTTGAAGTTACTTCGCGAAAAGATCAAATACTATGTCTTAGCCAACATCCTAGCTCGGTTCGTGCTTTATATTAATGATGGGAGTATGCTGGAAAGAAATAAATAAAATTCAACTCAAAAATTATATTTTCTCGTTCTATTTTTTTTACTCGCCAACGGGAAGGATAAAACGTCGTTCCAGGGGCTCGCACAGCTAGGATTTTCCCTGAAAAATGAATTTCCCGAAACTTCCTTTCGGAAAAAACTCCCGCCAAAATTCGGCGAAATTTTCGCCGGGATTTCCCCTAAAGGAGCCAAGAAATTTTCGATGCCCTAGGAATTCGGGGAAGCAATTCCCGCAATGGGCATCCCCCCGGGAATTATTTTAATTTTTTCGCAATGTGATTGCCGCCGCAGATAGCAGCGCAAAAGTTGCGGTTACATAGGCGACAACCACACGCGTATCGAAAATTCCACGGCAAAAATCTTCCATCTGAAAAAACACATTCCAATCCGTATACAAGGATTCAAAGGTTTCGCTTTTATCGAAGGGAATGACGGATAATTGCCTAAAAAATTGCCCCGAAATGAGGAATAAAAAAATACCAACGGTACTCGCTGCCATCGACGTCGCCGGTGTTTTCATGAGTGCGCTTACCCATAATCCAAAGGCCACAACCACACCACCCACTAGATTCACAAAAAACCAACCCCCCCAGCGGATTTGTTGCGTTATAAAATTATTAAATTGTGCCAGCGCCGCCGAATAGTGTTGTGCGATCTCCGGGAAATAAATCACCGCGCTCCACAGGGCGACATGGACGCAATAGATCGCTAAAAATTTGCTGAATATAATCGAGAAACCGTTGACCCGCAGGAGCAGCAGAGAATCGAATAATTTCTCCGCTTTTTCGGAGACAATCGCCTTTGTCGTCAGAATGGGAACGATAAAAAGTAGCGGTAACCACATGGATTTGAAAAGTTGCATCATGAGCGGCTCTTCCTGTGGAAAATCCGAATAAACGATCAACGAAAAAAAGAATACCATTTCCATTAGCAATAAAAATAGCGCGCAAATCGCATAGAAGAAGGGCGATACAAAAAAGCGCTGGAATTCGTAGCCAATCAAAGTCCGTAGATGATGCATAGCATTGTCGGTGAACTCTAATACTTTGCAGCCACTTTCAATCCTAAAACAAAACGATCCATTCGCGCGGGAATTTCCCCGGGACGGAGTTCTCCAATCAACTCCCTGGAATTTCAGGCGAAGCCTCGGGTAACCAACCGCATTTCCGAGACTAAAATTTTTGAAACTAGAGACTTGCCATTTACTTTTTTATTCTAGTGTAAGTGGCAAAGCGCTTCTAGCTCAATTGGATAGAGCATCTGACTACGGATCAGAAGGTTGCAAGTTCGAATCCTGCGAGGCGCGCCAATTCACTATTAATATAATATATTCTTATCATCCATTGTTTTGAAAATAGGAACAATGTGTATATTCAAGAGTCCTTCCATATTTATGGAAGGGCTTTTGGTGGTGCAAATGGCAAAAGAAGAAGGCTAAATGGAAACGGAATCGGCGGGAACAATAGAGTTAGAGGCGAAGGCGGGGAAACGAAGGCGAAAAATTGTTTCTTTGAACTCAATTTCAGCTATTTATTTCGCCCTTTGCCTAGAATGGAAACTCAAAACTTGACCTTTTGCATTTACTGTGCAGTTTTCAACGAAAATATGACACCGGAACACATTGATATCGATCACATCGCGATGCTGTGTCGAATTGCTCTAACGGATGAAGAAAGAAAAACGATTCCCGGACAACTCGATACCATGCTTGCCTACATGCGACAATTAGAAGAAGTGGATATCCAGGATGTGGAACCTACCCTTCACGCCCTGGAGATTAGCAATGTTTTGCGAGCCGATGAACCGGGAGAGAATTTTTCCGTTGAAAGCGCTCTGATGAATGCACCCAAACGGGAAAATAATCAAATTATTGTCCCGCGAATTGTGGAATAATTATGGAAGAACTTTTTTTTAAATCCGCCGAAGATCTATCGCAAATGTTGGCGAAAAAATCCATATCTTCCGTTGAATTGACAAAAATCTTTATCCAACGCATCGGGGACGTGGATGCTAGGGTTCAGGCATTTTTATCGCTGGATGAAGAAAAATCACTCCAACGGGCGAAAGCATCGGATGAACGCCGTTCCAATGGGCAATTATTGGGGCCATTGGACGGCATACCCGTTGGCATGAAAGATGTTATCGCCGAAAAGGGACAACGGCTCACCTGTGGCAGTAAAATTTTGGAACACTATATCAGTCCCTACGATGCAACGGTTACGGAACGCCTACACCAAGCGGGAATAATTCCTTTGGGGCGTCTGAATATGGATGAATTCGCCATGGGATCTTCCACGGAGAATTCGGCCTACCAAAAAACCCATAACCCGTGGAATTTGGAATACGTTCCCGGAGGGAGCAGCGGGGGAAGTGCGGCGGCCGTTTGCAGTGGAGAAGTTCCCCTAGCCTTGGGATCCGACACGGGGGGATCCATACGGCAGCCGGCGGCTTGCTGCGGGATTTCCGGATTGAAAACAACCTATGGCCTGGTGAGTCGCTACGGATTGCCGGCACTTGCGAGTTCAACCGATCAGATCGGGCCCTTTGCGCGAAATGTAACGGATTTGGGGTTACTGCTCCAGATTATTGCGGGACACGATGACCGCGATTCGACCAGTTGTAATGTGGAAATTCCCCACTACGATCGGATACTGAAGGGGGAACTGCGCCCCCGTCGAATTGGCATTCCCAAAGAATATTTTTCCAATGGAATCGATGTGGATGTCCGCCAAGCGGTGGAAAGTGCCATCGAATTTTACCGAAAAAACGGTTACCAAATTGTCGATATTTCATTGGAACACACGGCCTATGCCATTCCGGTCTACTATATTATTATGACGGCGGAAGCTTCCTCCAATTTGGCGCGATACGACGGCATTCGCTATACCCACCGCAGTTCGGAGGCAACCAATGCAATCGACATTTATTTCAAATCACGGAAAGAAGGATTTGGATCGGAGGTTAAGCGACGCATTATGCTGGGAACCTATGTGCTGAGCAGCGATCACCACGATGCCTACTACGTTCGCGCACAAAAGGTCAGGACGCGCATCGGCGAAGATTTTAAAAAAGCATTTGAAAATGTGGACGTTATTTTATCGCCGACGGCGCCGACGACCGCATTCAAATTGGGCGAAAAAATAAATGATCCCCTCCAGATGTATATGGGCGATATTTGTACGGTGGCCGTCAGTTTAGCTGGATTGCCGGCACTGTCCATTCCCTGCGGATTTTCAAAGGCAGGATTGCCCATTGGAGTACAGCTCATCGGAAAAGCTTTCCATGAGCACGAATTGCTCTCCGTTGCCTATTCCTTCGAAAAGGCCCACGATTTTATTCGGCGCTTCCCGGATCTCTAGGGGTTTGTGCCCTCAGGGAACCTCGCCAGGAAACCCGCTTGCGGACTTTTTATGAGCCCAATTTCTTTGCAAATTGCAAAGAAATTGGGTAACAAAAGTTTCTTCTTTTTAAGTCAGAGTCCCGAAGCGTAACCCTAGGGCTGGAATTTTTTTTTGGAAATAAAAGTCTTTTTTTCAAACAAAACTCTTCCCTATGGCAAACGAGTGTAAATTTTTCCCATGATTTTTATTAAAAGGCCCAAAAATCCAGGACTCCTTGTGGCGTTTGAGGCAAAGCCTCAAGCAACCGACGCTAGGAATCGACGTAGCGAGTGATGGATTCAATTTTCCAGGATGAGGTTTTATCGCCGATGGTGACCTCGACGCTATCGCCCACTCGCTTTGAAAGCAAGGCCTGTGCCAGTGGAGTTTTATAGGAAAGAATATTATTATCGGGATCGCCATCCCAGGCGCCTAAAACCGCATATTCTGCATTTTCCTTCGAATCATTGGATTTTAAACGAACCGTCGTACCAATTCCAACGACGTCGTCATTTGCCGCAGCGAAATCAATAATTTGCGCCCTTTTGAGATCGATTTCCAATTGATCGCGCCGCGCCAATAGAAGATCCTGATCCTGGCGGGCCATCTTATATTCCGAATTTTCACTGAGATCGCCGTGTTCGCGTGCTATTTCGATAGCCTTTTTATTGGCAGGAATTTTTTCATTAATCAACAGCTCATACTCCTTCTTTTTGGCATCAAAACTTTCCTGGGAAACAATTAGCGAAGTATCGGCGACGTACCTGTCGCTGGCCTTTTCAGAAATCAATGACTGCAGTGAAGGAAATTCCTTAATAAAACGCGCAAGTAATAGTCGTTTCGTCAGGGAATCGAACCATTGACTTTGCATCAACATTTGGCAGAGATCTTTCGCATTTTCCTCATTGGTATCCGATAATAAATCGCGTATTAAATTACGATCCTCGCTGACCAATTCCGCCAAGGGGATTCGCTTCGATGAAGTGCTCGCTAGAGCATCCACATCGATGGCCGAGAAGATGGCTTTCAGCAGCTTGGAGCTAATTAATTCCTTCGAAATAATTTCCGAAAATTTGCGCACGTGGCGATTTTTAATAATCCAATGCAATAGGGGAGATTTGAGTGAACGCTCATTGAGCCAACGATTGAAGCAATCTCTTAAAAAATCGTGGCAGCCACGCTCAATCAGGAAGAGGACGCATTCATTGGCAAAGCGTCCTTGACTATTTTTCAACAAATTCGCACAACGATTTTCCCATTCATCGGGGAAGGCGCAGGTCACAAGCAGTAAAAATCGATCGTAGTAATTCGCAGCCAACTCTTCTACAAGTTTTCCCAAATTATTGCAGTCGCGGATGATGGATTCGGGCGTTGGTTCGAAATATTCCCCGTCATCGCCGATCATTTCTGCCAGATCATTGCGGACCCAGCAACCCGTTAACTTTTGGGTTATGGACAAACGCTTATCGTTTGAAGTGATAATATTTCCCAAATCATCGATGATGCTTTTAATTTCATTGGTGATAACTTCCTGACTCTCCCGTGGAAGATCTAAAATTTTGGCTGCAATTTCAATTTTTTTAACGGGATCCTTATTGATTTGCAATCGCTCAACGATCTCATCTTCAACGCTAACGGGCTGTTCGCGGAGGATATAAGTATTGGAATGCTTAGGGGAAAGAGCAATGAAGGGATCTTTGGCCATTATTTTTTTTACCCCCGTCCACCAGCGTCGAAAGCTTTCTTCCCCCACAATGCGCTTAAAAATAAATTCAATTTCACTCATTGCCAATTCCCTATGGGAACTACTTTCGATCAAAGTATAGAGTAATTCTACGGGAGCATTTTTAGCCTTTTCTTCGATTTCCGTGGGATTATTTTTAAATTGAACGAGAATATTATCATCGGAAAGAATTTCCAATTTTCGGGCACAGAAAACGGGATCCATTAAATGCTCCACCCCATCTTCAAAGACAATTTTGAGTTTTCCAATTACGGGATCATAGCCTAAAATTTTTCCCAGACCCCAGCTGCTGTGAATACAATAGGTCCCATCTTTAATTTCTTCCAATTTTTCCAGTTCTCTATCCAGTAGAGGTTGTTTACGTGTGATTTGCTCGATAATTACCTTATCCATTTTTACTCCAATTTCCTGGCTTAACTTTTTTAATAAGGAATGGGATTGTCAATTTTTTTCTAAATTATTTTCCGGACACACTCTTTCTTTTAATTTTATTGTTTTGCATTTTCTAAAATTTTCGCCATGAAAGAAGAATGGGAATGGAATACGTGGAAAATAAATTACCTATCAGCGTTGTGATCATCGCCAAGGATGCCAAGCTGTGCGTTGCCCGCTGCTTGGAAAGTGTATATCGATGGGCCCAGGAAATAATCGTTGTGACCAATGAAATTAGCGACGGATACGGTGATTCCATCGCTTCCGTTGCGGCTTCCTTTGGCGCAAAAGTTGTTCCCCACGCCTGGCAAGGATTTAAGGAGCAAAGGAATTTTGCCAAGCAACTCGCTGCGACGCCATGGGTTCTCTCCCTCGATGCCGATGAATCCGTTTCCGAAGAACTGAAGCGATCGGTCATGGATTTTATCGCCAAGGATGACACCCACTACAACGGTGCTTCCTGTTCCCGTCTAACCTATTTTTTGGGAAAGAGCGTAAGGCATGGCGGATTATATCCCGACGTCAATATTCGTTTATTTCGCAGAGACAAGGGGCACTGGGAAGGTCGCAGTGTGCACGAGCGCCTCCACGTCGAAGGTGAAGTCTTCCTCCTTGATGGCGATTTACTCCACTATTCCTACGGCTCCCTCAGGGAGCAAATCGAGCGCCTCTTGATCTACTCCGAGCTCTTTGTTTTCGACCACAAGGGAGAACAAATTTCCACTTGGAAGCTTTTCTTTCAAACCTGCTTTTGTTTTTTCAAGAGATACATTTTAAGGGCAGGATTTCTCGACGGATTTCGCGGGTTTTACCTCGCTTTGGCGGCGAGTTTTTTCCATCTCTATGAGAACACGCGACTCTATGAGAACAATCTTCCGCAATCTTCTTCCGACAAAAATGCCAAAAAATT
>JAIRYA010000004.1 GCA_031268005.1 Puniceicoccales bacterium | reverse complement strand
TCCCATAGCGTTACCCAGGTTTCTTTGGTCAGCAAGTATTCCCAAAACGCTTTTATTCTATCAAATATCTCATTCATAGTTTATTTATATTATAATTTTTAAAAATGTGAATTAAAATTTCACGGAGCACTATCTTTTAACGAAAATAACAAAATTGAACGCGACGATTCGAGACATTCCCAGAAAAAGAGTTGTCTTTTTATCATTTTTGAAAATTTTTCTAGGGAAGGAAATGGCACTTTTAAATGAATTGTACCAGGAAATTATTATCGACCATAGCGCTTTCCCGCGCAATGAGGGAACCCTAGACGCTGGGACTCATTTCGCCGAGGCCTATAATGCGACCTGCGGTGACGAACTAACGCTCACTTTGCTAGTCGCCAATAATTTCATAAAAGATGTAAAATTTCACGGGCAGGGCTGTTCCATTTCGAAAGCTTCCGCCTCGATGATGACCGAAAAAATTAAAAATATGACCGTCACCAAAGCCCTAGAATTTTCTAAAAATTTGCAAAAAATACTCAACGGCGATGATTTAAATCCCCTAGACGAAGAAATGATGGGCGATCTCATTGCCCTACTCGGCGTGAGGCAATTTCCCATGCGCGTGAAATGCGCAACCCTCCCCTGGCATGCCCTGGATGACGCGCTCCAATGCCTCATTTTACCATAAGGGCTGAGCTCCCCACAGCACCCAAGCCGCGATTCTTTTTCAATCCTCGATCCAGTTGATTTTGAGATCGTTTGCCTGGGCATCACTAATCTGGATATCCAATATTTTGGCCGTATTTTTATTAATCGAACAAAAAAATTCCGGGAATTGTACTGGAATTGCCGAGATTGGGACTTTAAATTTGCAATTTATATCCAATATTTTGGCAGCCACCTTTCCCGAGGAGGTATAACTGGCAGCGGTTCCCATCAGGGCCCCGTTGGAAATCATATTCATTTGTTCCGCAACCATGGGTATTTTAGCGGAACGACCATGGTCAAAAATAAGCTTTGCGTTTTCCTCAAAGAAGGAACTCGATGTGACATAAATGGCATCCACTTTTCCAATTTTAGCCAATGCGGTTTGTATTTCTTCCTCCCCATTGATAGCGAATCGAAGAAGCGTAATGTTTTGCTTTTTTGCGGCTTCTTCGAGAGCATCAAAGCCATCGAGACAATTTTGTTCCTTTGGATCGACGAGTACCGCCAAATTTTTTAGGGGTAAAATGGTTTGAATATTTTTGAGCTGATCTTCCATTGGCGCGGAAGTGCAAACGCCGGATAATTTACCGCCATTATTGTTTTCGGTGGAAGCAACAAGCCCCACCCGAAAGGGATGACTGACGGCATTAAAAATAATGGGAATACTGTTTTTAAAACTTCCCGAAGCGACCAGAGAAGTCAATGTACCGAAAGTATAGACATAGTCGTAGTCACTGAAATTAATTTCGCCATGGAGAATTTGATTGAGGCGTTTCAAATTGCCTTCAACGTTGATAATAGTTGTTGCCGCTTCATATCCCAGGGCGTCGAGTTCTTCTAAAAATCCCTGTTCCGCAGCGGTTTTCCCTCGCCACAGTAGCAATAAAATTTTAATTTTCTTCCCAGTCCTTTCCGATGGGTAAATGGCTCTATCTCCACCGGAAACCCTGTGAAGAACCGGTGCACTCACTTCCTGGGCCCCACCAATAGGCAACGGCGCAAAGGCAACGATTCCAAAAATCATTTCCCATAATTTCCCCATCGTGAAAGCTTTATAAATTTTTCCACAGTAAAATCAATAATTATTTCACATTTCTATTTTAAATGGAATATTTAAACTTTTAATTTTTTCGTAGTTAAAATGACAATTGAGTGCTTCGGAAATGTTGCGCTGGATTTGGGTGCCATCCACAAATTTAAAAACCAGGGAGTTTTTCGTTGTTCCAGAGTTATAATAGATATAATTCCACAGCTCATCTAGCATTTCCGGCTTTTGGGGATCGATGATCCAGTGAATTTTTTTCGTCATTTTGGCGAGCACATTGCCTGCGCTGCCGATTTCTTGGACGATGAAGCGGTCGCTTTCCTCCGTCCGTTTGCGATTGCCACTAAGGACCACAATGCTACCTTCGACGAGTAGGTGGCCATATTTTCCAAAAACACCGGGAAAGCAATTTAGGGGGAGTTTTTCCGCCAACATTTCCAATTGAAAGCTTGCCCAAAGGCGGTTATCCTTTTTGGTAATCCGCTTTTCAACCGAAGAAACGACGCCGCACAAACGGAATTCATCCCCAATCATTTCCACGGAAGGTACCGAATTGATTTGATGGAGAATGTCGCCGTAATCATCGAGGGGATGGCCGGTCACATAGAATCCGAGCAGTGTTCTTTCGTAATTTAGTTTCTCTGCCTTGGATAAAGTGGGCCCCGTTTGATCGATGCGATTCGAAAGTAGGGGAGCCTCCGTTTCCGCTGCAAACATATCGAAGAGCTGAAATTGCCCCGCATCCCGGTCCTTTTGCAGGGAAGATGCCTCGGACATCATGTGCTCCAATGAATGGGCTAGGTGTAAACGATCCATGGCAAAATCGTCAAAAGCACCGCTGAAAATTAGACATTCCGCCACCCGCTTGTTAACGATGTGTAGATCGACCCGTGAGATAAAATCGGAAAAATCTTTAAAATCACCATTTTTTTCACGCTCTCCCATAATATTTTCCGCGGCCACATCTCCCACCCCTTTGATCGCTCCAAGACCAAAACGGATGCATCGCTTTCGATGATTGGGCGTGAAATTGTCGAGCGATTGGTTGATATCCGGTCCCAATACATCGATGCCCATGCGCTTACATTCCGAAATGAAATAGGCCACCTTATCCACATTGCCCAGGGCTGCAGATAGCATGGCGGCCATGAATTCTAGGGGATAGTTGGCCTTGAGATAGGCGGTTTGATAGGCGATGATGGCGTAGGAGATGGAGTGGGATTTATTGAATCCGTAGCCGGCAAACTTTTCCAAAATGGAAAAAATTTCCTCCGCTTTTTCTTTGGGAATCCGGTGGTGTTTTTTAGCTCCTTCGACGAAAACACTGCGCTGGGCATTCATGACTTCCGCCTTCTTTTTTCCCATCGCCCGCCGTAAAATATCGGCACCGCCCAGCGTGTAGCCGGCAATAATACGGGCCGCCTCCATCACCTGTTCCTGGTAAATTAAAATGCCGTAGGTTTCCCGGCAAACATTTTCCAAAAGCGGATGGGGATATTTGATTTTGTGGGGATCCTTTTTCCCGGAAACGTAGTCGTTGATCCATTCCATGGGTCCCGGACGGTAGAGGGCACTGATGTCGCTAATTTCTTCCACGCTGCGAATTTCCAAGCGCTTACAAAGGGAACGCATTCCCGGTGATTCCAATTGAAAGACCCCAATCGTTTCGCCATCATTGAGCAATTTGTAGGTATTTTCGTCGTCGTAGACAATTTTATCCATGGAAAAATTCGAATCGTATTTGCGAATAAATCCCTCCGCATCCGCAATGATGGTGAGCGTGGTCAATCCCAGAAAATCCATTTTCAGTAGACCCAAATCCTCGACGGCTTCCTTGGCATACTGCGTCGTGAGTACCCCTTCCTGCAGCGTAATGGGCAGCATATTCTCAACAATATCTTCCGTAATAATAATACCGGCGGCGTGGGTACCGGTGTTGCGGACCGTGCCTTCTAAAATTTTTCCGTCCTCTAAAATTTTCCCGATTTTTGGATTAAGGTGAATTTCCCGTTGCAACTCCTTGGATTTTTCCAGGGCGGCATCGATGGAAATATTGAGTTCTTCGGGGACCATTTTGGCGATGCGATTGGCCTCCACATAGGGAATATCATTGACACGGCAGAGATCGCGAATCACCATTTTGGCACCGAATGTTCCAAAGGTAATAATATTGGCCACGTGATCGTTGCCATATTTTTGTCGCACGTATTCGATTACCTCTCCCCGGCGGCGCATGCAAAAGTCGATGTCAAAATCAGGCGGCGATACGCGCTCCGGATTTAAAAAGCGCTCAAAAAGGAGCCCAAATTTCATGGGATCCACATCGGTAATGCGAATGAGATAGGCAATAATCGAGCCCGCACCGGACCCCCTTCCCGGCCCAACCGGGATGCCCCGTGACTTTGCCCAATTGATAAAATCCCATACGATTAGAAAATAATCCACAAATCCCGTCTTCTCCAAAATTGATAACTCATAGTCCAAGCGGTCACAGAGAATGGCTTCCTCCGATTCACCGGGGCGGTCTTTCCCTTCAACATAGGTGATAGCATAGCGCTTTTCCAAGCCTGTGCAGCAGAGACTTTTTAAATAATCAAAATTGCTTTCGGAGAATTTATTGCAAAGGGCTCCACCCTTCGAATTCTCACAAGGACTTGCAGCCCGCTCAACCTCCGATGTTGGGAGCGTTTTCGTTTTTTGCGCCAAATCTTCCGCCGAATATCCCCCTTCGAGGGACGAATCCCCGGGCAACGATCGGCGGAAGACGGGGAAATGATTTTCGCCATACTGCAGGGTAAAATCGCACATATCGGCGATGAGTTGCGTATTGTCGAGGCAGTCGGGGTGATCCCCGAAAATTAATTCCATTTCTTCCCGCGACTTGAGGTAGAGTTGGTGTGTATTCATGCGGAAGCGATTGGCATCGTTTACTTTGGCGGCGGTCTGGACACAGAGCAATTGATCGTGGGCCTCCCAATCCTCCTGGAAAACGTAGTGTGAATCGTTAGTCGCGACGGTCCTAATACCATTTTTTTCGGCTAATTTAAAGAGCGCAGGGAGAATAGTTTCTTTAGATTCAGGCATGCCATGGTCTTGCACTTCGATAAAGAGGCGATCTTTACCGAAAATCTCCATGAGCCAATCAAGACCTTTTTGCGCCGCTTCGCCGTCATTTTGCAATGCCATCGCCGAAAGGTAGCCCTGATAACAGCCCGTCAGACAAATCAGGCCTTCGCCATATTGCCCAATGGTTTGCCAGTTGACGCGCGGCTTGTAATAGAATCCTTTGCTATGGGATAGGGAAACCAGTCTCGATAAATTTTTGTATCCGATCGCATTCCTAACCAACAATCCCATGTGATAGAGGGGAAATTTTTCTTTTACGCCATGGTCTTGGTCGAAGGTGGTATAGAGTTCACAGCCGATGATGGGCTTGACGTCGAAGCGCTTCCCATGATTCAAAAAATCGGGAACTCCAAATAAATTGCCATGATCGGTCATGGCAATGGCATTCATGGAGAGTTCCTTTGCCCGAACGAATAGGCGATCCATTCGACAGGCCCCGTCGAGCAAACTGTAATCGGTGTGCACGTGCAAATGGACAAAATTCTTTGGCATTGGAAAATTATACAAATTCCCCAGGGCATGGGGTCAACGACGAAATAAATGGCGAAAATACTCTATTTATTAAATACTGTAATTTTTTTAATAAAAAAACTTTTCAATGCGTAAAATTTCCCTATAATTCATTTTACTATGTTAAACAAATATTATAAAATGTTCCATTGGACTTCATGTTTCATGGGTATAAATTTACTAGTGGTCGACTCGTTCGCTACGAATAGGCAGGCTCCTATGAATAGGCAGGCTCCTATGAATAGGCAGGCTCCTATGAATAGGCAGGCTCCTATGAATACGCAGGTTCCTATGAATACGCAGGTTCCTATGAATACGCAGGTTCCTATGAATACGCAGGCTCCTGTGAATATGCAGGTTCCTAAAGCGGCGGATTATTTTCTACCGGCGAATTGGTCCGAGCCTAATATTAGAGCCTTATTAAAGACCCAGGGAGCTTTAAGCGTTTATGCGAAGGTCACAGAAATAATAGAAAAAAACTTAAACGCGATGCAGAATCACATCGATTGGCTCAATGATTTATTCAATGAAATCAATCAAAAGCTTGGAAATATAAAAGAAATGAAGAAAAATATTGACACGCTGAGTGAAAAGATTGCGCAATTGAATAAACTTTATGAAATTTGTTTCAAAGAACTGAAACACGAACCTCTAGCAAATTGTTCTATTTTTGTTAATTGCATAAAAGACTTGAAGGAAATACAAAATATTATTCAAAATCTAAGAATTGTCATTAAAAATATTTTGGATATACTTCGTTTTATGCCAAAGACTAACGATGCTCCCGGCTACCAGGATTTTTATAGTACTAAAATAGAAAGTAAGCTCTTCGATTTGCACGGCGCCGCATTGGAAGACATAATAAGTAAAATCATCGTTAAAGTCATAATTCCAGCGGAATCAGCCTATAATCAAATTGAATATGAAGAGCGCAATAAGGGCTTGTATACAACCCAGTCGAGGCGTGGGCTATAAAGAAACACACCATCGTAATTTATTGGGAGAAATTAATTTCTTTCGAAATTAATTTCAGTAAAATTATAAGATAAACGACGAGCAAAATAAATCCTTCATAGGGGCCAATTTTGCGTTTTTCGGTGAAAAAGTGCCACACCAAGGCCGTCAAACCGATCAGCGAAGGAATGGCAAAATGACGCAATTGATCATCGATGGGCAGGGGATGAATAATGGAACAACTGCCGATAATCATCAGCGTATTAAAAATATTAGAGCCGATGATATTGCCCGTACAAATCGATCCGTATCCCCGAAATGCGGCGACAAGTGAAGTCGCAATTTCCGGGAAACTGGTTCCTATGGCGATAATTGTAAATCCAATGAATGCATCGGACCATCCCAATGCGCGGGCAACTTCAACGCTGTATTGGACGACAAGTTGGGCACCTAGGAGTAGGAGGAAAAGTCCAAATAAAAAGATTTTTAAGGCTCCCCAAAGATCAATTTCCAAAGCCATTTTTTGAGATATTTCCTCATCCTTATTTATCCCTCGATCGTTCTTACAGACAAAGTAAAGATATAGAATATTAAGAATTATGAATAGCAGTCCTATGATCCATCCGATGCTGCTAAGAATGGAACACAATCCAAAGCCCAGGGTAACAAGCAATAGAAGAAATGCCTCCCTTTTGATGACACTCGAAGTAATCGTAAAGGGTTTTATGAGCGCAACCAAACCCCCCGCTAGGCCAATATTGACGAGATTACTGCCGATGACATTTCCCATGACGATTTCTCGGTGCCCATTGATGACGGCGATGACCGATGTGATGAATTCGGGAGCGGAAGTTGAAATGGCTACAATGGTCATACCGATGATAAATTGGCTGATTCCCAATCGTACGGCGAGGGCACTCGCCCCAGAACACACATAATTTCCCCCATAAATTAGTAAAATAAATCCAAAAATAATCAAAAATAAAGACCAAAACATAAACACTTTTACCGAGAATGAGTAAAGTTGAAATATTTGCAACCTTCCTTTATTTGCATCTAAATTTTTAAAAAATTTTTCGATGGAAGTCGTTCCCAGGAAACGGCTGTCCGCTGAAATTGTTATTCACTGGCCGAGTAGGGTTTGGGGAATTGCCAATTTTCGAAAATATTTTGATCAAAGGCAATGGGAAGTGGCGGCATTAGACTGGCCTTCCAATTCGTTTTCCCAAGGGAAAATTAACGGATTTCAGGGGAGGATCGCTCCATTTCCGTTTTTTATTTTCTTTAATTTGAAATAGGATTAAAAAAGATTTCTCGGTAAAATATGGGTTTGTGTTTATTTCCAATTCTATTTATAAACAAAGCATAGCTTTTTAAAAGAATTCCAATGGAAGAAAATATATTACAATTGAGATCCGTAGTCATCAGTTATCCCCAAAGGAGTTGGTTTTTTAAAAGGAAGAAAAATGCGACCTGTGCCGTTGAAGGCATTTCCTTCTTCCTTCCGAGGGGTAGAATTCTGGGCATTGTCGGCGAAAGTGGAAGTGGTAAATCGACTCTATTGAAGGCAATCGTTAAGTTTATACCCATTCAAAAGGGGAATATGATCATCGATGACAGCGACGTAACTTTCATTTCCCAAAAGGAATTTTTTCCCTATCGGAGGAAAATACAAATAATTCCCCAGGATTTTTGCGATACGTTTAATCCTAAAATGTCCGTTGCGGAGATTTTGGCGGAACCCCTAGACATTCACTTCCCCCGGCTAAGTGCAAAGGAAAAAAATGCACGCATCGTAGAATTATTGGAGTCGGTGGGACTGGAAGATGCTTTGCTGAGGCGTTTACCTTCGGAACTTAGTGGAGGACAGCGCCAGCGATTATCCATCGCCCGTGGACTGGCGGTTAATCCGGAAATATTGATTTGCGATGAAATTGTGAATGCCTGTGATTTGTACACGCAAAAACAAATTCTTTCCCTGCTCACAGCGCTTAGCCGAGAAAAAAATATCGCGATTTTATTCGTTTCACACAATATCGCCGTTGTTGCTCATTTTTGCCACGAAATCCTAATTGTACGCCATGGAAGAATATTGGAAACAGGAACGCCCTATGGAGTTTGCTCAAACCCAAGACATCCCTATACGCAGTTGCTCATCGATTCCATTCCCCAAATCGAAGGAGAAAAAATAGATGTGCTCCATGGCAGTGGCAGGGATAGTTATGCCTAGAATGAAAAATATTGTATTTTCAGGGAAATATGTTGTCTGCTTCAAGGAAATTTTTATGAGTAGGCGGATAGGACATGGATTCCATGAATGACAATATAGGGACTCTTTTTACGGAAACTCGTCAAGGGAAGGGAATTTCCGTCGATGAAGCTGCCGAAGCCATACGGATTAGGATAGAATATATCGAAGCCATTGAAGCGGGGGTGATTGATTTTAACTTGCCCGATATCTACAAGCGCGGATTCTATAAATCCTATGCGGATTATTTGGGCCTCAATGTGGAGGAAATGATGGCAAAATGCCCCATTAGGCCCTTCGAAACACTGGAGTCTTCCCAGAAACGCCGGGAGATGGTTTCCCAGGTCGCTAAAAAAACACAGGAAGTTGACCACGATAACCTTAAAACTTCCTTCACCGATGACATCGCCAATCCCCCCCGGGCACCATCTTCGCCAAAAATTGCTTTCCATAAAACTGCGGCATTTAAAATTGGAGGAATCCTTTTGGGCAGTGCCACACTACTATTTTTAATTTTATACGGCATTATTGCTCACCTGGGAAATAAACAAATCAAAGCAATAACCCAGGACAATATCAGCGAACTTATCCAGAAAAGGATTGTTCTGCGCTCCAGCGGTGACGTGAAAGTCATGGTTCGCTCGGAGAAAGATAAGTCCAAGATTTTTTCGGGAACACTGTCCAAGGGTGGCGAAAAAATGATCACCTATGAAAAACCGATCGAGCTCTACTTCAACCACGGGGAATCGCTCACCATTGAAATGGATAGCGGAGAATATTTGCACCCCGACTCCGGCCGCGGCGGAATACAAATAAAATAAACTCGAGATTAAGCGCAGGACGCTGTCGCTTGCTTGGGGCTTCGCCTCAAATTTCGCGAGGAGTTTGATCCTAGGACACTATCCTGCACCTGGAAGAAATCAACGACTCCCTGCACTCTCCCAGTTTTTAGGGGAAGAAGAAACCCCTGTTTCAAAAAAAGATTTTCTGTCCAATTGCTTCGTCGGTTGCAAAGGAACTGGCCCATTGGAAGGTCCAGAAAACCCATTCTCTGGCGGAATTTCTAAGGGTGCGAAGTCCTTGGAAGGGCCGAGTAGCATCTAGGAGAATTCGCCATTCGCCTCAAAATAAATCTTCTCAAAGGATGCCGTCTCATTAGGTTTCGCTGCTATGTCACTTTGGGAAGACTTCAGATGGGCAAGGAAAATAAAATCACTCAATAAAATATTGGGTATTGTTTGTATTATACTCATTGTTTTGGGTATAAATATTTTATCGATGCGCCACTTCTACCGCTTCGATTTTCAAAAAAAACATAATTTTGCCCTGGAAGAATTTTCACTCAATGCGATTGGTTCATTGGAAGATCCCATTGAAATTTATCTTTTCTATGGGCGTTCCCAGGACGATAGCATTCCTTTTTTCGTGAATGACTTACGAAATTTATTGAAAGAATACAAACATTCGTCGTCGGGTAAAATCAAGGTCAAATTCATTGATACCATTCAACAACCGCGAATGGCCGATGAATTATCCCTAAAATTTGGGAGTATAACGAGTAACAGTATTATCATTGCAGGTCGGGAACATTTTCGAATTATTCCGGCATTTGATCTCTACGCTTTTAGGGATGGTATCCTCTCGGGATTTTGCGGAGAGCGTGTTATTTCCGATGAAATTTTAAAATTTTCGAATCGCGAGACCAAGAAAGTACTATTTTCAACGGGACACGGCGAAATCGATTGCGAGAGCGTGCATCCCCTCTACGGCAGTTCCAGCGTGAAAGAATTCCTCAAACAAAACGGTTATTTCGTTGAAAAAATTAAATTGGCAGAATATGTGGTCGAAAAAAATGCTAAACTTCTAATCATCGCGGGGGCACAGACAAAATTTACGGAAAATGAAATTCAAATCCTAAGGGAATTCTTGAAATGCGATGGACGAATTCTCCTTCTACTTTCACCGCCAAAGCTATGTGGCCTGGAAGATCTATTATTCGATTGGGGCATTTTGGCGGATGACATGTTGATTATAAATGCGAATAATGAACGTCTCGGCCTTTCCGGAGATAGCATCATTGATAGCTTTGCGGAACATAAAATCACAAAACCCATGCTGGATATGCAACTAACGGCGTTGTTTGGCCTATGCCAACCGGTGCGCATCGATTTGGGTTCTCCGGCGACGGAACAGCATAGAATTACGCCTTTATTTTTTTCGGGAGAAAAAACATTTGCGAAATTGGACTATCTCCAGCGGATGCCCAAATATAACCCGGCCGAGGATCTAATGGGTCCGATTCCCATTGGGACACTTTCCGAAGAAATGGTCGATGAAAATACGGTGAGTCGCAGTGGCAAATTACTTGCCATTGGCAGTGCTAATTTTGTGAGCAACAATCGATTTTGTGTCCTAGGGAATAAAATTTTGTTTAATTCCATGACAATTTGGCTACTGGACGATGCGGATTTGAGCTCGGATTCCATAAAAATGAAGGCCCTAGAATCCTATAAAATCACGCTTTCAAAGTCCGAACTCATAAAAATCGGAAAATTATTGCTGATCATTCCCATGCTATTCCTCTTAGTGGGATGGTTCATTGCCTTTTTGCGGAGGAATTTCTAATGAAATTAGGGCGAACACTTGTGCTCAGTGCCACCATTTTGGTACTCATTTTCATAAATTATTATCTTCTAAAAGAACAATCCCCCCCCCAAAGATCGGCACAGGAGGAGTCGAAATATACGGAACGAAATGTTTTTAGAATTGAGATTCTATCGAAGGCTTCACACATTGTCCTTGGGAAGGATAAAAATAATAATTGGAAAATGATTGAACCATTTTCCTGGCCGGTGAATGGGTTTGCAGTAGAAGAATTTTTTCAAATTTTGAGGCAAAATCCGACTACTTCACAGTTTAGTATAATCAAATTGAGCAAAATAGGACAGAGAATAATCATCCCAAATCCTCCTAGTACATCCACGGATTCGCTTTCAAAAAAACATCTAGATAAAATCATTGATTCCGGATTACTATTTTGGTGTCAGCAAAAAATTTGCCCCCTAAATCTCGATGAGATCGTCCGCCTGGAGTTAAAATTTCACGAAACGGAACAGCAATTCTCACTTTCTAAAAAGAATTCGATTTGGAAATTTGAACAGCCCATAAAAATAGAGGCCGATACGCCCTCCATTCAAAAAATCATGGAATGGATCACCAATCTCGAAGTTCTACCGCTAACGGAGGATGAATTTCTGTTTAACTTTTTTCCCCATCGGGATAAAGATATCCCCAATTCCTTTGTAAGGGAACCCTACCTAACCATAACCTGGATCGATAATCATCGGAAGAAATTTAGTATTATTTGCGGCCATTTTAGGGAAAATAATTCCACAAAAGCGCTGCACTATGCTTGGCTGGAAGGACATCCCGCGCTATTTCCCATCCCCTGGGATGAGGATTTGGATCATCCCCTCCAATCCCTGTGCATGCAGTCGCTTTTCCTCGAAATCAAATCCATAACTTTTTCTTTCGGACAACAGAAATTGTTCCTATCTTGCAATGAATCGGGCGAATGGAGTGTTCTTAAATTTTTCGGGGAAACCTTACAATCTCTTGAGAATTTTGATGTCAAATCCCTATTATTGTTTCTTTCCCTGGTGAAACCTCTAGATGTTATACCCCGATCAATGATTTCGGATACCACTCCTAGGGAGAAATTTTTTCTGGAAATTAATGGAACCCTAAAATTTGAGGCACTCATGGAAGAAAATACGGCCTATTTATTACCAATGGATAAAAACTACGCCATCATCATCAACGGGGATCTTTTGCAAAAACTTTTCAAAATTCTACGGGGCAATGACAACAGGGACATCGGCCTTCCCTGATTTTTTTATTTCGCCATTCCCCTTAAAAACTTTACCGAATTCATTCGAAGGAGTATTGGCCAATGGATAAAATTACGGTAGCGATGTCTGGGGGAGTGGATAGTTCCGTTGCCGCACTACTGGCAAAACGATCGGGCTATGAGGTTCACGGAGTTTACATGCGTACTTGGCACGGCGATGATGCGGTTTCCCCGCTAGGAGATTGCCCATGGAAGAGGGACTCGGAGGATGCACAACGGATTGCGGAACAAATAGGGATCGATTTTTCGATCGTTAATATGATTGATTCCTACGAGCGATTCGTTGTAAAGCCGCTCATTGAAGGCTATCGCAATGGCATTACACCGAACCCGGATATTCTATGCAATCAGTTTATAAAATTTGGAGCCCTAGCGGAAATTGCGAAGGCGAATGGAAGTCAGGGGATGGGGACGGGACACTATGCCAAGAAGAGAAAAAATGCCAATGGAACCTTTGATCTCGTCGAACCGAAGGACAAAAACAAGGATCAAACCTATTTTTTAGCCTATTTAAATCAGCAACGGATTCAATTTGCCACATTTCCCATCGCAGATTTAACGAAAAAAGAAGTTCGCGAATTAGCGGAAAGGGAAGGATTGGTAACCGCCAAAAAAAAGGATAGTCAAGGCATTTGTTTTCTGGGAAAAGTAAGCATTCAAGATTTTTTAGGACATTACATCCCTAAAAAACCGGGCAATATTGTCAATGGAGAGGGAAAAATTTTAGGTCAACACAAGGGACTGCACAATTTCACCATCGGACAGCGCCACGGTCTAAACATCCCTTCGAACTCGGATTACGATTTTTACGTCGTCATTGGAAAGGACCTGGAGCGCAATGAGCTGAAAGTAGCCTTTGAGCGTGAAAAAAAACTATATAATAACATCTTTCGAATACATAATTTGAGCCATACGAATGAAGAATTACCGGAACGCTGCGCAATACTCTGCCGGCCGCGCTACCGGGATCCCTACCAGGAAATTTACTTTGAAAAAACATCGCCCGGGGAGGCGATCATTGAATTTAAAAGGCCACAGCGGGCGTTATCCAGCGGCCAAGTGGTTGCTTTCCACGAAAGCGCCCACCTCCTGGGAGGTGGGATTTACCTTTAGTTTTTGTTCCATATTATTTCTTTGCCGGTAGATTCCAATCCGGAGCCCCTTCAATTTTGTAAGTATTAAGGGTATCATATGTTTCCTCCCCATTCTCATTTTTTATTTTCTTCCAATTGGAAAAGGCGAGATTTTGAAATTCGAAAAGAACCTCATCGCGCGGTAAATCTTTATTTAAAAATTTCAATGCAATGTCAACGATTTTTTCCAGTACAGGTTCCGGATAGGATAGCTTTTTCGTTGCAGTTCTCATGCTGTCATTTGCTCGTTTATATTGTTTAAAAATATATTGCCTCATTGCCTCTTTTAATTCTTCCTTTTCAATATTTTCTTCATAGGATTCTTGGTAATTTTCAATCCATCTTTCAAAACGAAATGGCAACCATTTTTGAAAAATTTGATTTGCATATGCATTTTGTGCGTTTTGTATTTTCTGCTGTTCTTCTGGAAT
>JAIRYA010000071.1 GCA_031268005.1 Puniceicoccales bacterium | reverse complement strand
GAGAGCCAAGAATTTCGAAGTGCATTGGAACTTCTCAAAGTAAAAAATAAAAATGAAAATGCTTATAAAGATCTGATAGATTCTATGAGAAGAGAAGATGGCGAATACGAAGGAGCATTGGAAATAGCTAGGGAACAAATTATGGAAGAAATTACAGCGATGAATAATGTCAAGGCAGCCATGGCAAGGTTTATGGAGAGAGACGGAAAATTTTTTAAAGGCGAATCGATAAAAGCTAAAAAATACGTAGAAAGTTATGATCAAATTCAAATAGAAAAAAAGGCTTCCTTAAAAGAGTTATGGCAGGAAGTACTAGATAGACGCTATGCGAATCCAGATCCCAATGAAGAAGTGGATGAGGATGAAGAAGCTATATCCGAAAAAGAATTAGAAAAGCAAAGGAAAAAATTTGTCGTTGACGGTGTTTTCTATGAATTTTTTATGAAAAAAGTAACCGCTGCGGTTGCTATTTCGTCGTAGCCGACGAATGGTTTTGGGAAAGTTGTGGGGGGATGGGAAAGATCACAAATCTAGGCATTCTCTTTCCCAGGGGAAGCAAATTTTTATCTTTCACGCACCTTTTTCCCCTCTCTTCCGCCTTTTTTCGTCTCTAATTTGGCCCTCTGTGTCAATCAAAATCAATTAATTCCATTTCGTCAGTAAATTATCGACCGTTGATTTTATTCTTTTGAGCACGAAGTCCGGCTTGGATCGGATCAGATCGACAATGCGTTCCGTAAAATCCTCCGGTGAATAATTCGCCGTTTCCAGGAGATAGAGCAATACGCCATCGCGATGAATTTGATAGGTCTTGCGTTTTTCCTTTCCCCTCGGAGAGCGGGCATTGTAGGTGTGTCCGAAAATTTTTTGATTGTCGAACGCATCGCGGATATACTGATCTGTTTTCCCAACAATATCGGCCATTTCTTTCGGTGAAAACCATTCTTTATTTGGAACAATAGAATTGAACAATTGTCTATTATTATTCATAAATTTCATACTTATTGATTAAAGAAAAGCGATTTTATGCGTTGAAATTTGAGGTCAATTTTCTGTAATTCTTCGGCATATTGACGTATTTGAACACTTGCTTCCTCATTGGGAACAAAATCCGCTAAAATATGATAGAGCTTAACGCGCTCGGAGACGGGTTCCGTTTCAAGCTTCGTTAGGACGTATTGAATTAGTTTTTCAGCCGCATTTTCCATATTTTTCCCTATTGACCATAAATTTTGCAAATATACAAACTTATAATTGCCATTCACCTTTTTTATTTTTATTCTATTTTAATAATTAGAAAAAGGTATAATTAACCATAAGTTGAATTTAAGATTTATTTTTTTTGGAAGGAAGTCAAAATAATTCTACTTAAAATGGAAAATTTTCATAATGATGGATAGTGGGACTTTAAAAGAAGGAGATAGTGGATTCGGGCTACGTTTCCGATTATTGCTGGGTTATCACGACCTAACACTCCGCGATGTTAGTGAATTTACGGGGGCGGCGATCTCTACGGTAAGCACCTGGCGAAATGGAAGAATTCCATCCTCCCAGCAGGTTATTGAAGCGATTGCACGGATCTTTAAGGTTACGCCCTCCTATCTCATCTACGGCGTAACGAAAAATCGGGAGGTGGAATTGGCGGATGCGGATCAGGAAATATTTGAGATCGAAGATTGCATATCGCAGAAATTTCAGGAAAATATTTTGGACGGCGATTTGAGGAAGGGAACTCAACGGCAAAAAATTGAGTATTATATCGCCTGCTACCTGGACGAGGCCGAAAAATTTGAGGGAGGATTGGAGCACGCTTGGCTACAACTATTGAAGGAATTTCCCCTCAATTGGTTTTCCCTCCACGGAGATTACCTATCCCGAAGGCAGTTAGTCGAAGGGGAACAGCCGCAAAAGCAAGAACAGTTAGCCGGAAAAAAATTACCTCCAATGGTGTGAAAAAATGGATAGATTGATTAGTGTTGCGATCTTTGGGGTAGTTTGTGCTAAAATTTCAGAGCATGGATGCCATAAAAGCAAAATAATTTGGGTATAAATTGCTAAAACAGCTCCAGGATTCTTGTTAAGACTGCGCCGACGGCTATGGAGATCAGGAATGTGCTGAACCATAGGCTTATGGCCATTTGCCATCCTCTTTCCTTGAAAATTACGAGAATTGCGTTTATGCAAGGCACAAACAGGCTGATAACAACTGTGGCCGTTAGAATTTGAGCGTCGATGCTAAGAAGCCCCTGGGACATATTAAATACTTTCGCCGAGGCCAAATCCCTTCCTATGATTCCCATCACAAAAACGTCGGAAAATTCCTTTGGCAGGTGCAACATGTTTTCAACAATCGGAGCCAGAGCTGATTGTAACCAATGCAATGTGCCGTATTCGTGCAACACAGAAATAACAGCAGCGCTCAGGGCGAATAGGGGAATGGACTCGAAAAAAAAACCCTTGATTCTGTGCATCGTCTTTCGAAAGCAACTCCTGAAAGACGGTAGCCGTAGGGGAGGAATATCCATTATAAAATGGGAAATATCTCCCCCTAGGCAGAGGTTCAGAATTTTTCCGCAGGTGGTTGCTACCACTAGCATTACGACAATATACACAAAGAAAATTCCTGCTTTGTTGAGGGAAGCCAGGAGAGAAATTATTATGCCCTGCTGGGCGGCGCAAGGTATCGCCAGGCCGATGAGGGCCGTTGCGATTATTTTTTCCTTGGTGGTGCCTAGAATTCTGGTGGAAATCGTTCCCATCGCCCCGCAGCCGAATCCCAGCAATGCCGGAATTATGGCATCGCCGTTTAACCCCAAGAAATTAAAGAATCTGCCGGCCAGAGCAGCCATCCGCGGTATATAGCCGGAATCTTCCAGCAGCGACATTATAATATGGAATCCCGTTATCAAGGGCAGCACTATGCCGAACAGCATCCTAACGGCCATGGTGAGCACGCCGAATTCTCCCGTCAATATTTTCGCCAGTAAATTATCTCCCAAAAGAGCGGAGACATAGGAGGAGACCGTTGGAATGTAGAATCGGTCAATGACTTCGACGAGATAATCCACCAAATGCCCAGAAATGACCGTTCCCAGCAGTTTAAAAAGTACATATAAAACACAGAGTAGGATGGGCCAGCCCAGCAGTGGATTCAGCAGCAAGCGGTCTATTTTTTGCATCCTGCCGGTAACGGCATTTTTTGTTGATAAACATCCCTTGAGAATATTTTTGATATCCGGAGAGTCGCACGTGTGCATATGGCATGAATTTTTCATACTCTCCCCCATTGCCCGCCGCATTTCATGCTTGCCGACGCCTTTATTTGCCATCGTTTTTACGACTTTGACTCCCAGCATTCGAGATAATTGTTCATAGTCGATGGAAATCCCGTTTTTTTCGGCTTCATCGATTTGATTGACCACCAGCAGCAGATTGCACTGTGTTTCCAGCAGTTGTTTGGTGAAAATCAAGTCTCGCTCGAGGGTCAAGGCATTGACGACATTCATCACTAGGTCCGCTTCATTGACGTATTTTTTTGTTATTTCTTCCAATTGAGTATTATCGGTGAGACTGTGAATTCCCGGAGTATCAATCAGCGTTCCAAAGTGGGTTTTAGCAATGGCTACAGCTACGCTGGTTCCGGGATAATTGCTGATTTCCTCGTACTTTCCGGACAACATATAAAAAAGGGACGATTTTCCCACGTTCGGATTACCGACCATGACGATTTTGCATTCACGGGCAAAGGGACAGCGGCAGCAATTAGACATAGATCCTTCCCGCCAGTGATCTACCGATGGCTATGGTGCGAAAATTCAGTCCGATGACAACGGTTCCAGATTTGGAGATTAGGCAGATATTCTGTCCCGTACATAACCCCATTGATCCGAAAATATCCGCTATCTTCCCGTTTTCGAATCCTAAAATTTTCGCGGACTCTCCCACTGATAAATCAAAAATGTTTCTCATAATTATGCTATTCATTAACTATTAGCTTCGACTAACATAGTATATGTACGCTAACATTAATGCAATCATAAAAATGCTAAAAAAATTTATTTTACGTGGACATAGAATCTCATGCGAAAAATGCCTATTGCAACTGAATCGCAATTATCATTATAATAGTAAGAATGGTAAATTTAGAAACTGCTAGGGTTAGTCTGACTTCCAGCCAGGAGAACTACCTAAAAACTATATGTATGGAAGTTTCCCAAAATGGATATGCAAAAATGTCGGATATTGCAGATTTGCTGTCCGTGAAAAAATCTTCCGTAAATGCCGCCTTGAACGTGCTCGCGGATAAAAATCTCATCAATTATAAACCCTATTCACAGATTACCCTAACACCTCTCGGATTTAAAAAAGCAAAGGAGATAATAAAGAGATTCGAAGTGATGTACAATTTTTTCTGCGAAATTCTTAAATTATCCCGGGAAGAGGCGGTGGCGAATTCCTGCCGGATGGAACACGCCATGTCCGAGGAGTTATTCCGAAGAATAGACAAGTTTTGCGAATTCACAAAAGAAGTCTATGGCAATGACCCCAATTATCGAAAGCGATTGGACGAACTGTTATCCTAAAGAGACACTGGAGCAGAACTGCAAAAAATCTCCCCGTCCCCTTTTTTGGAGAAAAATTGGGATTTTGGAGAATTTTTAGGGAGAAGAAAAAGTCAGGGATTTTAGAAAAATTTACTATTTATGCCAATGCGGTGCCTCTAAAGACTCTGTTTTCAGAGGGCTCTATGATGGCCGATCCTATGCGGCAAACCATTATTCTCCAAATTTTCCATTGAAACGGGTGGAGGTGGCGGGAGTTGAACCCGCGTCCTGTGAGCGTTCACATATGACCTCTACATGTTTAGTTCATTCTTTGATTTCGACTGTGATGCTTGAATGAACGCAATCACCACAACCTAGCCGACAATTTCGGATCTACTCGAAGCCTGCCGGTCCACTTCGAGTTTCACTCGCTAATCGACACCAAATCCGCGGTAGCGAGTATCCCACGACTTGATGCGCCACATTAATCTATGCGGCTATACTCTTGACATCAACATTGAAGTCGAGATCTCTCACGACATTGTCGACGAATAGAGTAGCAACAGCTTTATTATTTTTGCCGTTTAATTTTTTTAATGGATTTTTACGGAGCCAACCATCATCTCCGACATGCCATCATACACTACGGCCCTCAGTCGAACCCAAAACACCCCCATATAAATTTTATATATTAGCTTTTAAAATTCCCCTGAGATTTCCTGCTAACGTAATTTTTTTTGTATTTTGTCAATGGAAAATTCGAAAAATCTTTCGTGGGTGAATGGCAGAAAAGGGTCTTTTTTTAAACAAAATTTCCTTGCAGGTGCAGGACAGCGTCCTGCAAGCAACCGACAAAGTCCCGTGGAAATTACTTGGTGGTCACTAGTGGTGACGGAATCTCATGCGACTTCTTTTTTTAGCTATTTCTCCAGGTTCTAGTCTATAAACTTCGGGTATATCCTTTTGCGGCATACGCCAACCCACTTCCTTCGGCTTATACGTTGATTTCTCAAAGGACGGCTTTTCATATTGGTTGGTCAAAATAAATTCATCCGGTTTCAGCGTGGAGTCTCCCGCCAACTGTCCATCCGTAAAGAAACGATTCAATTGGGTCGTTTTAGGATCATCTATGCGGACGATGGTCGGCGTAATAATATAGATCCGTTCCATCACACTATTATCTCGTCCACTCGTTTTAAATAAATAGCCGATCAGCGGAATATCCTTTAGGAAGGGAATGCCCGCCGAATTTACGCTATGACTTTCATGGAAATAGCCGCCAATGAATAAACTTTGTCCTTCGAATATGGCTGCCTCCGTGTTAACGGAATTGGTCGACGTCGATGGACCGGAAACATTGATGCGTGGATCTTTATCGAAGCTACCATCCGTCACCTCGATCAATAGCTTAATTTTAGGACATCCATTGCCATCGAATTCTCCGGGAATGATGTGGGGGACCACAATTAATTTTGTGGAAACGGTCACATCGTAGAGTCCTCCAGCTTTCGCCCCGGTAACGGGCATATACGCCGTATTGGACCGATCAATTACGGCACCAATATTATCGAGGGTAATGACCGAAGATCGCGTCAAAGTTTGCGCATTGCCGACATCTTCCAGGATATTTAAGGTTTCCGCTAGGGAATAGCCCCTAAAAAGTTTATCAAAATTCATGGTTATGCTACTGGAACCTCCCTTTGTATAATCACAGGAAAGGCGTTCGGTACTCACCGCGGCCTGGTTATTCACCCCCCCCGTATTGCGCCTGTTAACTGAAAATTTAGACCCTATGTTCACGACTCCCGATTTGCTAATATCCACCACCGCGACCTCAATTTTAAGCGCATTTCTGGGCACATCCAATTGTTGAATAATATTTTCAATGAAGGTCATATCTTGCCGCTTAGCTTTTACGATAACCGCATTTAAACGCGCGTCATAGGTCACAAAAATTTCTCCCAAACTGAGCGGATTTTTTTTATCACTGCTATCATTTTCTTTATTTTTGCTGTCACTCTTTGTATCCCTAACGCCACTATTTGGCTTCCCATTTTCGTTGGAATGGTAAACGGTACCCGCAATGGGCTTCACGGAAGTTGATTCATTTGTTTTCGAACTATCGATGCTCATACCCATGTCACTGTCACCGATGGGTCCCGGAAGCGTGCTAATGATTTGCTGTAGCATGGTTGCAACTCCGGGAATATTCATATTGCCTCCGCGGTAGTTTACGGACATATTATAGGCCCAGGCATGTTTTAGGGGAAAGGAACGGATATCGTAGATGTTGCTCACCCGTTCAATGACGATTTTTTTCGATAATTCCTCTATGAGGGACATTAATTTTGGGGGACCGCTGACCACTAAAATACCGGCTGTTTCCAGGGGACGAAAAGTTACATTGGAGCTCAGCCACCCCAGTTGTGTAATCACTTTTACGAGGGTCCGCATTTCATCGCGATTCATTTTAAAGACAGTCGATTGTACCTCACTGCTCTTGTAAACATACATCATGCTCCCATCAAAAAACCATACCAGTCCATAGGCATTGACGATATCTTTCCAAAATTGATAGGGGGTAACATTACTAAATTTTCCATTGACGACGTCTTCCACCGTTTCGCTCACAACCGCATCCATGGATTGCATCGTGCAAAAACTTCTAACCAATTCTTTTAATTCCTGATTTTTAGCAAAATGGTAATACTCCGCCGTTCTCCAAGGGAGATGGTCCGCCGGGTCACCTTCCGCAAAAACCATTGAATCCACCGTTTGTACGGCACCCAAATCAATGATGGGTACATCCGAATCGCCGACGATCGGTCGTCGGGAAGAAGTTTTATTTTCCCTTTTTAAATCTTCCTCGACCTTTGAATCCGAAAGAAAGGGAAAGGAAAAAACGTTCGCATCCTCTCCCATACCGGTCGATGATTTGGCTTCGGGATTGGCCATCGCCACCGGCTGCTTTGGGGCGGTTTCCTTCCCGTCCGTTTTGGGAATGGGAGGTGCCGCATTTTCCGATTCTTCCGGTACTTTTACCTCCTTCGGTGCATCGTTCGGTGATTTGGCGTCGGGATTGGCCATCGCCACCGGCTGCTTTGGGGCGGTTTCCTTCCCGTCCGTTTTGGGAATGGGAGGTACCGCATTTTCTAATTTTTCCGGTACTTTTACCTCCTTCGGTGCATCGTTCGGTGATTTGGCCTCGGGATTGGCCATTGCCGCCGGCTGCTTTGGGGCGGATTCCTTCCCGTCCGTTTTGGGAATGGTAGGTGCCGCATTTTCCAATTTTTCCGCTACTTTCATCTCCTTCGGTGCATTTTCCGTTAATTTATGGTCGGAATCATTTTTGGATGTTTTCGGGCCATCAATGACATAAATACCCTTTTTGTTTTTCGAAATTGTTGCTTCAGAATGACCATTTGCAGCCGCCGTTGCCGGTTGCGCTTCGGAAATTGAATCCTTTGCAGCAACGGCGGCGGCCATCAAATGGCAAGTCGAAAATGCACCAAAAAGCTGACCCATTGCCGCACATAATATCCCATAAAAAATCTTTCCCATCGCTAAAACCCCAAAAATGTTAAATTAGATCCTCCAGGTATTTTCCGTGAATAATTGAAAGCGTCTGACCAAAATTCCAAATTAGACACAAAAGATTCCGCTTCCGTAAATATATTATCCCTAAATAATGAGGACAGTGTTTTCCTACGGAAAAGGCAAAGTCGATTACTTTCACTCTCCAGTGAAAGGGTATCATCCCCATCGGCAATGCGCGCAAAATTCCACTGCAACATATTCTTCAGTTTCGCTAGGTCATTTTCCGTAATTTTTTCCGTAAAATAGCCAAAAAAAGCGAGAAATTCTTTTTCGAGATGAACGATCTTTAGATCCAGATATTCATCCACGACAATCTCGCAAACTGAATCGTCCCGATTATGATCTTCCACGCGAAAATAGTGCGATAGAATTTCGATTGCTTCCTCCCATCCCATTAATGTATTTGTTTTTATAAAAAAAATAAAAATATGCAAGCGGGAAAAAATTATAATTATATTACGAAAGTTTTATTTTTAAAATTTCATTATTTTGGCTAGAAACCTCGGAAAATAATTGCTATTGATTTTATAATTTCAATAAAAATGCTCCATGTTCGCTAGGATTAGCAGTAGGCACAATGAAAAAATAAAATTTATCGATAAGCTGAAAAAATCATCGAATCGCAAAAAATTTGGCACATTTATCGTCGAAGGCTTCCGTGAAATCCTCCGAGCCCATTCCCGCGAATTTATTATGGAATTATTATTTTGCGAGAAATATTTTACGCACGAAGATGAATTTCACTCGCTCATTCAAGCTTTTGAAAAGAATCGGATTCAAATCACACAAATTACAGCGGAAGTTTATCAAAAAATCTCATTGCGTGAAAATGGCGATGGATTAATTGCCCTTGCCCATTCCCGAAGCATGCCCTTGGATTGCTGTATTCCTCCAGAGAATGGACTTTTTATTGCCACCGAAAATATCGAGAAACCGAGTAATTTGGGTGCCATCATTCGGACGGCGGAATCCGCCGGTGTCGATGGCATTATCATAGTCGACCACTCCACGGAGATCTTTAACCCAAACGTCATTCGCAATTCCCAGGGGGCTGTTTTTTTTGCCAACATCTACGAAGCTACCGGAGAAGAATTTTTAAAATTTGCGGAACAACACCGACTATCGATTTACGCCACATCTCCGCGGGCGCAAAAACTATACTTTGAAGAAGATTTTCGCAGGGGTACGGTTATTCTCATGGGATCGGAAAAGGAAGGCCTTTCCGATTTCTGGCTAGGGCAAAAAAATAGGATCCGAATTCCACAGAATGGTAGCTCCGATTCTTTAAATGTTTCCACTGCCACTGCCGTTATTCTCTACGAATGTGTCCGCCAGCGCACCCTTTCCAAATAAACCATTGCGCAAATGATTTTTGCACGGAAAAGGGAGTCTTTTTTTGAAGGTGGAGACTCCCTAAGTTTTTTTGATTTTTTTAATTTTTTTTACTTCACCATTCGCCTTGATTGCAGTGATTTTCCAATTACTTGGCAAATCGTTCTTCGAAAAAAAGAGCGATTGTTTTTCACTTTCAACTCAATGCGTTGTATTTTTTAGGGCGTAGTGGATCTCGGGCGTGAAGGTGGATTGCCCTGCGATTTTTTGCAACACCCGGATGGGTTGCCTTTGCAGTCCGGTCCCTTACACGGGCCTTTGGCGCACAACTGCGATTTGAGTAGGCGTTGAGGAGTTGCGCTACGTTTGCAATCTGGACCCTTGCATGAGGGGTTTTTAGCATAGGGATACAAACGGCATTGTAGGGGTATTGCACCACTCTTTGAATTTGTTCCGTAGGCGAAGTGCACGGAAGACAGTAGTCCTAGGGATAGGGCTAGTATATGTTTTTCTTTTAGTGTTTTCATAGTGGATATCATGCTAAGATTTTTACGAAAGCTGTCAATAATAAATAAATTTTTATAAAATAAAATTTAGAAATGGCAATTGTGGCAACTTTTCCGTGAGGTTTGGTCGAGTCCTGCAGCCGGTCCATCCATAAATTTTTAGAAGTTTTTTTGGAAATTATGTAAAAACAGTTGAATTATTGTTAATTTTTTGCATAATAATGGCACAATATGGAAATACGAGACACTTTAGGGTATGATCGCAAAGATGAAGGTGCGATATTGGATGATGAAGCATTGCAGGAATATGTTAATTTGCGTTTGATGTCACTGGGACTGGAAGGATATAAGAAGAACCTTCCACTTACGAAAATTGCGGAACCCCTACTGGCATCGGTGAATGATCTACGGCATCTATTGATTGACTACAATTGTCCCGCGGATCGGCGCATTATTGATTTTTGCGAGCGCTATTTCAAGGATCTACCAGCCGATGAAAAGCGGGACTGGATTCCACGTGATACCTTCGTAACCGATCGCCACGGGGTATCGCGCATATTATCTTTATCGCCCGACGCCGATGAATTTCATTCCGAGTACATCGATAGCTATCGCGTTTATCAGGGAATCTTGCACAATCCCAAGATTGATAAGCGGACGACGAAGGGTGTATTTCACATCGTCGAAGGGGAATTGCCGACGCCGGCCGATAAAATTGAAGTGCCTAAAATTGCCTTTGTGCGCATGCTAGCCCACGCCTGTCATCCCCCCAAAAATATTTTGGAACTTCCCTTTACTGCGACGCAGCGGCAGAAAGCTTACACCTTTATTTCGGGATATTTGAAGCCCATCATATGTCCAGCGGTGGCAAATTATTGCCGCGAAAAAAAAATGGAAATTCGATTTTTTGTGCCCGGATCGCTGGTCAATTTTTTGGACATGGTGGAAAGTATTTTTGGAAACGCAGGTTCGCCCATGTCTTCGGAAAATGATCCGGCCATGGACCCGGAAACCTGGACGGGGCATACGGGTTGCATCATCGTCGCTCCCCATTTGACGAAACTGAAAAAGAAGGAATTGGGTTTACCCCACACATCCGAGGCCACCGAACGGCAAAGGCGCGAGGGCATGTGCTGGGAAAAGGAGGACGAATTGTATCACGATGGACAACCTTTCAAAGTGATGGTTCGCGATAGGAGTGGTGTAATTATCTCGATTATTGCGGATAGTTATAACGGTTATGGCAAAAAGGAAATTAAAACACAGATGAGTTATTCCGCCAATTTATTTGGACTATGCGAGGAGGAACATTCCGGGGGAACATTGGCCAATCCGCGCTATAATTTGGGTGACGATTTCCAAATGGATTACATTGAAAAAAGTCATCAAAATTTTTCTTTTCTTCAAAATCACTATGAAAAACAAATCGATTTTAAGCCCGAAGGCTACGGCATCGACAAAAAATTTCCCCATATTATTTACGTTCCAGAGGATGCCCGCTTCTCGAAATTGGATCAATTGATCACGTGGAAATCCAAGGGAAAGCAACAACAATTGCGCATTATTCCCGATTGGACCTATTTTTTGCCAAACGGCTATCAGATGGAATTAAAGAAAGATGCCCTATCCCAGCAATGGCGATTAATTGGGACCGTTGGAGAAGGTGTTTTTTGTCACAAACCCTCGACGGTATCCGGCGGAGGAAAATCGGAAATATCGAAATCCATTGGGGATAATATTTCCATGGGCAGTTCCGTTCTTCACGACTTTGAAAAAGATTGTGCGGAGGTGGATAAAATTTTGGCGATGAATTTCGACCATCGCTACAGAGATTCCCAGAAGAAAAGCCTTCCCATTTTAGATCGGAAGCGTTCCTTGGGATCCGTCATTAAGATGTTTCAACAGGGCGATGATCAGAGCGATGCCTACAATGCGTGGCTGTCGACGATTCCCGCCCACATTAAGGAGCTGATTTATCTACTCAAATTACACTACCGTGAAAATTGGGGAAAGGATTGGAAGAAACATTTTTCCGTGGATTTAGTCAATGGCGTAGCCGGCCATGAGCTGAAATATTTAAATCAAAAAATTGTGACACGCTATTTGCGGATTGGTCTGCGTTCGGATCACTCTTGGAATATGTTTTCCCTCCGTGAAGATTTCTGCGCTTGCCGAAAGATTTCCATGGAAGATGACATTACGGCGAGTGTAACCATTCCCGTCGCTGAATTGAAAAGTTTCAAGAAAACTTACAATTCCGTAAAATTTGTCGAAAATTGTGAATACCGCCTCTATCAGCGCCCCGACGATGCCATCGATCCCGGCTATGACCACGAAGCGGAGTACGACATGACCCTGGCCGATTCTTTCCTTTGCAATTATCAGCCACTGACCAAAGATGAGGTTCAAAAAATGGTCGATGATAGCATCAAATTTTCGAAGTACACACCGGTGATGCAGCAATTTTTAGGGCGATTTTTACGGGATGAACGTGCACCGAAATATGTCGTTTGTCCCTCCCACCAACGGCTAATGCCCAATGGAAAATTAAGTAGTAACATGCGCTATTTGCAGGATCGAAAGGATATTACTCAGCAGCGTCTCATGCATATCACGGAAATGGGAATGCGCCTGGCCAGGGGGATTGCTCCATCGGATCCATTGTACTATGCGGCGGATGCGGTGATTGCGGGACGGAGAAATAATGCACCCGAGGAGGGGGTGCAACCCCTGTCGGTTCACAATCCACTCCACTATTTTGAATTGCCGGAATTATTTATGGAATTCGCCTCCAATATGACGGGAAAATCTCCGTCGACGACCGGTGCCGGCTTGGAAGGTGTCATGACAAAAGCCCCCTTCAATGCGCTGAGCCAAATCGTCGATCTCAATAATGCATTTTTAAGTTTTGCGGTGAGTGGCTATCAGGGTTATATCTCATCGGCGGGAATGATTGGCCCTCACATTAGGGTGGGGCATGATATTTCCTATCTCATTCCGGAAATTTTTAGCCGCATGAAAGTGGAGGAACGGGATCCTCAATTTTTGATTGCAAACGGTTATCTGGAAAAGTGCCAAGATTTTACATTTAAGGGAAAAAAAGTGGAGGCGGGACGGTTGGGCTATCGCATCAATCGGAAGTTTGTAACTACTTTTTTGGGGCGAATTTTGACGGCACCCGAAACGGTCTTTGCCGATGAAATGCTACAGCCCGAAAAACAGAGCATGGAGATCTTTGTGAAAAGTATGGCGAATATCGTGGATGCCCACCGGCGAGCCGCACTGCGCTTCTTCGAGGATCAAACGATCAAGGATGCCTGCCCACCCATGAAAGCACTGTTGCATATTATGGCCCATGGCAACTGCGAAGGTATGAAACTTGAAAGTCCCGAATTTCGTAAATTATTTGATCGAAAAACAATTATGGAAAGTGATTGGTACCAGGAACGCTTGATCGCCTGTCAAAAAATTCATGTCTACCATCTCCGTCGCTGCGTTCAACATATGAAGGAATTTGCTCAAAAGGAAATAAATAAAGAATGTGTTTCTTCCATGAACATTCGCAGGCGCATCAGGGAATGCCAGGAGCGCCTAGAATATCTCGCTTCCGATGCCTATTTGAAGGACCTAAAAGGTACCATCGGTGCCGATCCTACGGTGATTTAATTTTAAAGATTGCCTGCAGGATTTTGTCGCTTGTTTGAGGCTTTACCTCAAACTCCACAAGGAGGTTTGTCTGAGGCTCTGCCTCAAACTCCGCAAGGAGTCGGAGACTCCTTGACCTATTTCAGCCCAAACCAGGGGAAATTTTTCCCCTGGTTTGGGCACGGAGGAGAGTCTTGTTTAGGGAAAAGAATTTGTCCCAAAGGGAAACTTCAGCCCCGCGGCGAAGCCGCGGGGATCTGGCTTAAAGAAGAGCTCTTATTAGAAAAAGACCCCTTTGCCAAATGACTTTGCAAATTGCAAAGGCATTTGGCTCAGAGAAGGTCCAGGAGATGGGTCTCCTGGCGGGGTTCCTAGGGGCGCGTAGCCCCTAGGGCAGGCGCATAGCCCCTAGGGATACGGCCAAATCACTTTAAAAATCTATTTTATCGCTGGGAAAGTTGGAGTAATCTTGTTTTAACGACGTCATCGATTTGATCCCAATGGAAGCGCCAGGACAAAAATGCATCGCAATCACATTCTACTTCCAACAGATCCTGCAATGTGGTCATGATGGCCCCCGCTCTCGTTTCGCGCAAATTCGACAGTGCATTGCGATTGACGCGATTCAGATCCGTTCCGAAAAAATGTTGCAATTCGTTTCGGAATTCTGGGGTCAGAGGATCCGAAAAATTCTTCAGCCATTTCAATAGGGAATCGCTGAAATAGTGGCTCGTGTAGGCAATGTGTCTTTGGCTATAGTGTTTAGGAAATATCTGTGTGGAACTTTTTTTCTTTGAGAAACAAAAGGGCATTGCAACGGCGCTCGCCATCTCATGGCGGCGAATGGCCCGTTCCATTTTTAAATTACTCCCTTCCAAATCACTGGCGATGACGTTCTTGGTTTTAAGTATTTCGAAGACACACCCCAACAAATGTTGATCTCCCGTGGGGACCAAGCGGCCGTCGCTAACGCTATTATTTTCTCCATTCGCGGGAAACTCGTAGCATTCGAATAGGCTATGGAAATGTTCCAGTGAAACGATATCGACCACCTGCAATTCCCGTCTCAATCGATTGATCCAAAATTTGTATTGTTCCGCCTTAATGCGATTCCAGCGGTACTGTGGCCCTTGAAAATGTTTACCTTGACTCATCCTTTGATTGGGAAGAAGTCCGCCCGTTGCCGTCATTTTTCCTTCGCCATTGACAAAAAATAGCCATTGATTAGCCCACACTTCATAGCTATCATGCAAAACGAATACGGGGACGGTAAGGATAAAGCGAATGCCCAAAGCTTCCGCCCGATCGCGTAAACGCTCCCAGTGGCGCATGAACAAAAATTGGAGAATATTTTGCCTTCGGATCTTTTCCACGAGCTGTTTCTGGGCCGCTTCGATCGCCAATCGATCGAATGAGCGCAGCCGATCGGGCCATTCATACCACGGCTTTCCACCAAATTCTTCCCCTAGACTCTGAAATAGGGAAAATTTATTCAGCCACAGACGGTGATATTTTTGAAATGTCAAAAAATCGGCGATAAGTTCCCGGGAAGCCCGCTTTTCAAAATTTTCAGCCACATTCCATAGAAATTGTTTTCGCAGATCGCAAATCGCTTCCCATTGGGGCTCTGTTTTGTTTAGGATTTCTTTGAATTGGAGCAGTTCTTCGGGGGATGCCAATCCCTCCTCTCGCAGCCAAGCAAATGAAATAAGCAGCGTATTCCATCCGTAGGATGTCCCCGTATGGAGACGTTCGGGATGAAAAGTATGGAGCGAAATAACATGCCACAATTTTTGTCCCGTATCGTGGAGCATTTGCAAAAATTTCATGGCATGGGGGCCCATTTCACCCATCCCATATCCCCCCGGTAGGGACGGAATATCCATCAAAACTCCACTTTCCCTTTTAAATAGAGTACAGCGATCGTCAACGTAGCGTGAATTATCCCATTCCACGCCCTAAGATCTATAATTTTTTTATATTTCGACAATGGTTTTTTCTTCCGACTTTCCAAGCTTGGAGGACAGCGCCCTTGGAACGGCGCCATCACAGCGCCAAACATTCTCCCGTTTTGACGAAATAGCTAGAAATTTTATAGGCCTGCGTCAGGCAATCTTGCAGTGATTTTTGCTGCAATTTGGCGAGGAGATATCCCCCATTAAAATGATCTCCGGCTCCCGTTGTCGTCCTGGGATGTTCGACAAAAAATCCATCGACAAATGCCGATTCACGGGATGTTGCTGCGACACAACAACTATTATCGTGGACAAAAACTTCATCGATCTGCGTATAATTTTGAATGAAAGCGCAGAGCTCCAAGAGGGATTGCCGGGGATTATTTTTAGGAAAATGATATTTTAGGAGCCTGGCAATTTGCTCCGCTTCCTTTAAATTTAGTCCTAGAATCGTGAAACATTTTTGTCCATAGCGTCCCATGCGTTCAATGATATTTTGAAGATCTTTTTGGGGGCGTTTTTCGGGATCGGCGAGATCAAAAAACACAATTTTTTTTCGATTTATTTCCAATTTTTCCCATAGAAAATCGAGAATTTCATTCATATGAATAATCATCGTCCAATTGACGAAGCAGAGTAAATCGCAGGCTAAAATTTTTCCTAAATTTTCGATTAAAATAGTGGAAATTTTTTCCAAATCGATCCCATCGAGGGCCTGCGTTATTCCGAGCAATAATTTTCCATCGCCGAATTCGATCGCATTCGTAATTCCCGGCAGGCCGATGGAAATCGGAGTAATAGAATTCGAAAGCTTTTGAAAAACGGGATCAATGGGGACTCCAAGAGCTCCCATGAGGGTTACTTGAAGATTATAATTGGCGAGAGTTTGAGCTAAAATTGGACCATTTCCGCCCATTCGCTGTTCGATGGGAAAAAGTTCGATATTGGTACTTTTTCCCGAGGCATTGGAGATGCGTTCGGCAAATTGCCCTATTTTTCCAATTTTTTGAAAATTATTCCCCGGACCGAAGCGCCGGTCGATGGCCACTAAAATATGGTCAATAAACCCGTCAAAGCCTACGAATGCTGAAAATTGTTTCCCCATGGAAGATACGCTATGAAAATGGCGAAAAAAAGCAAACCGGGAGAGAAGTACGCGTGAAAAGTATCTCCAAAAAAATATTTTCCATTTTTTCTAATTACTGATTGGGATTTATCCTATTTTCCAGTGTATCGTAATTTTCACTTTCTTCGCCTTCCATTTTGGATTCCGACCCATCGGGTGAGGATTTCCCATGTTTTTCACCGCCTATTGCCCCATGGGCGCGAAGGAATATAATCACCTGGTCATATTCATTTCTAAGATCCCGATCGCTAGCGGATATATATTTTCTCTTTTCCATGACACAATCCAATGCAGTTTTCCCATCATT
>JAIRYA010000025.1 GCA_031268005.1 Puniceicoccales bacterium | reverse complement strand
ATTTTTGAGATTCTCCGCCAATGAATCCCAAACTTCTTTCACAAAATCTTTAGCCAAAGAATGCCCTTCAATTTCTGCGATATCATCTCCGTTAATTTCTGTTCCTCTAATGAAATTTTTCATCAATGCTTTTAATGTACCGATTTTTTCGCCTTCTTTTAGGCCTTCTTTTAGGCCCTCTTTTAGGCCTCCTTCTCGAACATTATTAATCGTTCGTTCCGCATCAAAAATGTTTTCAATTTCTTTTTCAATTGCTGCTAAATCCAAATTTTTAGATTCCAATATTTGCAAAGCTTCTCGAACGGCTTCGCAATTTACATTCCTAGGAACTATAAAACGATAATTAGGCAGATTTTTAGTTTTCGTATCATTTTCCTCGGGCGGCCTTCCCCACCATTGCACCCCCAATAATTTTAGCCATTCTTTTCCATTTTCCTTCAAAAACTTGCCCGGCACAACCGCAATATCTTTTTTTTCTTGTATTTCTGCGACTACTCTCTTAAGGCCAATCATTGGAGAGATACGTTTTTTTACATCTTCCATATTTTCCTCCAGGGGATCAAAGGCATTTTTCTCCTCATTAAAGGCAAAATAACCTCCCACTACTTCTTGCACCACTTCCTCCGTAGAATAATTCAAAAAAGCCACCACTTTTATATCTTTTGTTTCGTACTCTTTTTCTAAAATTTTTCGATAATCTAAAAAATCCTGCAATCTTTTTTCTATCTTTGTCCTTTGCATTTCTATGTCGAAATAAACAAAACACGCACTACAATTTTCTTCCCGATTTTTCGTCGATATTGTACATTTGCAAACGATATCACAGCGCAAGACTTTTAGGGCCTCTTCCAGCTTTTTATTTGTATTTTTCTTGTACTGAGTTTGCAGATTTTCCGTTGGCAATAATTCCACTTTACTGATATGCTCTTCCTCTGAATTTTCCTCGGACTTGGGATAAATAATACTATTTAATAGTGATTTCAAACGTCCATTGGCACGTTTTACGTTGGCAAGATCTCCGAATTCCTGGCGGGCATCCGCGGGCGTAAACAACAATTTAAATGTTTTATCGTAGGTCGGGTTTGCGATGCAAATGAACTCGCCTCTTTCAAATTTTCCATCGCCAATATCAAAGGCATATTTTCCCCCGTAGTCTCTATTCTTTGAGCTATCATAGGGGCCCTTTGCCCTCAAAAAAAGCGAAGTTTCTGCCCCCGAAGCCTGCGACGACTTCCCGTTCTCTTTTTTCCCTATTCCTTGATTTCTTTTCTTTTCCATACTTTTTGTTTTCTCTTCTCTCAAAAAAATTTGTTTAATTGGCCAATTTAATTATTCTTTCAGCAAACCTTTTTCCCCAAGAATTGCAATGAAATCGCCTAAATTCCCTTGGTTTTTGAGATTCTCCGCCAGTGAATCCCAAACTTCTTTCACAAAATCTTTAGCCAAAGAATGCCCTTCAATTTCTTCGATATCATCATCGTCAAATTCTTGCTTTTTAATGAAATTTTTCATCAATGTTTTTAATTTTTCTTTTAACGCACCGATTTTTTCGCCTTCTTCTCTTCCTTCTTCTTTTCCTCTCTGTTGCAATTGCTTTGCCGTATTCTTAGCACTGAAAAGCCTGTCGATTTCCTCCCGAAGCGCCTCATCCGTAATTCCCTTGCGACTTAATACCGTTAAAGCCTCCCGTACTCCCGGACAATCGGCATTTTGCGGCACCACATAGCGATCACTTTCCTTGTTTTCCCTTTCTGCCCACCACTGGGTTCCCAACAATTTCAACCATTCTCGACCGTATGTCCCCAGAGGTGCATCGCTGATTTTTACCTCATTATTGGATTTTATTTCTTCAACAATCGCCGGAAGTCCAATTAATTTCGATAATTTCGCGGCTTCTACGGCTTCCCTTTCGTCGACGAGCCTTAGCGTATTTGTTCCCGAATCAATGGCCACAGTCGTCACGACTACATTTGCCATCGCCACTCCCTGGGTTTTATAATTCAAAAAGGCTATTAATTTTACTTCATCGTCCTCTTTTACTTTAAATTTATTTTTTAAAATATCCCTATACCTTAAAAAAGCATTTATTCTTCCCGGAATATCAGCCCTTTGCATTTCTATGTCAAAATAAACAAATAGCGTTTCACTCTTACTTGTTTTGGCTTGATGACTTTTCTGAACCGTACATTTACAAACGATGTCACAGCGTAACGCCTTTAATGCTTTTTCAAAAGTTTCGTCGTTATTATCATCATCTTCATCCTGCCCGGCTAATAGTTCCGTAGTTTCCAACTCTATCTCGACGATATGTTCCGCCCGTTCATCTTTTTCGAAATGGGGATAAATAATACTATTTAGGAGTGACATTAGGCGAAGTTTGCTACTTTTTACATTGCACAATTGGACAAATACGGGATCGGTATCCGTAATATTTACGGGCGTGAACAACAATTTAAATGTTTTATCGTAGGTCGGGTTTGCGATGCAAATGAACTCGCCTCTTTCAAATTTTCCATCGCCAATATCAAAGGCATATTTTCCTCCGTAGTCTCTATTCTTTGAGCTATCATAGGGCCCCTTTGCCCTCAAAAAAAGCGAAGTTTCTGCCCCCGATGCCTGCAAAGACTTCCCGTTCTCTTTTTTCCCTATTCCTAGATTTTTTTTCTTTTCCATACTTTTTGCCTTTTTTTCTTGTTTACGCTTTCTTCCTGGGTACAGTATCACCCATCAAAAAAATTACCGAATAATGCCGTAAAAAACCTAATAAAATACACCTGTCAATGGGAAAATTGCCATCGACGACTTTTGATTTAATTTTTAATAAAATACCCTTCATAAATGTTTTACGGAGAAGGAATCCAAATGGGCTCGCAATTTATTTATAAAAACTTTTTCGAATTTTTCCCAGATGCCTTCGATGGTAAACGATGCGGCACAGGTGTGCCCTCCGCCGGAGAATTTTCTAGCTAAAAGGTCCAGGCGCAGCGCGGGATCGTTCGAACGCAAACTGACGCAAATTTTGCCGTCGCGGTAGTGGGTAATTACCGCAACGCGTACCCCCCTAATCGCCCGCGGATAATCCACAAAATCTTCCCTGTCCTCCGAAGTCGTGTGCGTTTCCAGATAGTCCCGCTCCGTCACATGGCCGATGCAAATCGCGCCATCGGCGTAAAATTGCAGTGAAGCCAAAAAGCGCTGCAACAAAGCAAATTTTTCCCGGGGTTCATTTTGATAAATTTCAGTGCAAATTCGGTGGGGATCCGCCCCGTGTAATGCGAGCTGTAGGGCCAGAAATAGCGTGCGTGTATTTGTTGAAGAATAGCTAAATTTTCCCGTATCGGTCACCATGCCCACGTATAGGGCAGTCGCCGTATGACTCGAAATTTCCCATTGTTTTTGGTGAAGAAAATCCGCAATAATTTCACAGGCTGCCGCGGCTTCGGGATGGAAAAAATTATGGTGAGCAAACCTTTCCCCGGAAATGTGATGGTCGACCGACAGCAATGGCATGGGCAACTTCTTCGCAAAATCACCGGCTCGCAATTTTACGCTGCAGTCGACAAAAACGTATTCGTCGGTGGCCATTTCCTCCGGTTTTGTAAAAATATAATCACGGGAAACCCACCGTAAATTTGACGCAATGTAATCGTTGTACAGCCCCAAAAGCGGTACGGCACCGCACTGAATCAGAATATTATGCATCGCAATTTGTGCCCCCAAACAATCGCCGTCGGGATGTAAATGCCCCAAAATACCAACCCGTTTCCCCTTCAATTGCTTGCAAATGTCAAAAAATTGTTCTGCGCCGTCGAAATGTTTTATGGTATTCATAGTTGGGCCGCAATAAGTTTTTCCAGCTGACGAATGTCCCGACAAAACAGGCGAATTCCCTCCGATAATTTTTCCGTGGCCATCTGATTTTCATTCAATGCCAAACGAAAATCCGGTTCTTTTAACGCCAGTTTTTGTTCCCATTCTTCTCCTAACGTATCCATTTTATGGTCTATAATTCCTTCCTCCTGATCCAATATGTCAAGCAATTTCGGATTAATCGTGAGTAAATGGCATCCGGCGAGCGCAATAATTTCATCGATATTTCTAAAACTCGCAGCCATGATTTCCGTCCCATAGTTCCATTTTTTATAGTAGCTAAAAATTCGCCGCACCGAATCAACGCCCGGATCGAAATCGCCGCTTAAAATTTCCGGATTATTGCATTTATACCAGTCCAAAATCCGTCCGACGAAGGGAGAAATTAGCGTCACACCCGCCTCCGCACAGGCTATCGCCTGCTCCAGGGAAAATAGGAGCGTCATATTGCAATGAATGCCCTCTTCTTCGAGGATTTTTGCGGCTTGAATGCCTTCCCAGGTGGCGGCAATTTTGATTAGAATTCTCTCCGAATTAATGGCTTTTTTGCGATACAGCTGCACCAACTCCCGGGCTTTGTTGACCGTTGCCAAAATGTCAAAGGAAAGATGGGCATCGACCTCCGTTGAAACGCGTCCGGGAATAATTCTTAGAATCTCCGCTCCGAGCTCAACGAGGAGATGATCCATTATTTGCTCCACCGCCAGGTCGGAATATTTTTTTAGAATATTTTGTAGAAATTGCGAATTTTCACCGACGGCTTTGAGGACGATGGACGGATTGGTTGTCGCATCCCGGGGTTTAAATTTTTCAATCGATTCCAAGTCACCCGTATCCGCCACAACGGTGGAAAATTGCCTCAGTTGTTTAAGCAAATACATTGTTTATAGAATAAATCAAATTCTTAAAAATACAACAATATTTTCGTTATTTTTTTGGAAAAGACTTTTTCCGTTGGGACATGCGTTGCCACAGAGGCTTAGGTGGATTTAACTTTTCATGCAAATTGGAAAAAAATATATCCTAAAAACCATTCACTTCCGCCATTTTTCATCGGCGGAGGAATAAATATCCTATTGCTCCCCAATTTTAAAACGGGAAAAACGTCCAATGCGAATATTTTCGCCGATAATCGCAATCATTGCCCCAATGAGATCATTCACCGTTTTGTCCTGATCTTTTACAAAAGACTGATCCAATAGGCAAATTTGTTGGTACCACTTGTCCAGTTTTCCTTCCACAATTTTATCAATCGCATGCTGCGGTTTTCCCGCCGCCTGAGCAGTTGCAATCTCTTTTTCCTTTTCAACCAAATCCGCCGAGACCTCGCTGCGGGAAATGTACAGAGGGCTTGCTGCCGCAATGTGCATGCAAATGTCCCGTGCCAGTTTCCTAAATTCTGAATTTTTGGCGACAAAATCCGTTTCGCAATTCAGTTCCAATAGCACTCCGATGCGTCCATCGCCGTGAATATAGGATTCAACGACGCCCTCATTTGCCGCACGACCTAATTTTTTGGCCGCCGTCGCTACGCCTTTTTTCTTTAAAATCGTCACCGCTTTTTCGAAATCTCCATTGGCCTCGACTAAGGCATTTTTGCAATCCGCAAAACCGGCTCCCGTCGAATTGCGGAGTTCACCGACTAACTTTGCACTAACTTCTACCATTTTTTACTCCTATTCTTTAATTTCCTCAGATTTTACTCCATTTTCCATGGGCTTTTCCTCCGTGTTTTTACCCGTAGAACGTCTCCTGTGCGCTGCGGGTCTATTGTGCCCCCCAAGGGCAGCTTCCTCGTCCCTGTCGGTTACTTTTTCGGCCTTACTGGCAAGTTCCGCATCTATCGTTACGCCATCATTGCCGGTTAAATCTTTTTCCGCTATAATTTTTTGCCGTTTTCTGCTGTCCGATTGCTTGGCCTCATAGGCCTCTTGGCCCATCTGAATGGCCTCGGAAACCGTTTCCAAAATAATTTTTATGGACTTCGACGAATCATCATTGGCGGGAATAACATGGGAAATGAATGAAGGATCGGAGTTCGTATCCACAATTGCAACCGTGGGAATATTTAGGCGGTGGGCTTCCTGAACGGCGATATTTTCGAACTTCACGTCCACAATAAATAGCGCATCGGGAAGATTGTTAACCTCGAGCATCCCCTCAAAACCGCGGTGCATTCGAGCCATTTGGCGGCGAATGACGGCGGCCTCTTTCTTTAGCATCACCGCCAGTGAACCGTCCGCTTCCATGGCTAAAAATCGGCGATATTTGTTCAAACTACGTTTCACCGTTTCGAAATTCGTCAGGCATCCACCGAGCCAGCGATTGACACAAAACGGCATCTTTAAAAGTGTTGCCATTTCACGGACAACTTCCTGTGCCTGTTTTTTTGTTGCCACAAATAAAATTTTTTGCCCCTTACTTGCAAGTTCTTGCACAAAAGTACAGGCCCTATCCAATTGCTCATAGGTCTTTTCCAGATCAATGATCGAAATACCGCCCCGATGATCAAAAATAAAATTCTTGGATTTTGGATTCCAACGACGTTTCTGGTGGCCGAGATGAACCCCCGCCTCAAATAAATCATTAATTGTAATATTCATGGTAAAACTCCGTACCCACGATGGCAATGCGCAAACCACAAAAATCGAATACTCTTCAACTTTTAGAGCTTATCAATAACGCACAAACATCGCAAGCCTAGGATAAATTTTAACTATATTTCTATCCTTTTCTGTTTTTTCACAATTTCAAGCTATTTTTTTAGAAATTTCGCCATAAATATTCTCCATGGCGCTCTGCGGCGTTGAAGCCCCTGCCGCAATGCCAATTTTCGGATAAATCCTCCAATTAATTGGGGCCAAATCACCGACCTTTTCTATCCAGAATACGGCGGCCACTTGTCTTTTCATTTTTTCAAATAGACGCTTCGTATTCGCCGAATGGAATCCACCGACGACGATCACCGCATCGCAATCCTTTAAGACTTCGAGGCCCGATTGGCGCCGTTTCGTCGCCGAACAAATTGTGTCAAAAATCTCAACGGAAAAATTTTTTTCACCGCATAAATTTTTCGCCGCCTCCAGAAAATCCATATCCAACGTCGATTGGCAAAGCATGATCCAATTTTCCGTCCCCTTGAAATTTTTATTATCTAAAAAATTTTTGTCTGTTTTTTTATTTTGGCACACTTCCGCGATCAGTTGGGAAAGCTCCTTCAAGTTTTCACAGACGCGTATATTTTCTGCGTATCCGCACAATCCCTCAATTTCCGGATGATTGCGATCGCCCAATAGTATAATTTGCCTATGCCGATTTGCTTCCATGATCCTCGAAATTTTTCGCACCAGTGGGCAGGTACAATCCTCGATTTTGCATCCGAAGTGCTCTAAAAATAGCCTCCGTTTCGGTGAAATACCGTGGGCTCGAATTAGAATCGTATCCCCTCCATGAATTTTCGAATTTCGCTGCAATGGTCGTATTCCCTGGGCATATAACCGCTCTCCAACGGCGCGATTGTGGACCAATTCGCCATCTAAAAATACGGATCCTTCTTTTTTATTTTTGGCAACATCGAGTGCTTTTTGGACCGCAAACGCAACGCCTTTACAGAATCCAGAACCCGGAGCAATGAAGACTTCGTGGTCTTCATTCATCGCCGAAATTCAATATTATCCCCATAACTACCGAAGGATAGTACCCGTAATTCATTGTCAATGCGCTTCGCCATATTCGCCAAGGTTTTGCCGACGCCACATTCATAGAAATAATTTATTCCTTCCCGTTTCGCCCTTCGCATGCAATCCCACCAGCGAACCGGCGAAACAATTTGCTGAATCAGCAGTGCTTTAATCCGTTCCGGATTTTCCACTATCTCGCCTGTCACATTGCTAATCACTTTAAATTTCGGTTTTTTGAAAATAATTCCCCCTAAAAATGTATCAAACTTCTCCCGCGCCGGCTCCATCCAGGAACTGTGAAACGCTCCCGCGACATTCAAAGGCAGCGCCTTTCCACCCGTTACCTCCGTGGCCATCTCGATGACATGGCGTATTTTTTCTTTTTCTCCCGCTAAAACAATCTGTCCGGGACCGTTAACATTGGAAATCTCCACGGCACATAGATCGCACAATTTTTCCACGGCATCGAAGGTTGTACCTAGAATGGAAACCATTCCACCGTCGCTCATTTCACAGGCCTCCTGGATAAATTCTCCTCTTTTTTGGACAATTTTTACGCCGGTTTTGAAGTCGAATACACCCGCAATCGCCAGTGCCGCCACCTCTCCGATGCTCAGTCCCATGGCAAGCGTAAATTTTTCCGCTCCAACGAGTTCTTCCAAGACCCGAGCCGCTGCGAACTGATGCACGAATAGAGCCGGCTGGCAGTGACGACTCTCCGTGAGTGTTTGCATCGGGCCTTCAAAGCACAATTTTTCCCAATCGTAGCCCAAAATCGAGCTCGCTTCTTCAAATAACTTTGCCGCCGTTTCGTAGTGATCCACGAGAGACCGTCCCATTCCCACCATTTGCGTTCCCTGACCCGGAAATAACAATCCCATTCTTTTCATTGAAATTCATCTAATTCAAATCCATCGGCTGTCCAGTGCTTTTGAGGAAATTCCCCCGTATTTCTGTCTTATTTCACGGAAAAAACAAAAAAGGTACCCCAAAAGTACCTTTTCCAGAACAATGGAAACTTAGTCCTAGCGCTTTGAGAACTGGAATCGCTTCCTGGCACCCGGCTGTCCCGGTTTTTTGCGCTCCTTCTTTCGACCGTCGCGCGTCAAATGTCCCGCTCGCTTTAGGATGGGCCTAAGCGTCGTATCCATCTCACAAAGGGCGCGGGCAATGCCCAGGCGGATTGCACCCGCCTGTCCGGAAATACCTCCCCCAAAGACATTCATACGGGCATCAACTTTTCCCAATAAATTTGCCGTAACTAGCGGCGACAAAGCCATTTTCTGGGTCACCTCCTGGTAGCAATATTCCCCAATGGGTTTACCGTTAACAACAATTTTGCCACTGCCAGTGGAAATTCTAACCCGTGCAATGGAAGTCTTACGGCGACCCGTTCCTAAAAATTCTACTAAATCTTCACTCATGATCACAAACTATATGGCTAACGGTTTCGGTTTTTGCGCCCCGTGGGGATGCTCTGCACCCGCATACACCTTCAATTTTCGAACCATGGCATTTGCAAGGCGATTCTTTTGCAGCATACCTTTTACCGCATGTTCAATGATAAATTCCGGACGGCGCACCCGCATCCTATTTAGGGAAATACGCTTCTCATTTCCCACGTACATCGAATAAAACATGTACTTCTTATCGAGTTCCTTCTTTCCCGTAACTTTCACCTTTTCCGCATTGATAACAATCACAAAATCACCGTTGTCAACGTGGGGTGTAAACGTTGGCTTATCCTTTCCGCGCAACACATTCGCCACTTTTACTGCTAACTTTCCCAGCACAATATCGGCCGCATCAACGATACGCCATGCCTTATTCTGTGCATCTTCTTTTCTTACTAAAGTTGTCTTCATGGAACACCCAACCCCTGCCAACCTAAATCCATCTCCAACCTTGTCAAACTCTTTTATTAAATATTTTAGAAAAATTTTTTTTAATATTTTCGCTACCCCTTCGACTTAGGCAATGGGATGAAATGCCGAAGAGAGAGTAAATTCCCTAGGCTTGCCACGGGACTCCGTCGCCTGCTTGCAGAACGCTGTCCTGCGCCTGCAAGGAGTCACAAACGCCTTGACCTCTTTCAGCCAAAACCAAGAGAAAATCTCCACTGGTTTTGGCAGGGAGAGAAGTCTTGTTTGAGAAAAAGAGAATTTTTTCCAAAAAGAATTTGCTTCAGGAATGCTGTGGAAAATTACTATCTTGCTTTTCATGGCTTATCCCATTCCATTGCCATTCCAATGGCATATGACATTGAAAGAGAGATTAAAAAAGGGAATTATTTGTCCAACGGCGGAGGATTTGATCGCCCTCGGAGAAGCCTTTGGAAAATTGCTAGGCGATGGCACTATCATTGCTTTGCGCGGGGATTTGGGCGTCGGAAAAACAACCTTTGCGAAGGGTATAGCAAGGGCTTTGGGGATTGGGGAACCCCTAACAAGTCCGACATTTAATATTCTGGCGCACTATGCGGGGACAATGAATTTGATTCACATCGATGCCTATCGCCTGGAAAGAGGGGAGTATTTGGGTGTTTTAGACTATGCCCAGCATCCCTTTGTAATTGTCGTAGAATGGGCGGAGAATTTGGTTGAATTGGAGGGGAATATGACGCAAAATATTCAAATCATGGCAAAGAAAAATGGGGAGCGTTGCATAGGATTGATTTGAAATTGAATAAAAAAACATTGTATTTTCCAAGTAATTTATAGAGTTAAAGCATGGCTAAAAAAAGTAGAAAGTCTCCGCATTTATTTAGGATGATTAAGAATTGGTTTTTTACGGGACTTTTCATCCTACTTCCCCTGGGGATTACCGCCATTGTCGTGACCCTATTGCTGGATTATGTGGGAGCGCCATCGAGTCGATTTTTATTGGATTGTTTTGGTTTAAAAATTCCGGATAAATTCTGGATGAATACGGTGATTAATCTATTTTCCACGATTTTTATCGTTGGGATTATTACCGTACTCGGATTTTTGTCGCAATATTTTTTAGGAAAAACAGTTATTCGCCTGACGGAACAGCTCATCGAAAGCGTGCCCTTTGTGAATAGTGTCTACAAAACGGTGAAACAGATCGTCGAAACATTCAGTAAAAATCGGGAGGCCGTCTTCCAAACGACCGTACTGATTCAGTATCCCTGTAAGGGGAGCTATGCCCTCGGCTTTTTAACCAGTGAGACGATGGGGGAAGTTCAAGTCAAAACGAAGGAACAAGTCATCAATGTTTTTCTTCCAACGACACCCAATCCGACGAGTGGGTTTTTGCTGTTTGTTCCCCGGGAGGACGTTATATTTTTAGCCATGTCCGTCGCCGATGGAATGAAAATGATCATTTCGGGGGGAGTGGTCAATCCGCAGTGGATTCCCGAAAAGGATAAAAATTCCGCCCAACTGGAGGAAAGCGACGAAGAGACTTCATAGGAGGCGCTGTGGTTAGATCGCCATTGCCTCATCTGTTTTTTTCCTATTTTAAATGAATTGATGTTGGAATCGAAATTTTTTATAGCAGGTAATGATTGCTTTAGCGTTAGGAAACGCAGTGATGCCATTCTTCAATCTTTTCAGGGCGTTGAAATTGAAACCATCGACAGCGATGCGGATAGTATTTCCGAGGCCGTTCAAGAATTGCGACGGGTGTGCGAGGCGCTGCGTACGGTTTCCCTTTTTGCCGAGAAAAAGTGCGTTTACTATCGCGATGTTTCCTTTTTGAGCGACGCTTCCATTGGGCGTTCGGAGGAGGTTCTGTCCTGGATGGATGAATTGCAAAGCCTACTCGAAAAACTACCGGAAGTTGGCTATTTGATGGCGGCGAGATCCGTCGATGGGCGCCAAAGGGTTATTAAATGGTTTTTAGAAAATTGCCACGGTGAGATTTTGGAAGCGCCTAAGTCGGTGGGGTGCGAACAATACGTCCGCGATGGGGTGAAGGGTGAAGGTAAAAAAATAAGCGCCGAAGCGCTTAGTAAATTTTTAGGGCGAACGGGCAATGATTTGGCAATAATTGGCGGTGAACTGGATAAATTGTTGCTCCATGGGGCGGATGAAAGTGGGATCGAAGTTCGGGACGTGGAGGAAATTGTTGTCGACCTTCGCGGCGATGATTTTTTTGAAACGGTTGAGTTATTTTTTGGGGATGATGGGGAGGCTTTCGCCCGGGGAATCCGCCGCTACTTCCTTTACAGGGAAGAGGGAAGGCCGCTGTTGGCGGCGCTGCAAAATCGCCTGCGTTTGCTCATTCAATTGCGCTATCTCCACGAAAATGATGGCCTGGAAAATGTTACTAAAATCGCCCTGGAACGGCTCAAGGAAAAATATGCGGCCTTGTATCGCGGGGAAGTGGGCAGTATTTTTACGCAAAATCCGTGGTATCTGGGAAAGTTATTGGCAATTGCAAAAAAGGGTTCCCTGGGGGATTGGATCGATTTTCAAAGCAAACTCCTGGGCGCGATTGTTACCCTATCGGAACACTACGGACGGCAACAGTTGCTGTTTGAAGAGTGGTATTTTCAGCTGAGAATGGTGATGGCTTCTTCCGGGACGCCGGTGATTTTATCGAAGGCAAAGCCCGTCAATGCATGAGGATTTTACGAAAAATTCGCTATATCCTAAAAAAACAAAGGAGACATATTTACCGGGCATTTGATAAATTTGTACAGTTTATCGCCGATATTCTCTATGACCGGAAAGGGACGCCATTGGCGAAGGGTATCACCGTTATTTTAGTTCCTTTTTCCTTTCTATTTGTCCTCATCATTAGGCTGCGCGTCTGGCTCTATCAAAAGCACTATCTCCATTCGCAGTCTCTAGGTTGCCACGTCGTCGTCGTGGGAAATATTACGATGGGAGGGACGGGCAAGACGCCCGTGGCAGAATATTTGGCCAAATTACTTCTGGGGATGGGGCGGCGGCCGGCCATCATTAGTCGGGGGTATAAGAGTAAAAGCGAGCCGGCCTATTGGAAGTTTTGGCGTTGGCTAACCCATTCGTCGGATAAACCTCCCAAAGTTGTGAGTGACGGGAAAAATATTCTCCTCGATTCGGAACATGCGGGCGATGAACCCTACATGCTGGCTAAAAATTTGAAGGGCATACCGGTTGTGGTCGATAAGGACCGAATTAAAGCGGGACGCTATGCGATCAAGCGTTTCGGTTCCGATATTTTGATCCTAGATGATGGCTATCAATATTTGCGATTGCGTTCAAGTTTGCGAATGGCCTTGATCGACAAGACCAATCCCTTTGGCAATTGCTATTTACTGCCCCGTGGCATTTTGCGGGAACCGCTGAAGCATTTGGATCGGGCATCCTGCATTCTCCTAACGAAATCGGATGGGACGAGAAATTCTTTGCTGGAACAAAAAATTAGCGCCATCAACCCGAAGGCACAAATCGTCGAATGCACCCATAAACCCTGCTACCTCGTAGCCCATCGCACGGAGGAAATTCAATCCCTGGAAATTTTGAAAGGGAAAAAAGTCGCCATTTTTTGTGCGATTGCATCGCCGGAAGGTTTCGAAAAATTCATTCTCGGTCTGGGGGCAAATATTATTTATAAGAGGCGTTACATCGACCATCACCGCTTCACGAATAGCGAACTTTCGCGGATTAATGAGCGGGCAGAGGCGGCCGATTTTCTCATCACTACGGAAAAGGATGCGGTCAGAATTCCCGATGATTTTCGGTTTAGCATACCATTCTTCTATGTGCGCATCGAAGTGCAGTTTTTAAGGAATGGGAAATGGATTCGTGAAATTTTAGCAAAAATGCTAGCCTAAATGCCTTTAATTTTAAAAAAACACAAAAATAGCTTGCGTTACCTTTGATACGCTTTTTATTGGAGAATAGATTTAAGAATGAAAGCAATTATCGAGAATCAAGGCCAACAGTTGATCGTTCGCGAGGGAGATATTTTATTTGTGAATCGCTACGTTGGATCGAAATCCGGAGATGTGATTAATTTGGATAGGGTACTTTTTGTCGGAGAAGGGCAAGATGCCAAGATCGGTGCACCCTATGTCAATGGGGCCGTCGTCAAAGCAATGCTCCTCGAAAACAAAAGGGGAAAAAAGGTCTATGTTTTTAAGAAGAAACGCCGCCAGGGCTATGAGCGTCGCCGCGGTCATCGCCAGGAGCTTTCGGTGATTAGGATTGAATCGATTTCCGTTTAATTTTTAAGGAGGATCTGAAAATGGCACATAAAAAAGGGCAGGGGACGTCACGGAATGGCCGCGATAGTGTGAGCAAACGTTTGGGTGTGAAGCGTTATAGTGGTGAGATCGTGCATGCGGGCAGTATTTTAATGCGCCAGCGTGGGACAAAAATGCATCCGGGAAAGCATGTGGGGCTTGGGCGAGATTTTACGCTTTTCTCACTCATTGACGGTAGGGTGGAATGGGATGCTAAGCATCGCCGTGTCAGCGTTATTTCTGCGTAGTGGCAAAAATTAAATAGCGATGGAGCGTGTTATTATTAGGGGCGTAGGTTCATACGTCCCGGATTGTGTGCTTTCGAATGCCGACCTGGAAGGAATGGTCGATACCAGCAATGAGTGGATTGTTTCCCGTACGGGAATTGAATCGCGGAGAATTTGTCTGGATACGGAGGTGACCTCCGATCTCGGTAGTAGGGCCGCAGAGAAGGCTCTGGAAAATGCAAATATTTCCGTTTGCGATATTGATTTAATCCTTGTCGCGACGGTTACGCCCGACATGCAGTTTCCGTCAACGGCGTGTATTATTCAGGGAAAATTGGGGTGTACGGATATCCCGTGCTTCGATATTAATGCGGTCTGTTCCGGATTTGTCTACGCCCTAGACGTGGGGCGCAATTTTTTGATCAACAATTCGATGATGAAGAATATTCTCGTCATCGGTGCGGAAAAAATGTCATCCATCGTGGACTGGGAGGATCGATCCACCTGCGTACTTTTCGGTGACGGGGCGGGGGCCGTTGTTCTATCGCGCAATACGGATACGAATTCCGAAGCGAGTATATTGGACATATTGGTCGGTGCCGATGGCCATTTATCCCAATTGTTATATTGTCAAGGATTTGGAGTTACGGCATCCGGTGAGGGCGAAAGGGAGCGTTTCATTAGAATGGAGGGCCGTGAAGTTTTCAAGGAGGCGATCAAGCGGATGTGCGCGGCCGTCGAGGACATTCTATTGAGAAATAGTTTAACCATAGAAGATGTGGCTTGCGTGATTCCCCACCAGGCAAATATGCGAATTATTTCGGCGATTTCGGAGCGCATAAAAATTCCCCAGGAAAAAATATTTTCAAATTTACAGCACACGGGCAATACTTCCGCGGCCTCCATTCCGATTGCGATGGATGAAGCTTTGCAAGGGGGGCATATTCAGTCCGGAGATTTAATTTTAATCGTTGCCTTTGGCGCAGGAGCGACATGGGGGGCATCTTTAATTCGTTGGAAGTGAAAATTTTTGTTGCCCAAAGCCAAAAGGTTTGTTTATTTTCGCATATGTTCCATGGATTATATTTACCGGTTATTTCCCTAATTATGGGTGCCATACTTTCCTGCCCTTTGGGGGCCCATTCGTTGGCGCTGAGAAGGCATAGGGAAAAATCGAAATTTCTAGGGAAGGAAAGGCTTCCCCTGGAGGATCTCATTTTAAGGATAGAAAACGCTGAAGCGCAGAATGATTCGAAAACGGCATTGAAATTGTACGAAAAAATTTGCAAGGATTATAAAACGAGCGATGTGGTCCCCTGGGCCTACTATTTTCGCGGATTAACCTATGAAAATAATCATCAATTTACCGCGGCGATAAAGATGTTCACAAAAATAGTAAAATGCTATCCGGAAAGTGTGTGGTTTCCCGATGCAATTGAACACTATTTTTGGATTGCAAAGAAATTGCAAGGGGGGGTTCGACCCCGCTATTTTGGAACCATTCCCGGGCTACGCGACTACGATTCTGCGGTAAAGGATTATGAACTCGTGGTGAAATATGCCCCCTACAGTTACTATGCTCCCCAGGCTTTGATCGAAATTGCCAATTTGCACCTTCGGGCGAAGTATTACCATCTGGCCATCGGGGCTTTGGCTCAGTTAATCGATGTCTATCCCGATTCGGTGGAAGTTCCCTCCGTCTATTTGAAAATTGCAGAAATCTATAGCAGTTTGGTCAAAGGGGACCAGTATAATCAGGGTGGAGCGGTTACGGCGCTGCGCTATTACAATGAATTTTGTTCACTATTTCCCGGACACGTGGAGATTAATTTTGTTAACCAAAAAATAAGGGAATTGGAAGAATCCGTCGTGCGGTCAGAGATTGCTTTGGGTGATTTCTATTTTAATACGCGCTACAATGGAAAAGCCGCAAAAATGTTATACCGTTCGGCCATTGATTTTGCACCCCACACATCCGGAGCGAAGGTAGCGGAGGAAAAAATTCAGGGGATCCTCAATGGGATTAGGCCAAAATCGACACCCGTTGATTTTCTTTTTGCATCCTATAAACCGAAGGAGGATGAGCCAGAGGGTGTTACTGGCGGGGATGATTTCAACAATTTTGTGGATAAAATCGACTTGGCCGAAGGGGAGAGCATTTTGGGGTAGCGGTAAAAATGGGAAAAACAGGATTCATTTTATTCCTTTTGTGCCTAATTTTTTCCGGTTGTTCCCACTATCATTCGGGTATTTCTCCCCAAAATGTGGTGCAATCAATTTATGTGGAGCCGGTAAAAAATAGTTCACTTTGCCCAAAGGCTTCGGGCCCTCTCACGGCACAGTTGACCAAAAAAATTCAACGGAGTACGCCATTAAAACTAGCGCACAAAGGGGAAGCCCAATCCCATTTGCGGGTGGAAATTGTCGATTTTTCCCAGAAAAATTCCGCCTACGATCCCAAAGACACATCGATTGCTTTATCGGTGAACCTTCGCATCGTTGCAGAATGTACGCTCGTCGATAGGAGTGGAAAATCCTTATTGGAGCGCCAACGGGTTGAAGTGGCCGTGGATCTTTTGAAGGGGAGAGATTTTCATTCCCTTCGAGATCAGGCTATTCCCCAACTCATGGAGCGTCTGGCGAGAAAAATTTGTGCCCTATTGGTGAACATTTGGTGAGTTATTTCCGATGAAAATTACGATTGCGCCATCAATTTTGGCCGGAAATCACGCCAATTTGGAGGCGAGTATGGATAGGGTTATTAGAAGCGGTGCGCGCTGGCTACACATCGATGCCATGGATGGCCACTTTGTCCCCCATTTCGCATTTGGCTCGCAAACGGTTCGGGCACTTGCAACGGGCAAAAAAAATCTTTTCTTCGATGTGCATTTGATGCTTAGCCATCCGGAATATTTTGTGGAGTCATTCGCGAAGGAGGGAGCGGATCTGATTTCCATTCACCTGGAATCCAAAGCCCCACTGGAGAAAACATTGCGCCACATCAAACAAATGGGAAAACAGGCGGGTATTGCGATTAATCCCGAAACATCGGTGGAGAAAGTTTTTCCCCTCATCGATGCGGTTGATTTGGTGTTAATTATGGGGGTGAATCCGGGACTTTGTGGACAGAAATTTATTGAAAATACATTGGAAAAAATTGAAATGCTCCGCGGATGTCATGGAGCGGTGAAAATTGAAGTCGACGGCGGAATAAATTTGGAAAATGCAAAACTTTGCATCCAACGGGGTGCCGATATTGTGACGGCGGGGACGGCGTTTTTTGCGGCACAAGATCCTCGAAAATTTGTGGAACAAGTGGAGTATGAATAAAGTTTTTTTAGACCTATTGCCCGACGAATGGCCTGTTGTTGAAGTTGCCCTTGGGGAAACGGAACAGATCCATTGGGTTTTGGAAAAGGGAGATAATCGGTGCCAATTGTGTGGCTATTTTGAGGACGATTTTCAAAAATCTTGGGAAAGTTTACGGCAACAAATTCCCCTGCTGTCGGGGAAAACATTAGTTTGCTCCATCCTTCGGGACTGCGATTGGAAAAATGAGTATAAAAAATTTCTGACTCCCTTTAATATCGGCCCTTTACACGTCGTCCCGGTTTGGGAAAGGGAAAGTTACGGGATTCCCGAAAAACATTTTGGAATTTATTTGGATGCGGAAATGGCTTTTGGGACGGGAGCCCATGAGACTACAAAATTGTGTTTGGCGCGGATCGTCGACTACTGGAATTTATTTAGAAATTCCGTATTTCTGAGGAGAGTAATCGATGTGGGCTGCGGTTCCGGAATTTTATCCCTGGGGGCGGCAAAACTTGGGTTCGGCAACGTGTACGGTTTCGACGTGGACCCCGATGCAATTGCAATCAGCGAAAAAAATGCACGGAATAATGAAATTCATTCCATAGAATTTAAGGTGGCGGATATCAGTGAGGGAATTTTAGGGCGACAGGCGGATCTCATCGTCGCTAATATTTTGGCTCCGACGCTGATCTCCCAGGCCCCTATTCTCGTCAATACGATAAGACAATACGGCATTCTATCGTTGAGTGGGATTCTCGTGGAGGAACTTGAATCGGTCAAAAATGTCTTTATGCCATTGGTCGAACGCTACTGGGATTGCGGTATTTCCAATACGAAGACAATGGGCCAATGGGCTGAAATCGCCTATGTGCGAACCTGAAAAATTAGGGCAGGAGAGGCAGTTTAAAAGGTTGTTGCCGACTGAAATGTGAGGCGGTTGTTCTTATTTTTATCAAATCCATTGACCTTTGCCATGAAAAACTTACAAATTTCCCCATGAAAGTGGGGAGGATTGGATTATTTTTTCTTTGTTTTTTTGCGATCAATGCATTTGCGAGTGAGGGAGATAAAACGGAAAAATGGGAGGGCTTCAAGGGCATAACGATCACGGAGAAGCAAATCGGTATGATGAAGGGGATTGCAAATTTTTTGTTTTCCTACGGAGAAGGTTCCGAAAATTCACCCTCCGAGGGGATCGATGGAGCCCAGAAAATCGCTCCCCTAGCCGCTACGCTGACAAAATCTAAAAAAATTCTAAGGGTTGGGATTGTAAGCGATAACTTACCTTTCTCGGCCATACGCAATGAAATGCCCGTGGGATTCGAAGTCGATCTCCTGCGACTGCTGTCGGAGGAAGAGGGTATCGATCTTGAAATTTCCCCGATAGATGTGACTAAAATTGATGAAAATATTAGGGAAAATAGAATCGATATTGCCTTGGGGGGTATCCTTAGAAATGGCAGCGACCCGCTCTTTGATTACAGCGACGGCTACTTGAAGAGCGATGTTGTCGCCGTTTTTTTGAAAAAATCTCAAAAAAATTCTCAAAAATTTTCACTGAAAGAAAAAAGTATCGGCCTCATCGAGGGCTTCTTTTTCGAGCAGCACATTCGCCAGGCCAATATTCAAAATACGAAAATTGTCGCCTTCAAATCCAATGGCGAGCTGTTTGGAAGTTTATTGAAAACGAATAAAAATTCTTCTCAGCCTATCGATATTTTGCTGACCAATAGCCATACGGCCTGCGATTGGATAGCAAAATATCCGGAATTAGACTTCCTGTCACTGAAATTGGCGAATGATAGCGACAATCGGAATGAGATCGCCGTGCAAATGAAAAAAAATTCACCCTGGCTATCGACGATCAATCGGGGAATAAAAGATTTAGTGGGATCGTCTAAATTTTCAGAACTGATGCGCCGCTGGAGCATTGAAAAGATTTAGTATTTAAAGATTTATAAAATCATACATGTTTTATTTCCATGCGTGAGTGTAGAATGAGCGCCGGAAGTCTATTCAGCTATTTTCGGTTTCTCAAAACAACGAAACAAGATGTCGCCATCGCCATTTCCATGGGAATCATCCACGGCCTGGCGAGTGGGTTTGGCATCCCGGTTATTCTCAAATATTCTTCGAGCATCCTGTTTAGCGGCGAAGAAATCGATGGCGTGACGGTAACCATTTTGACCCTACTTCCCATGTTGGTTATGTTTATTCGAGGAGTGTCTGGATTTTTGAGCTCCTATTATTTCGCCGCATGTGGACAGCATATCGTCGAAGAATTGCGCATGATGATTTTTCAAAAAATTCAACGCCTACACCTGGGATTTTTTAATGATTGCCCGCCTGCGGAGTTGATTTCCCGCTCCATCAATGCCAGTACGATTATCCAAACCAATTTGGTCGACATTTCCCACGATGTCATCACCCAGCCCATGGCCCTTTTGGGCGCAATCGGCTATTTGATTTATCTTTGCATCCAGGAATCGAATCTCGTCATTTTATTTCTCTTCCTCTCCGCCTTACCCGTTTTTATTTTTCCCATTCGAAAAATTGGACTGCGCCTGCGCCAAAAATCTGGGCAGATGCAAAGGCAGACGGCGGAGATCATCGATAGACTTAATCATAATTTGGCGGCCATTAGGGAGGTGCGTGCCTTCGGCTTAGAGGAGCAGGAAACGAAAAATTACCGGAAAGCTTGCCATGCATTTTCCGACGCATTTCTAAAAGTAATCAAATATCAGCTCATTGTTTCCCCAATTATTGAGGTCATTTCGGCGGTTGGCGTTGGTTTTTCGATGTTTTATGCCTATAGGCAGGGTTTAAAATTGGAAATTTTTATGGCATTGGCGACGGCGCTTTACTTCGGCTACGATGCCATTAAGCGCCTGGGTGATCTCAGTAATAAGATCCAAAGTAGCATGGCGGCCGTCGATCGCATCGAAGTCATTCTCAGTGAACCGGAAAAAATACACGATCCCGAAAATCCGGTCCCCGTTGATAGGCTTCGCGGGGATATCGAATTTAGGGATGTTTCCTTTGCCTATCTCAAAAATAAGGATGTGCTCAAAAAGCTAAACCTAAGCATTCAACGGGGAAAAACTTACGCACTCGTCGGAGGCAGCGGTGCGGGAAAATCGACATTCGTGGCTATGATTTTGCGATTTTTTGACCCCGATCGGGGAACTATTACCGTCGATAAAATCGATATTCGCGCCATGCTAAAACACGATTTGCGGAGGAATATCGCCTACGTTCCACAGGATCCGACGCTCATTAACGATACGGTATATAAGAATATTATTTGGGGGAAGCCGGATGCATCGAGGGAAGAAGTCATCGAGGCCGCTGAAAAAGCCTATGCCCATGATTTTATTTCACAGATGGCGGAGGGCTATGATACACTCATCGGCGAAAATGGAAACTCCCTTTCCGGAGGACAACGGCAGCGCATCGCATTGGCTCGCGTATTTCTAAGGGATTGTCCCATTTTAATTTTCGATGAGGCGACTTCGGCGCTGGATTCGGAAAGCCAACAGGCAATTTATCGGGCAATCAAAAATTTAAAGAAGGATAAGACAATTATTATGATTTCACACCGCTTCAGTATGATGTCCATCGTCGATGAAGTGTTGGTTTTTTCCCGGGGCGAAATTGTGGAACGGGGAACGCACCGGAATTTATTGGAGGGCGATAGTTTGTATCGCAGGTTATACGAAAAACAACAGGTGATAGAGTCCTAGGTATTGGGGAAATTTATTGCACAAAAAATGCATCGGAATTTAGTACATTCCATGAGTTTATTGGGGCAAAAGCCAAGGCTTTGCCTTGTAGAACAGGGGATAAAATCCCCTGTCCCGCGCGGAATTCCGCGCGCTTTTGCCCCAAAAATCAATTCATTCCAAGATTCAAAGGGTTATTTTAGGGGAAACAGTTAATAAAGTTATGGGCATTTCAGAGGGAAAAATTTTAGTTACCGGTGGCGCCGGATTGATCGGCAGTGCATTAGTTTGGGCTCTAAATCGTCTCGGTTTTAGGGATATCATTGTCTCCGATCGCCTATCCGATGACGGCCGCTATAAAAATTTAGTTCCACTGCATTTCAGCGATTACGTCGATGCGGACGATTTAATGCCCTACTTAAAAAGTGATTTTGCGAAGGATATTCGGACGATTTTTCATTTGGGGGCCTGTGCGGATACGATGGAAACCGATGGGCGATTTTTAATGAAAAACAATTTTGAATTTACGAAAAACTTGGCGCACCACGCTGAAAATTGCGCCCTGCGTTTCGTCTATGCCTCTTCGGCGGCGACCTACGGTGACGGCACCCGGGGGATGGATGACGAAGCGCCACTGCAAAATTTACGTCCACTCAATATGTATGGCTATTCCAAGCACCTATTTGACATTTACGCCCAATCCCGGGGAATGAAATTATATGGAATGAAATATTTCAATGTTTTTGGACCGAACGAGGCCCACAAAGGGCCCATGATCAGTATGGTGGCGCGAGCCTATGAACAGATTCGAGGGGAGGGCGAAGTCAGGCTATTTAAAAGTTACCGCGAAGACTGCGGCGATGGATGGCAGAGGCGCGATTTTTTATACGTAAAAGATGCGGTCGATATGACGATTTTTCTCGGCAACGTTCCGGAAAAAATAAATGGCCGTGAAACGGCGGGGATCTACAATATCGGTTCCGGGGAGGCGCGCACGTGGCTCGATTTGGTGAGGCCAATTTTTGAAGTCTTGGACAAGCCGTGGCACGTCCAATTCATCGAAATGCCTGAAAATTTGCGGACCCGATACCAATATTATACCTGCGCTAATATTCAAAAGCTGCGCGGAATTGGCTATGAAAAATCATTGACGCCTTTGGAGGATGCCCTAAGAGATTACGTGGTGAATTATCTCATTCCGGGAAAGCGCCTCGGCGAAGAAGAATGAATTTTTCAAGGTTGTCAGGACTCCTTTTTTGCACCTGCAAGGAGATTTGCCCGAGGCTCCGCCTCAAACTTCGCAAGGAGGCTATAGCCTCCTTGGCCTCTTTTCAGCCAAAATCCAGCAAAATTTTTGCTAGATTTTGGCAAGGCAAGGAAAGTTTTCCCATGGGGAAGAGATTTTTGGCAGGAGGAAAATTCCAACCCCGCGGCTTCGCCGCAGGGCTTTGACTAAAAAAAAGAGACACTGTTGCCAAATGGCTTTGCAAATTGCAAAGCCATTTGGCTTAAAAAAGGGCCAGGAGACGGGTCTCCTGGCGGAGATCCTAAGGGCTCGCAGCCTTTGGAACAGATTTTGCCAGGATTTCGTCGTTTGATTTGCAGGACTTCGCCCGGTCCCTGCAAGGAGGTTTGCCCGAGGCTCCGCCTCAAACTTCGCAAGGAGGCTATAGCCTCCTTGACTTCTTTTCAGCCAAAACCCAGCAAAATTTTGCTGGATTTTGGCGAAGCAAGGAAAGTTTTTCCATGGAGAAGCGATAGGAAGAGAAAAAGAGACGCCATACTTCGGCGGAATTGCATTCCAATGGGAGGATAATTTATTTGAAAAATACAAAAAATCTATTTTCTTCATTCCATGAGTTTAAGTGTGAATTGGTTATCGCCATTGAAGCAATGTTTTGCAAAAATTATAACCTTTTTAATTAGAATTTGGACGAAGACTCTACGCATTGAAATCAGTGAGGGCGATTTAGCTTTGCTCAAACAATACCATAAAACACCCAAAATTTGTGCACTCTGGCACAATCGTTTATTCGTAGCCTCGGAGCTATTCAAGCGCCATTTTCAGGGAACAAAGATGTATGGCCTAATTAGTCCAAGCAGGGACGGGGCTTGGTTAACGGAAATTTATAAAAATATGGGCATTTGTGCGGTACGGGGATCAACAAAGCGCGGAGGAAAGGCCGCACTGCTGGAAATGACGGGACTTCTCAACGAAGGTCACACCATAGCGATTACTCCGGATGGTCCCCGTGGCCCAAAATATAACGTCAAACCGGGAATTGCCGCATTGGCAAAGGAAACAAATACCCCCATTATCCTTGGGGGTATTAAAATTCACAGCGCGTGGCGTTTTCGTTCCTGGGATCAATTCTATCTACCAAAACCATTTTCTTCCATAACGGTCAAGCTGCGAATTATTTATCCCGAAACTTATGCGGCCCAAACCTGCGAAGAATTGCTCACACATATCCAAAATATACTCTATAGGATCAACTCAAAAACCCAAAAACAATGTTGCTTTGTCTAAAAATTTTGTGTCCAAATTGATTCAATCCAAATGATTTTCAGCCAATTGCATTGGAGTAAAATGGAGGATGATTATGAAAATTTATGCTCCTTGTTTTTTGTTAATTTTTCTTAAAAATAAGATTTTTGGGCACGATTTAAATTTTCCAAAAAAAATTGCTTGACAGTATGCAAATGGACTGCTAGTGTACATACATAATAATTTAATGGAGAAGAAGGATGGCAAATAAGAAAGTATTAAAAAGTGTGAGGCAAGCCGCAAAGCGCGAGATACGTAACCGGAGAGTTGTAAGTCGTCTGCGAACGCAGTTTAAAAAAATTAAAGTTCTTATAAATCAAAGGGGCGAAGGGTTGAGTGAAGCGGTACGTGAATATATTTCGTCCATGGATAAGGCCGTAAAAGTTGGCATTATTCATCGTAATAGGGCATCGAGACAGAAAAGCATGATGAGTGAGTTTGCCTTCTAAAGAATTTCCCATCCATATCCCATCCAGCCCTCGGTTTAAAAACCGAGGGCCTTTGGAGGAGGTTGGTAGTAAATGAAAGGTATGTAAATTTTCTTTTATTAGAAGAAAAAAGGGTGTTTTTATTTTAGAATCGAGAAACGGAGAGATTTTTGTGTTTTTCTAAATTCAGAGGAAAAAAGATAAACTAAAAAAATTTTGTTATTTTCTTGTTTTAATTTATTTTTTTCCTATGTCTAAAGATCGAAATTAATTTAAGAATTATGTTAAAGGAATTAAAGAATGGGTTAATATCGTCCGTATTACTAGGCGGAGGTTTTTTATTTTCAGCGAATCCAAGTTCGGAATTAAATTTTCCGGACTATGATGATGAAAGTTTCAATACTGTTCAGACGCGGCTTGCTCCCGGTGGAGAAAAGACGGGAGGAGAGGTTCCTCTTACAAAAGAACAAACGGATACGTTTCTAAAAACTATTGGCTTTGCCATTGCCAGCGGCGGTGGTCTTTCGGATTTAGGTCTAAATCCGACGGAACTGGAATTGGTTTGTGCCGGTTTTAGAAGCGGTGCGAAGGGAGAAGAATCTCTTCTTTCCAAGGAGGAAGATTTTGAAAAGATGGAAAGTTTTTTTGTCAAAAAAGTACAGGAACAGCTTGAAATGAGAAAAGAATCGGGAAAAAAATTTTTAGAAACTAAGAGTAAGGAACCGGGTATTCAAAAAACGGCTTCGGGTTTGCTTTACAAAATTATTAAAGTGGGCGATGCCGTTCGCGCTAATAGTGACTGTACCCTCGAAGTTGACTATGAAGGAAAACTCATCGATGGAAAAGTTTTTGATAGCAGCTATGAGCGAAAGGAAAAGGCCTCTCTTCACCTGGGCTCGCTCGTTTCCGGTGTGCAAGAAGTCCTTCCTTTTATCGGACAAGGCGGAGAAATTCAGGCATTTTTACCACCCGATCTCGGCTATGGCGACCAAAGGATTGGTCCCGTTCCCGGTGGATCAACGCTGGAATTTAGGTTCGAAATACACAAAATTACGGATCCAAAATTGGTGAAAGAGTCAGCCAAAGAATTGGCGAAAGAGGTAGTAAATTTATAAAATAAATTTTTTGAATTTTATTTGAATACAATACAAATCCTAGGCTCGCCTTTAAGAACGGGTCTAGGTTATGAGTAAACAATTTCCCGTTTCTGGGAAAGTTTTTTTATAAACATCCGATAGAAGCGATAGCTGTGAAGTTGTTATCCTTGACAATTTAAGGAAAAAGTTAGGAGTATGGATATATGCATAGGGAAAGCAATACGCGATTCATACGGGCGACGAGCGACGTCGGGTTCAAGAGGATGCTGTCCGATCCGGATACGGCGGAGACGCTGATCAACGAACTCCTAGGCCACGTGGGTGTTGCCCCCGTAACCATCGCCACGAACCAGGAGAGATTGGAAATCCCCCTGAGGGGCTACAATTCCTTTGCATCCATGGATTACCACGCCATATCGGAGAGGCGGGAGCACATCATCGTGGACATGCAGGTGATTCACCACACTAATTTTGACAAGCGGGTGCTGTTCTACGCGGCGTCGACCTTCGCCAACCAGGAATTTGAGGGGGGGCAATGGGCGCCCCAGATAAAGGATGTCTACGCCATACAATTCGTGGACTATTCCACGAACGGCGATTCGGCGCTGAAGTACTACGAAATGATCAATAAATTTTCCCTAAAAGCGGGTCAAAATGGTCAGCTTCTCCCCTACGAAACGGTGAAGGGGATTCATTTGATCCAGGTGGAGTTAAAGGGAAAAGGCATCGGGGAGCTCAAATTTCCCGTGGAGAGAAAACTGTCCGATTTGGAATGGTGGTACTATATAATAAAGTATTCCGATCGCTTCGATGGAGGAGAGATTGGGCGCTGCAGGGATCTCGGCATGCCCATGCGAATGGAGCAAGTTCTCCGCCAGTTGGAATACATCGGCCTAGACCCCAAAAAACGGGAGGAGTACGTCAAAGAAGAGGAGGAGGTGGATGGCTATGGCGACGAACTAAAACGCGTGGAACTGAGAGGACAGTTGCAAGGTATTATGCAAGGTATTATGAGAAATTTCGCAAAAGATAGGGAAATTGGGGATGATGAGATTGAAGGAATTGAAAAAAACTCCTTGGATGAAAGCTTTGTAAGGGAAGTATGGAAGCAAATGTCCATGTCCAATGTTCCGAACGCAAAGAATGTGAATGACCTCATTCTATTCCTTCGTGATAAAGGTTTAATGGAAAATGAATAGTTGATATTTTGCTATGAATTATCCCTTTGTGCGCAGAACTATCGCTAACTCGTCTTAAAGACACAATATTTTCATCGGCATTGTTTTCGGCCATAGGGTCACCTATTTCCGAATGTAATAGGGGATGTGCATCATTCATGGCAATTTTCCCATTTTTTAGCGCAAAATCTAAGTTGCGAGAAGGTAAAAATTCATCGAATAAAGTGGATTCAAAGGACTTGGAGCCATAGTGTAAATAGGCAATTAGGGATACGCGCCCCGCCGGCGTAATGCCATAATCCTCCGGATGGATACCATTTGTCGCAAGCAATTCTCTAAAATTTGGATCAAATATAAACGATGACGACGCCTTTGGCTCTTCACCCCAGCAGCAGGAACAGCAAAAAATTCGCCTAAGATATTCCCTAAATCCGCCTGGATTTTCCGAGCCATGTTCCGCGTCCATTAAATCCAATACCGTGTCGATTAGGGAAGAAATATTAAATGTTCCATCCGATGAAAAAGTGACCGTGTCCCCATGGATATTCTCGACGATGCGATGAATAATGGCACAACGATCTCCGTCAAGGCGAATTTCCGAGGGATGCAGATCCCCGCGACAAATATCCCGAATTTTTTCCCAATCCATCTGGTTTTTAAAGGGTACCTGATCTTCCCTGAAAAAATGATCCGTTTCGGGCATTTTGTTTCTTTTGTGGTAGCAATCAAGTCCCAGATTGAGTATTTGCACAATGCCATCTTTCCCAATGCCATCGTATGAAAAATCGATATAATTTAAAATATTTTTTATTTCTCTCCAGCAAATGACTAAATCCGGATCTTCGCGATAACGCCAATGGTTTGCATCATCCCTATCAAAGCTATCCCTATCGAGGCAATTTTTAAAAAAATTGAGCAAAAACAGGCGATTATTGTAGGCAATTTCCGAACAAATTCCGCGATAAATAGTGTCATATGCCGAATCGCAGGCAAAGTGACCGAGGATCATATAATTGGGAAGGGAAGCAATGGTTACAATATCGCGAAAGGCAGCGTGGGTGATCATATTATCGTAGCCCACGAAATTAGCATAATTATTCACCGTCTCCTGACCGGCGGCGACGTGGGGAGCCGATAGAAAATATCCAAAAAATCTTGGCGTCGAAATATTATCCACAAAGCCGGGAATTTCCTTTCCAAAGTGCCTAATCATATGGGGTAAACCAATCTGAGCCAATCCTGCACCCTGGCTATGCCCGGTTACAACAAAGCGGATCTTGAATCGCTCCTCTTCCGGAATAGTTGAAATTATACGCCCAATGCTTTCATCGAGAGGATTGATGAAATTCAGATTGGAAATGGTTTTGAGCGGATTATTAATTTCACCCTGATCGACCATTTCAAGGAGATCATCGCGGGAAGCATTGCAATAGTTCATCTTTGTCAGATAACCGCTGTGCATAGTCCCTTCGAATCCGTATGCCAAGGGATCGACCGCAAGGGGAAGCGCATCATAATTGGTCGCCCAACTCGCTCCGAGCATTCCCGACTTCGGTTGAAAATCTTCACTTTGAGAACCCCTAAATACGACGCTAATGACGTAGTATTCGCAGTCATCCGTAGGCTGTTTTAGGGCAACAAATCCGGGGAAATCAAGTTCGGCTTGAAAATTTCCACAGGTCAAGCACTCCATGAAGTAATTTAGTGCCGTACGAATCCAGGAAGTGCCCTCAATTTTTCCATGAATTCCAGTAAAATTGCGATCACAAAACCATTGGTGCCCCGTTTCTTTTATTTTCAAGTGGTCGTTGCCATTTAACATTTGATTTTCCCGCAGAAAATTATTTTCGGAGGAACGCTTTGTAAGCCAATAGCTGCGCCTAATAAGGTGCAACAGATCGGGTTGTATATTCCTAAACCAGGGTACAACATGGGAATTGCCACGTAAATCTTGGAGAACAAGGGGGCTATTTTCCATTTCCGCGCCGAAGGAAACCAGTCCCACACACGCCAAAACAAGTATGCTTATAAATTTTTTCATAGATAATTTAATAAAATAATAAATTAAATTATTTTTACAATACATTTATGTAAAAAAATATTATTTTTAGTCTTTATTCTAGTCCAAGAAAAAAATAGTCCCCTGCGATACTAGTAAAAAGCGGAAAACCCAAAATTTCGCCAAAATTTTTAACGCGATGCTATTCCCTCCCACTGTCTTAAAAAGAGCTCTAATTCCCAAAAAGACTCATTGAAAAAAAACTCCTTTGCCCAATGGCATTGCAGATTGCAAAGGCATTGGGCTTAAAAAAGGTCCAGGAGACTTGTCTCCTGGCGATGATCCTAGGGGCGCGGAGCCCCTTAGGGCAAGCCCGCGGGAACTTCACAGTGGGGAAGGAATGGAACCGAAGGTTTTTCGCTTGTGAAATACGCTGAAATATTCTTTAACGACCTCGTGAAGTTTCGCATGAATGTCATGCATTTGATTTTTTATATATCTTTTTTCCTCCACTGCCCCGCGGTTATTTAGGATGTGGGGCGCTTTTTCCTGGAATAGAGACTTTAATTTTTTACTAATTTTTGATTTAGATTTATTGTTTTTCAACGAATTGGCAAATCCCCATGTCAACCCGGAAACTGAAACCATGGGCAAAATGTTTTGTAATGCGGTATAAACGGTGGATGTGTAGATGTCAAAAATAAATTTTTCGGGCGATGTTTCGGCAATTCTATTGGACTCAACGACAATAAAAGTTGCCAATGTATACAGAAAGGAATCCAGTAGCGTCGAAGGCAATAGTGATTTCGAGACACATTTTCTGGTTTCGTTTATCAGGGCAATGACTTCGGAGGAAAGCGGTATTATTTCTCGACCATTCCAGTTGAATAGTTTTTTATAGCTCGAAGTAATTAAATAAATTTCATTGCTCATGAGTTCCGCATGCCGCTCTGAAAATTTTCTCTTGGGTTCTTCGCTTTCCTCTATAATTGTCGAAATATGGGTAGTCGTTTCGAGTTTATCGCGCAGTTTTATAAGTACTATACCTTCACGGCCTTCCTCTAATTGTTTTACCAATTCATCGATGCAGCCCAAACTCAGCGCCATGGAAAAGATTTGCTCCAAGGCGAGGCAAGAAACTTCCCTATAAATTTCCCGATGAGTTGTTTTATGCAACTTCGCCGACGAAAGATGAAGGAGGATTAAATCCGAATTGGAGACGACAAATTCACTTAAAATTTCGATCAATTCTTCGGCTAGTGCCTTCGCTTCTTTTTTTTCTGAAACATTTTGTTCTTCGTCCAATGGGAGGGAAAATTGTTTTCTCAATGTCCAGGCAAATTCCTTTGAAAGGTGCCTCACCCGCGAGGGACAAGACAGCGCATCATCTTTTTTTATTTTTGAATATTGCCGGCTCCTATGGGCTGGATCGGTAGACCCTTCGCTGGCAGAAAGCGTTGGCAAAGCAAAAAAAACCATCACATCCAACGAAAAAATCGCTGGCAAATATTTCAACCTACGAATAAACTTCCTTTCCAGTGTAAAACCATCCCGATCCATTAACTCTAGTCCAAGAAAAAAGGAGATGCGGTCAATCCCTATATTTATAAATGCTAGGGATGGAATTTTTTTTCGGTGGGCGATGAAGTTTAACTCCGCCGCCGCATTTTCTGCTGGTAAAGCTTCAAGATATTATAATTTAAAAAAAACAAATTTCGACTTTGCATTCGAAGTAAATTTACTATGAATTTCGGAAAAGATATGAAAAAATATATTTTATGGGCGTTGTTGTTTACGGTCGCAGCGGCCATTGTTTTTGTGTCGTTCAATCGCAAAAATGGAGAAAAAAGCAACACCATAAGATTTGGGACCTCCGCCGACTATCCGCCCATGGAATATTATCGGGAAGGGAAGATGACGGGATTCGAGATCGAATTGGCCGAGCTTATAGCCGAAAAACTCGGAAAAAATGCAATTTTTGATGATATGAATTTCGATTTCCTTTCGGTGGCTTTGGAAAAGGGATTCATAGATGTGATTATCGCGGCCTTCGGTGTAACCCCGGAATCGAGGAAAAAATTCGATTTCACACTTTCCTACTATCCCGAAAAGATGGTATTTTTGCACAAAAAAAGCGATCCCATAGGAAGCCAAGGGCAGCTTTCTAGGAAAAAAATTATCTATCAGCTCAGCGGTCGAATCAAAAAATGCCTGGAAGAAAAACTACCCCATGCGGAATTAGTTTCCATGGATAAAATGGGCCTTGCCGTAGAATCCTTAAAAGCCGGGCAAACGGAATGCGTTTACATGGACGTATTTGTGGCCGAAATTTATTGCAAAGAAAATCCCGAATTGACCTATTTTTCACTGGATTCTCTGAGAATTAGTGAGGGCATAGCCATGGCCCTTCCCAAGGGTTCACCGTTGAAAAACGAAATCAATGAAACTTTAAAAAATTTGGAATCCAGTGGAGAATTGCGGATGCTAGAAGATAAATGGGGGCTGAAAGAAACCTGGAAATTGGCAGATGAATAAAGTAATTCCCAATTTTCTATACATCGGATCCGGAGTCCTCCTCACATTGCAGCTGACATTTGGAGGGGTTTTCATTGGAACAATTCTAGGTATTGTATTATCCGTGCTGAGATACAGTGGCATCGCCGGGCCGATTATCACTGGAATAATTTCCCTTTTAAGGGGAACACCGCTCATACTCCAATTGAGTTTTATCTATTTCATAGCGCCGAGCATCCTAGGATTTAGACTCAGCTTTCTATGGGCGGGTATTTGGGCATTTGGAATCAACAGCTCTGCCTATGTGGCGGAAATATTGAGATCCGGCATCGAAAGTCTGCCCAAGGGGCAATTTGAGGCGGCGAAAACCCTTGAGATTACGCGTTTTTACATGTGGAAGGATATCATTTTACCCCAGGTGATCGCCAATATTTTTCCGGCTATGGTCAATGAGGTGATTGCCTTGCTTAAGGAAACGGCACTGATCGCCATGATTGGCGGTTTGGATATTATGAGAAGAGCTCAAACGGTTGCGGCGGAACAATACGAATATCTCATGCCGCTTTGCATGGCGGGTGTGTATTACTACGGCCTCGTTTTATCCATCGAATTTGTTGGAAAAAAAATTGAAAAATGGAAGCCATATGCTAAAGATTCGTGATGTTTATGAAATATTTAGTTATATAAGGGTGTTAAAAAAATTGAACATTTTCGCTTTCGGGGGACTTTTTGTCGGCGAAAAGTCGATATTTTTCCGTTGCATTCAAAGTGACGCCATAGGTTTTTATAATAATGCATTTTTTTTGAATTATAGGTTTGAAATTTTGGAATCATTTACAATTACACTAGGGTGTTATGAAAAAGTGTGCGATTTTGATTTTGGCGATTACCCTTGTAATGGGTATAGTTTTATTGCTAAGGAATGGAAAAGATAGCGGAGAGGAAGAGAATGGTACGATTAGGTTTGGAACGGAAGGGGGAGTTATACCGATGACGTACTTCGATGAAAATGGTAATCATGGGGGCTTCGAAGTCGAACTTGCCAAACTTATCGCCGAAAAACTTGGAAAAAAAGCTACTTTCACATTCATAGGTTTCCCATTGCTTCCCACGGCGCTGCAAACGGGAAAGATTGACGTAGCCTTCGAAAATTGGGGCATTTTTCCCGAAACACGCCAGGGGATTGACTATAGTGTGAGCTATTATCCGGAAATGATGCTCTTCATGTTTAAAAAAAGCGATTACATAGTGAATAGGGATCAGCTTCGCGGGGAAAAAATTTCCTATCCGATGCATCCCATAATGACAAAGCTGCTGGGAAAAAATATGTCCGATTCGGAATTAGTTCCATTCGACGATCAAACGACGGCCATAGAGGCATTAAAATCCGGGCAAGTGAAAGCCGTCTACATAGACGCCTGTATGACCCCCATCTACTGCCAAAAATATCCGGAGTTTGAATATTCCGCATTTGATCTTAGGAGTGAAACCGAGGGTGTTGCCTTTGCCTTTCCAAAGGGGTCGCCCCTTAGGGTTGAATTTAATGAAATTTTAAGGGAGCTTGGGGCGAATGGGGAGCTGAAAGCGCTAAAAGAAAAATGGAATTTACAAGAAGAATGGACAATGCCCGATGAATGAAAGTAACAGTATAATTTCCGATTTTTTCCGCATTGGAGGTGGGCTTCCCTTTACCCTGGCGCTGGCCATCGGAGGGATTCTCATCGGAATTTTCTTGGGCGCCCTACTGGCGGTCCTGAGATACAACGGAATAGGGAGGTGGATGATCAACGGAATTGTTTCCTTTTTAAGGGGAACGCCCTTCGTTTTGCAACTAACTTTTATCTATTTCGTGATGCCAAAGTTTGGACTAAAGCTCAACGTTTTATGGGCGGGTATTTTGGCTTTTGGAATTAACAGTTCTGCCTATGTGGCGGAAATATTTCGAGCGGGCATAGAAAATTTACCGAAGGGGCAATTCGAGGCCGCAAAAACCCTAGAAATTCCTCGTTTTTACATGTGGAAGGATATTATTTTGCCCCAGGTTACCATGAATATTCTTCCCATTTTACTCAATGAAATGATCGACATCATTAAGATGACCGCCGTAATTCCCATGATTGGAGGCATAGAAATTATGCGAAAGGCCCAGATGGTTTCATTGATTCGGTGCGATTATTTTTTACCATTGTGTATGGCTGCCACATATTACTACGGTCTCGTGCTATTGATTGAATTCATTGGAAAGAAAATTGAAAAGCGAAAACTATATGCTAAAAATTTATAATATTTGCAAGTCATTTAATGATGTAAAGGTGTTGGAGGATATCAGTTTCGACATAAAAAAATCTGGCATCCTAGGTCTTGCGGGGCCATCCGGTTGCGGGAAATCGACGCTTCTCCGCTGTATCCAAAAACTGGAATCCTTCGATAAAGGCACCATGGAATGCAACGGCCGCGTTTGTTTTATGTTCCAGGATTTCCAGCTCTTTCCCCACATGACCGTGCTACAAAATTTGACCTACGCCCCCGATTTAAAGGATAGGGATAAAAAGGAAGAGCACAAAAATCAGGCGGAAAGCATTCTCAAAAATCTCGGAATTGGATCCAAAGCGGAAAAATATCCGGTGGCTCTATCGGGAGGGCAGAAACAGAGAGTTGCCCTGGCGAGAAGTTTAATAACCAATCCGGATATTTTGCTCTGCGACGAGCCCACCTCCGGTTTGGACGTATCGACGACCATGGACGTCGTTTCCCTATTGAAATCCGTCAACGAACAGTTCGGCGTCACCATGATCATTGCTTCCCATGATTTGGATTTTTTGACGAAAATTTCCGATAGAATTATCTTACTAAAGAACGGTACCATCGCCGTCGACGTGGATCCGAGGCAGTGCGACGATCCGGTAAACTATTTAAAAAAATACTATTGAAAGGCGAATGGTGAAATATTAGACAAAAATTTACAAAAAAAGAACAAGGGTGCACAGGAATGGGACTGGACAATCTACCAATGCTTTCCATTCCCCATGCTTCCATTCCCCATGCTTCCATTCCTTGGAATCACTTTTATTTTCTTTGAGCGTTCCTCCGTTGATACTTCTTCTAATAGGAGTGGCAGGTTTTTCCACTCCCAATAACAGGAAAAGTTTTCCCCTGGAGTTAATTTTCAATCCTTTCAATTTCTTCCCTTTGCCGCCGTGTTTTACCGTTTCTTATTATTTGTTTTGTTTTTTGCTTTCTAAATGATTTATTGCGATTTTTTTATAGTTATGAACATCGCTTATTCCAACTATTTCCACAATATCGTTATTGAGCGTGTAGACGATTCTTCCGCCATCACTTGTTGATACTGCGTAATATCCCTTGAGGTTTCCTTTTAGTGAATGAAAATCGGTAAGGAGCTCATGATTAGATTCTTTATTAAGGGGATCCTGTCTCATAATTTCGATCATGTTTTTTATTTTTTGATCAAATTTTTTGTCTACATTCGTAAATTTTTCGACAAAATCGTCGATGTTATTTATGATATTTTGATTATTTTCCTTAGCATTTGGATCATATTTAAAATTTTTATACGTTATTTTATATGTTAAATTTGTTAATTCTTCTGATAATTTTGAGTTAAGAATTGTTATTTTTTCGATATTATAAGTAATGAGAGCATTGGTAGCATTCCAATCGAAATTAGAGTCATGTAATATAACCTTACGAGTATCTTTAAGCAAAATAGTCAGAGTTCCGTTGTCTGGAGAAAAAGAATTCAAGAGCCATTTTTCAATTTCATCATAATTCGTTTCCAATGGTTGATTTTTCAGAAAATGATTTTGCCATACTTGATTAGGTATGGTAATTTTCAGCCAATTGTTTTCTAAAAATACTCTATTTTCTATATTTGTAGTTTCTAGCGTAGCTTTTACATTTTCATTGGCTATTAGGGAGCCATTCCCATTAATATCATTAATTTTATATTGTTATTCATTGCATATCCTTTCTGTTTTTAATAAAAATACCTCGAAAAATGAACAAACGCTTGCCACTTTCCGAGGTAAATAATACTTAATAATTTTATTATTTCAATAAAATATTAATAAAAATTTATTTTTTTATTACAATGCAATTCCTAGCCACCCTAGCATCGCCGTTGTCCGTTGCTATTCCACAATATCAAGCTTCCGAATTTCGAATTGGACAAGTTCCCGTTGGTCGGTGATCTTTATTTGACAGAAAAATTCCAAACTTGCTGCCCTATTTTTCGATATCATCAATGTCGTGGTACCAGTTACACCGCGAACACTACGAACATCAGAATCATTTTGGAGCTGCATGAAACTTTTTATTAACTTATCACGTTCACTTTCCGTGAGGTCCTCAAAATTTTTTTCAATATCTTCCCCGATGACACAGGAGATCCTTTCATTTGAGAAAATTTCTATAGCCTGCCTATCAATATGATTGGGATTGTTTATATCCGTTGGCATACTCATGATTTTATAAACTGTATCAAAAAAATAGTTTCGTCAAGCTTGTTCTTTTAGTCGTCTGCAATGGGCACGGCAATGGCTTGGTAGGGCAGTAATGTGGCAAAAAAAATTTAGAATTTGCTAAAAATTGACTTGCTTTTAAGGGAGGTTCATTTGAATGACGGAAGTTATGTCCCAGCATCCAAGTTTTCGAAGAGGCGGTAGTCGCGGTGCAAAGCGTAGCGTTTTGAAACGCTTTGAGCGTATCGAATTGTTGCGTAAGCGTGGCCTGTGGAAGGAGGGTCGTCATTTGACCTCATTGCCTAAAACAAAGCCAGAAGAATAGTCGATGTGCCGAAGTTTCTTTGTATTTTAGCTGTTTTCTTGGGAAAGCGGTGGGCTGTATTGTGGCGATTTTTTATAGTGATTATCGTTCTTGTTTTTGTTCTGCATAGGATAGAAATTCCAAAATTGGAATGTCGCTTGGACGGCTCCTCCATTGGATCGGTGACTCTGGTTGATATCTCGGAACAGAGAAAGGAAATTGAAGAATTATCGCCAAAAACTCTATTTTTCGGAAAAAGCGATGAGAAAGTTCCCGAAGATTTGAAGTTGAAGGAGTGGGATGAAATGGAGTACATAGAACCCGTTTTCATATTTCCATGAACGCGAATGAGAAAATAAAATTTGCGCAAAACCTTTGCCTGGAAGGTCAAGAAGTCTGCGATTCTTTTTGGAATTTGGGGCAAGGTCCCAAGCAATTTCCCCGTGGATGCGGGACGAAATCCTGCAATCAATCCCATTTCACCGTTTGCGTTTTCCATGATTTTGGGCGTTGAAAGTTCCTGCGATGATACGAGTCTTGCAGTTTTTGACGAACAAAGTGGACTGTTTTCCTATGAAAAGACGAGTTCTCAAATCGATTTGCATGCCTTATACGGTGGAGTTGTACCCCAATTAGCCGCCCGTGAGCATCTGCGCAACTTTCCCGTGATGCTAGCAGATTTGGTAAAAAATATTTCCCCATCGAAAATTACAAAGATTGCGGTTACCTGCGGCCCCGGATTGCCGGGAAGTTTGGCACTTGGGGTATCTTTTGCACAGAGTTTGGGATTAATTTTGAAACGGGAGGTTACGGGTGTCCACCACTTGCGCGGACATATCCTGTCACCTTTCATGGGACAAAATTCGCAGAAAAACGATTTTAAATCAAAAAATTTCCCCCACCTATCGCTCCTCGTCTCCGGAGGGAATACGATTCTAGCGGAAGTTGATGAAAATTTCGAAGTTCGGATCATCGCACAAACCATCGATGATGCGGCCGGCGAAGCGATCGATAAGGGAGCAAAATTATTGGGATTGAAATATCCGGGTGGCCCCGAAGTGGAGCATTATGCGACACTGGGAAATGAAAAACGTTTCCAATTTCCACAGGCATTTACTAGGGAAAATGAAATGAGTTTTAGTTTCTCCGGCTTAAAAACAAGTTTGCGCTACAGGCTTGAAAAATTGAGTGATGAAGCACTCCGCGAACAATTTAATGATATCTGTGCGAGCTACCAGTTTGCAATTATCGACATTTTGGCGAAAAAAATGGAACAGGTTTTATTTCAGGGAAATTTTCGGAGTATTGGCCTATCGGGAGGCGTCTCGAACAATCGGCAACTGAGAACGCGCATAGGAGAATTGGGGAAAGAAAATGGAATAGTTTGTCACATTCCCGAAGCAAAATATACGGGCGATAACGCATCCATGGTCGCCTTTGCAGCGGCAGTCGACGAAACGCATACTTTGAAAGCAATTAATTTTTATCCCAATTGGAAGCTGGCGTAAAAAGAACTTTTCCATCCCTTTCCAGAAAATCTTTGACTTTTTTCGGGAAAAATCACGCAAAAACCATTTTCAGATTTATCCGAAATAGGCCATTAAATTTTCCGACACCCCGCGATCTGGAATATTTTTGAAAATTTTATGAAATGGCGCCAGGGGATGAAAACAATAGAACTTGGGTACCTTATTTTTTGCATTTACTACAGTGACATCCCTTTTTATGGCGGTATATTAATAGGTATGGACTTGCAAAGCCACCATAGGAAGGGCAACTACTCGTATGAAAATAGCCTTTAATCATGTCTTCTTTACTCATACTTTTAGGCGAAGGTTCAAGATCGTTGAAGAGTATCCACTGGCTATTATTTTCATCCCTAACAAATGCCACATAGTGTCCGGATGAACCATTTCCGATGTGTACGTTGAGTGCGACAAGTTCCAGATCGACTTTTTGTTCATTGGAGCAGTAGAGCCCCAGGTCTAATTCAAATGAGATGCTAATCGAATTTTTTAGCTTTATTTGTGTGCCAGTTTTTGAACCGTGCACAAGTAGATTAGGGCTTAGTGCTACGATTTCGGGAATATCTGCTATTTTCATGGACATTTTCGCTGGGACGGAGCTTTCATTCTCAAGCACATAGTCCATTTCCAGTTCATGAAAAAGATCTACCACCATTCTGACGAGGGATGTGAAATCTTTCAATGGCAGGGAAATTATTGTAAAAGGATCTTCAGTTTTTGAAATTTCCAAGTTTTGGGACGCTATGGTTGTGGAATTTTTTCCTCGAAAGCTTTTCGTAGATCCCGAAAATTTATTTTCTATGAAATCTAAAAGATTCAGCATAAACTCCCGCGCGTCACTTTCAATGTCTAGTGTATAAATATTTCCTAGAGCACTAAATAATGAAGATAAAGTCTCTTTTAGCCAAGTTTGATCTATGGCGTTGCTATTTTGCATGTGTAAAAACAACTTTTTAAGTCTTTCAATGCAAGGATCCCTACCGTTGTATTGCAGCATACTGTTTCTAAAGCTTGGAATGGAATATAAAATCTGCAAAACACTATCCGCAAAGCACGTACTACCGCAATTGGCTAATACAATGGTGGATGGCGAATACTTATTATTAATGATTGGCTTTGTCAAAGGCGTCGTAGTGGGCAACGGCACAGACAGACTCGTTTCCTTCGGCTGAGGTTTTGGGGGCAGCTTTGCTTCTTTCGGAGGCACTGAAGGATGTTTTGGCGTTGAACTTGTTATGCTCGAAGTAGGTTTCGCTGGCAAAGAAATAAGTTTTGTGAACGGCGGCAAAATTACTTCCGCCACCAATGGGGGAGTTTTTGGCGTTGAACTTGTTATGCTCGGAGGAGGTTCCGCCACCAATGGGAGATGTTTGGGCGTTGAACTTGTTATGCTCGAAGTAGGTTTCGCTGGCAAAGAAATAAGTTTTGTGAACGGCGGCGAAATTACTTTCGCCGCCGATAGAGGAGGTTTTGGGGGCAGCTTTACTGCTTTAGGAGGAGGTTTCGCTGGCAGAGTAATTCTTTTAGGACTTAAGGCTCGAGGTTGTGTCTTTTTCTTGTCATTGCTCGATTTGCGAGATTTTTTTACTGTCTGCCTTTTTTTTGATCCGAGAGATTTTGGATTTACTGCTTTCGGCAGAAGTTTCGCTGGCAAGGTAATTCTTTTAGGACTTAAGGCTCGAGGTTGTGTCTTTTTCTTGTCATTGCTCGATTTGCGAGATTTTTTTACTGCCTGCCTTTTTTTTGATTCGAGAGATTTTTTCGTCCTGCGAAGCTTTTTTAATCCTAACTGTCTCCCATGGGACTTTTTGCTAATATTTTTGGGACCAGAATAGGCATCGCCTCCCAGGAGGGAGGATAGAAAAATAGCAAAAATGCAGACTTTTAAAATTTGATTCATATTCCTAATGTAACCCTATCCATCGCAGATAATTTTTATTTTATAAATAATTTTTTTATTGTTAATGTAAAGACTTTTTCGTTCGTGGCAGGACATCATTTTTTGCGGCGGTATGCCACCACATATGCATTTTCATTGAAAGCTTTTTTCATTGCTTCATTGTCATTTACGAAACTTCTCATTGAATCGTTAAAACATATCCATTTATTGGAATAATTATCCCTAACATGGGCGAAATAGTGTCCACCGGAAACTCCACCGCCGTGTTGGATAACGGCGAAAAGCTCCAGATTAACGGATAGATTATTTGAACAGTAAGGCCTTAAATCAAGTTCAAAGGGGATGTCAATTGGGTGATTCAGTTTACTACTTGCTCTCCCATCGTTTTGAAATCGATTGAACTGAAATAGGACAACTGCGGGCACACTTTCTATTTTTGTAACCGATTCTGCGTCCATTTTTATTCCGTCTGAAAACTTAACCTGATTGTCGCCGGTCATAAGTTCTTTTTCAATGAATTTTTTTAGCGCATCGCCGAGGGAAGAGATTTCATTACCGCTGCCGTCTTTTGCCGCCAATTGAATCATAGGGGCCGTTTCGAGGCTGGTTTTTATTGGCGGAGGATCTTTACTTCCATCAGTAGCCGTTATGGTCCGAAGAGTTTGGACTTGAAAGCTTTTCATAGCTCCCGGAATTTGACTTTCTATGAAATTTAAAAGACCTATCATAAATTCCTGCGCATCATGTTGAGCATCTGTCTTAAATCCAAGGCTCCCTAGCAATGGAAGTAAAAAATCTTTCATTTGATTGTCACTTACTGCGCCTATATTTTTATTGTTTTGCATGCATAAAAACAGCGTTTTGAGATTTCGAATGCGAGAATTCGCACCGTTGTATTGTAGGATACCATTTCTGAAGCTTGGAATGGAATATAAAAACTGCAGACTGCTATTCGCAAAACATGTGTTGCCGTAATTGGATAATCCAATGAAGGATGGCGAATA
>JAIRYA010000049.1 GCA_031268005.1 Puniceicoccales bacterium | reverse complement strand
TATCAACTAGAAAATAAAGCCATTGAAAGATGAGAGAAAATGGAATCGAATAGTCTTTGGTTAGTTTTAGAACAACAAATTCTGGAAAATGGGATTGGGATTGATCGGCCGAAAGGAAGTGCCCATCCCCGCTTTCCCGATCGAATTTATCCCATCGATTACGGCTACATTCCCCATACAAAATCGGCGGACGGTGAGGGCATCGACGTATTTCGAGGTACGTCCGAAGTGAAACAAATTGTGGGACTGATTTGTACCTTCGATGACATGAAAAAAGATTCGGAAATTAAAATTTTGTATGCCTGCCTAGAAGAAGAAATCCAAAGGGCAATGAATATGTTGACCCGCGCCCCCATGCACGCAGTCCTCGTCCGCCGTTGAGATTTTTAAAAATAATTCTTTGAAAAAATATTTCCAGGCGCAAGCCAGGGGAAGTTTTTCCCCGGTTTGCGCTTGGAAGAGGTCAAGGAGTCCGCGACTCCTTGCAGGGAAACGGGACGGAGTCCCCTGGAAAGCCTAAGGACTACTCGCCCTTGGAATCCCCGCCAGGAAACCCGTCTCCTGGACCTCCCATAAGCCCAATTCCTTTGCAAATTGCAAAGGAATTGAGCAAAGTAGTCTCTCCCTCAGAGCCACGCGGCGAAGCCGATGTGCTGGCATTTTCTTTGGGAAAATTCTTTGAAAAAAAATTTGCATTTATGGGGATAAAAGGTAGAGAAATTAATCCATGAGTGATTCCGTGGGAGAAGCCATTGGGGCGGCGGAAGCCGTATTGAGAAGTGAGGAAATGATTATTCGTAAGCTGCGCCAAAGCATAAAAATGTCTCTGGTGAATGTTTTGGAAATTTTACTACCTCACAGGGGCAATGTCATCGTCTCCGGGATGGGAAAGTCGGGTTATATTGCGCAAAAAATCGCCGCCACATTGACCAGTACCGGTACGCGAGCAGTTTATCTCCATCCTGCAGAGGCACTCCACGGGGACCTTGGGATTTACACCGAAGGAGATCCGTCAATTATCCTTTCCAAAAGTGGTAGCAGCGAGGAAATTTTGCGCCTAATTCCCCTTTTAAAACAATTTCATTCAAAAATTATCACCATTACGGCGAATATAAACTCCGAGCTCGCCAGAAATGCGAATGCGGTCATTGACATCGCCATGGGAGGGGAAAATGATCCCATCGGCATGGTTCCGACGACGAGTGCGCTGGCTTCTTTGGCCGTAGGTGATGCCATTGCCTGTGCACTCATGAAAGCAAAGGGATTTACGAAGAAAGATTTTGCTGCCATTCATCCCGCCGGCCAAATCGGTCGCAATTTATTACTATCCGTCAAAAATATTATGACGCCTTTGGAGGGGGTCGCCTGTCTAAAAGGTGGCGAAACTTTGCGCGAAGTGGTCATTGCAATGACCGAAAAACCTTTGGGTGGAGCACTTATTTTAAAAAAAAATCGAGCGCTAGGTGGCTTAATTACTGAAGGAGACATCCGTCGCGCATTAAAAACTGAAAAATCTATTGATAAAATTTTTGTAGAAGATATAATGACTGCAGTTCCAAGAACTGTAACATCTTCGCTATTACTCGGGGAGGCATTGAATATTATGGAATCGGGAGGTTCCCCAGTTTCTGTTTTGCCGGTAGTGGATGATGCGAATAGTGCTGTGGGTTTACTGCGATTACATGATGCGTACAAAAAATATAGTTTTGATTGAATTTTTTTCAGAATATTTTCAGTGGGAAAATTTTTTAACACAGGAAAATACTATCCTATTTTGGACGTCCATGCTATCAGAGAAGGAGCAGGTGTACTTCTCAAAGGGATGATGGGAGACGCTTATTGGGAAAATATTAAGCGAAAAGGAGGGATATATGGAGAATCCAGTAAATTTAATGGGGAAGTTGCTTATTGCAACGCCAAAGTTGCGCGATAGAACCTTCTCCCATACGGTAATATTTTTAACATCCTGTAATGGTCTAGGATCCACGGGGATTATACTTAATCGCCCGGTTAATTGCTGGGTTGATAATTATGAAACGAAGTATAAAGATCCCTGGATTTTAGATTCACCGATTTACAATGGTGGGCCAATTAATGCGGATGAATTGACGATTTCGGCGTGGATGTGGCATAAAAATGATCGCTATTTTGAACTGCGCTATAATTTGAAGGAAGAGGATGTCGCCGCTTTGGACTATATAAATAACGACATACAAATTCGCTCATTTCTAGGCCATGTCAGTTGGGGACCGTTTCAACTCATTGCAGAAATCTTGAATGGTTGGTGGTATCCGGTAAAAGTTGGAAACCTCTTCGGCGTCAAGGAACGTGGCGATGCCCTATGGCATACGATCGTTGAAAAAACGAATCCCGGAATTATGTTGCTTAACGATTTTCCAGAGGACCCAAAATGGAATTAGTCCTTCCAGGGATTACTCGCCGGGAAATGAGTGTACTAACAAATAGCGCATTGACTTTACGGAAAATTTAGTTTTTGTAAACTTGTTTCGATGAGTATTCGTAGCGTACAAGAAATTTGTGTTGGGTATTTGTGGATTATCCTTGCATTAACCGTCCACGAGTGGGGGCATGCCTACGTTGCCGATCGATTCGGTGATGCTACGCCCCGCATCGAAGGCCGTCTGACTTTAAATCCTCTGGCACATATCAGCATTATCGGTACGGTGATCGTTCCATTGGCTATTCTTTTTCTTTCTCCGAAATTCATCATCATGGGCTGGGGACTTCCCGTTGCCATTAATGCGAATAATTTTAAATACCGCAAATTGGGCGATTTTTTTTGCAGCATGGCGGGGCCATTTATGAATTTCCTATTGGGAATGTTGATTTTGCTATTGGGCTTCGCGATTAGAAAATATGTTGGGAGTACCTCGTTTTGGCATTTATGTGTTAGGGGATCCCTAATTAATATTTCATTGGGAATATTTAATTTACTACCCATACCGCCCCTCGACGGGGCACATGTGCTAAAAATTATCGCGGGAATGAAAGAGGAAATCTTTGCTGCACTTTCGACCCTTGGGAATTTTTTACTCATAGTTTTAATTAATTTTCAGATTTTTAGGTATTGTTTTGCTCGGGTATGTAATTTTATTTTCGCGCAGTTTTTGTCAGTGGGCAAGTTCCTTTTTTTCTAAAAAGCATTTTATTTATCACTTTGTTTTCCCAAAAAAATTTTTAGAGCGATTGAAAAATAGGGAATGGATCGGTAAACTTGGAGCGAGATTTTATCGAGGCCTTGACAAGGGATTAATAATATTTTGGATGGGGTTCACCGGGGCCAGAGTAGCTCAGTGGTAGAGCAGAGGACTCATAAGCCTTTGGTCGGCAGTTCGAACCTGCCCTTTGGCACCGGAAATGAAATAGTATGATTTTGATTATTTTTTGATTGAATTTTTAAAGATTTTATGGCAAAAGCTCCAAGGAGTTAAAACTCCTTGGAGCGGACGAGATGAAATCTCGTTCGCTCCACGTTCCGTGTAGCTTTTGCCAAAAATGGAAAGATCTTTGAAAATAAAAATTGCTCAGGTGGTGGAATGGTAGACACGCATGTTTGAGGTGCATGTGCCGCGAGGTGTAGGGGTTCGAGTCCCCTCTTGAGCACCAATTCATTTAACTTCTCTAGCATGTTCCCAAAATTTAATAAATTTCAACCACATTTTCTCGATTTTGACTGTAATAATCGATGGAATAAAAGATAGGGAATGAGAAATTTTTCATTCTATGATTGATTTTTATGTGATTTGCGCTAGCCATAATTCGCCGTGGCACTCCATATCGTTAATCACCCCCTTGGGGAAAATATCCTAGTTTCTCTTCGCAATCGAGATACAACGGTGGCGGAATACCATGCCCTTTGCCGACGGATCGGCGTAGTTCTTTTTGTAAAAGCATGCGAAAATTTGGATCTAAAATTGACGACTACGGAGACACCCCTATGTAAATGTGAAGGAAAAATTTTAGCGAACCCCATTGCCTTGGTTCCCATTCTGCGCGCCGGTCTCGCACTTCTTGCCCCCGCCTTAGATTTAATACCCGAAGCTTCCGTGGGATATTTTGGTCTTCGACGCAGCGAAAAAGAGGGCCATCCCGAACCCTATTACCAAAATTTACCGCCCATTGCGGATGCGAATGTTTTTATTTTAGACCCCATGATTGCGACGGGAAGTACTGCGAGTTTTGCCATTCGGGCCCTGCAGAAATTCCAACCAAAATCCATTGGTTTCATTTCCATACTTGCGGCTCCGGAAGGCATTCGCCATTTAATGGACAAATTTCCACATATTGATATTTACACCATTGCCCTTGATAGGGGGCTCGATGAAAAAAATTTTATCCTTCCCGGTTTGGGCGATTTCGGCGATCGCTTCCACGGAACGACATAGGGAAAAACGGGCATGGGAAAATTAAAATTGACTGAGATT
>JAIRYA010000010.1 GCA_031268005.1 Puniceicoccales bacterium | reverse complement strand
CTTTGAATTGCATTCACACCTAAAATCCAATTCAAAAGGGGATATCCACCGATGCTTATTTGTCCTATCCCCAACAACTGCTGATCATAGAATTGTACTTGCCGTTGAAATTGGGGATTAAATCGATTGGCAACTAAAAAATTTGAAAGTCCCGCATATTGGGCTATCAGTTGATTTCCAGGATTATTTTGTTGGGCCAGATTAAGCAAATAGAATTCTTCCTGATCCCGCCTCATAAGAAAGAGTAAAGAAGGATTTCCATCAATCTTCGGAAAACAATAATTCTCTATAAAACTTTGTCCCGATTGACCAAAAAGAAATGAGGATAATAGTAGCGTTAGATCATAGGTATCGTGCGTATAATTTTCAGGGGGAAATCCTTGAAGATAGTTCAACGGCTCTCCAAAAATCCAACGAAGAGAAGAAAAAACGGACGTTCCTGCTAAGAGCTCAGGGGGCATGTAAAAGGGGGTACCTGAAACAGGATCATTTCTACTCATAAACATCGCTATTCCTAAATCAAGAATTTTCAAGGAAAAGGATCCATTTGACTCTTTTTGTAACATAATATTTGCCGGTTTTAAGTCCCGGTGAATGACTCCATTGCTATGGAGATAGGCTATGCCATCCGCTAAAGTTGCATAGAGGTATAGCGCCAACTGCAACATATGAGGATAACCTCCGGCATAGGGAGATTCATTTAGTTCATTGGAATTCAAAGCTTTTTCAAAGGTCACTCCATTTATCCTATTTTGTAGGACTCGAATCTTCGATGGATCATTTGGATTGGTGAATCCCGTTGGTATCACAATCGCCGGGTGCTTAAATTGCAAACGATCCAAATAGGAACCAATGATAACTTCTTGCTCGAGACCGATTCCCTCCTTTACTATTTTATCTGCTTCTTCAACTGCTTGTGACCCATTCAACTTAAAACTTACCCCCGCATTAACAGTGCCAAAGGAACCCTTCCCTAAAAAATTGTTAGGATTACTGTACAGAATGTCTCCCGTAGACATTTGAGCGACAAACGACAGCGCGTCTTGCGGCAGCGGCACACCTCGTTGTACGGGAAAAAGACATCCGTTCACTTGTCGAATGTACTGGGGAATTGGCATATTTGGATTCGGCTGCGGAAAAGCCGCCACGGCCATGGCGGAGGACACTCCCCATAGCGAAGAAACAATAATATTTTTTTTGGATATTTTTTTCATATACTTCATACTTATATCGTAAAAACCAATAAAGTCAAACATTTTTTTTTACTTTATGTGCCTTGAAGGCGAGGAAAATAGGAAAGAGATTGAACACAAAAGCGGATAAATTAACAAAAAACTGTGCAAAAAATAAAAATGCATGGATAAAAATAGGGCTTGCGGGGAATAAATTTTTTATTTTTCCTAGTTACAGTGTTTTGTTTGGAGGGAATTCGATGGTAAATTTAATTTTACCATAGGAAAGTCCGGACACCGTAGGGCATGATTCCACGCGAAAGCGTGGGGGGTTGCGCAGAAATGCCAACTCACGGAAAGTACAACAGAAAGTATACCGCCGCAAGGTAAGGGTGAAAAGGTGGGGTAAGAGCCCACCGGGCATTGAGTAATCGGTGTTCCATTGGAAACCCAATCAGGTGCAAGACAAAATAAGAAATGGGGTGGCTCGCCCAGTGATTTCGGGTTTGTCGCATCCCGCCTAGGGAAACAACTTGAATGCTGTTAGATAAATGAATTCCGAGCCGAAAGGCTTACAAAATCTGGCTTATATCCAAACAAAACATCTTTCATTCATAAATTAACCGCAACGGAAACGATAAAATAGCTCCACCAATTCTGGGTCAAACGTTTTCTTCCATTGCAATTTCGAAGTGAAATGGCGGAAAAATATGGCTCATATCCGAACAAAATATTATTTTTTATAATTTTATAAAAAAAAACTTGACATGTTCACATTTATCCCGCAGTCCATTAAACGTAATTAAATTACAAATATTATGAAAAATAAATTAAATAAATTCGTTTTGTTGTCTTTTTTAGGCGGTGCGCAAATGTGTTTTGCAACCCAAAATCACAGTTCGGCCACCTCAAGCAGACAGGGTATGAGTGTATTTCGTGAATCGGATAGCCTGGAAGAAAGTTTACTCGAAGCAATCAATGATGCTGATCTCAATAGAATCAGGGAGTTACTAAGAGATCCAAACTTAAATATAAATTGGCAAGATGAAAATGGACGTAGTCTGGCGATGTGGGCTGTTAGTACGGCGGATGTAGAAATTGCCAAAATATTTTTCAGCGATCCCCGCATTGATTATGATTTAATGGATAAAACAAACGCAACAGTTTTGGATTATGCCGACGATAACCGTAACCAAAGAATAATAGACCTCGTAGAGGCGGGAAGGGTAAGAGCAGGATTACCTCCAAGAGTAGAAAGACAAAGGCTAAGAACGGTATTACCTCCAAGAGTAGAAAGACAAAGGCCAAGAACGGTATTACCCCCAAGCGTAGAAAGACAAAGTGTAAGGCCGAGTGAAGTATTCATAGGAACAGAAATGTGCTGGGCGATTCGGGATAGAAATCATCGCGAAATTAGGCGATTGATAGAGGATCCAAACTTAGATATGAATTGGCAATTTGAAGGTATTGGATGTACTTTAGCAATGATGGCCCTCGCAACGGTAGATTTGGAAATTATCAAAATAATTTTTAATACTCCTGGTGTTAACATTGATTTTGATTCAAGAGACAATGACTCAAAAACTTTTTTCGGTATAAAATTTGGCAAGGGAAAGACGATTTTTGATTACGCTCAAATGATCGCTAACCCTCGCATAGCAAACATTGTTCTTAGGGCAGCGCGTGAAAAAGCTCCCCTAGAATACAGGTTATGGTGCGCAATCATGAACGATGACACTCATAAAGTCCGGCAATTGATGCAGAATCCGAAATTAAATATAAATTGGCAGGATATCTATGGACGTACTTTGCCAACGCAAGTTACTGTGAAAGGAAATCTAAGAATGATTAAAATGTTTTTTAGCCATCCTAACATTAATTTTGGTTTAAAAGATCGCTATGGTAAGACAGTTTTGGATTATGCCAAAGAAACTGAAAACTCTCGCATAATAGAAATTGTAAATCAAGCAGCGGCAAAGCAGCAAAAAAAAGGATGGAGGAGTCGAGCAAAAATGGCCCTTTGTGGGATGGGTACTCATGCAATGGACGTATTGGCCTCATATTTTTTACGAGAATAACTTAATATTGCAAAAATAGTAAAAAAACACAGAGAAAAGATTTAATTCCTAGGAGAGCCGCTATTTTTAGCGGCTTCTTTTTCGGCAATTCGAAACAATTTTTGATATTTTCGTAAAACAGGGCACTTTGACCGATGATTTCGATTTTTATCGAATTCCATCCGAATTGAAAAACCAATAAAATTCGGCTCATATTTTGGCAAAATAAAGTAATTGTTTTTAAAAATAAAGTTCGACATATGTCAATTTTTCAATAGAAACATAATGCGAATATGAAAAATAAGTTTAGTAAATTTATTTTATGTTTTTTTCTATCAAATATGCAGATCTCCTCTGCCATTGAGCTTTTTAGCAATCTGAGACTTGCCGATTTTGGACAAATCCTACAAGAGACAATACGCCAAGAACTCACCCTCGAAGCCCAATTATTTCGAGCGGCATTCACTGGAAATATTGATACTTTTAAGTTTCTGCTGGAGGCGGGTGTTGATCCAAATATTACGGATAGACACATGAAAACTCCGGCGATGCATGTCCTATTTAATGAAAAAATTTTGGAAAAAGAACGACCCGGAATAACCTTTGAAATGATCAATTTATTGGTAAAAAACAAGAAATTTAACCCGAATTTGCGCGACGACATGGGAAACACGGTTTTGCACATGGCCATAAATTTTAGGAGCGAAAAAATAGCAGAACTATTGGTGAAGTTACCGGAAATGGATATCAACGCACGGGGAAAATTTGGCGACACCGCCCTACATCTGCTGTCAGAAAAATTACTCTCGATGGGATCCGTTATTCGAGCATTAATGGCAAGAAAAGACCTCGATTTGACCATGGAAAATGATAGGGGAAATACCGCAAGAAGTCTTCTGGAAAGCATGAAAATTAAAGCTTCTTTACTCGTCAATACGATGGACGCCATGGTAAAGGAAAAAGGTGAATCTTCTCCGGAAGAAAATTTGCGAGACGCGATTATTGGCGATGATCCCGATGAGATTCAAAAATTGATTAGGGAATTCACAGATTTAAACGTAAATTGGCAGGATCTAAAAGGGCAAACGCTACTGATGTATGCCGTAGCCATGGGGAATTTCGAAGTGATTCAAAACATTCTCATGCTTCCCGATATCAACCTGACTTTGACGGATGCGGCCGGTAAAACGGCACTTGACTACGGGAAAGATAACCGCAATACGCGCATCATAAATATTTTGAAAAAAGCAATGGAGTCTAAGCGCAAAAACTGATTGGAAGCGTTTTATGCAATATCGGTGTAATCGGACATGTGTTTCCTTTTCATGGCCAGGAGAATTACCTTTAATATTTCCTGATCCACGGGCTTTTTAATGATACAATCTACGCCTAATTCGCTACTTTTTTGGATAATCTTCGTATCCACATAGGCAGAAATAAAAGAAAAGAAGGGAAGTTTTTTGTTGGACTGCTTTAATTGTTCAAAGAATTGAAAGCCATCCAAAGCGGGCATGTCGATGTCACAGAGGATCACATCTCTCTCCCCTTTTTTATATTGGACGAGACCATCCTTACCATTATTTGCCACCATGACTTCATGGCCAAAACACTCCAATAATTTCTTTAGGGAGAATTGGACGAAAGAATCGTCTTCAATGAGCAATATTTTAAGCATAGAGCAATAATTTTAAACCTGGGATAGTGGTATTGCTACCTTGAAATGGGTCCCTTTGTCTTTTTGGCTGCGTACTTTTATGGTACCCTTGTGTAATTTGACACAATGGGCAACGAGGAACATTCCTATGCCAATTCCCTTTCGGTTTCCCGTATTGGAACAGCGGCCGAATAGTTGGGATAATTTTTGAATTTCGTCCCCGGGAATCCCGATACCCTGGTCTTGGATATTAAAGATCAGAGTGGCATTGCGAAATTTAATGAAAAAATTAATCAATTCTTCCGAATATTTCAGCGCATTGTTAATGAGATTACTAAGGATAATATTCACCAGCGATTGGTCAATGCCAACGAACAAGGGCAACTGAAAATCAACCGTCATTCGGATGCGTTTTTTTTCGGAACCTAGCGCTTCGCAGATCGCAGAACAGAGCAATAAAATATTAGTTTTTTCCGGGTGGCAGGCAACTTGGCCGTGCTGCAGTCTTCCGATGAGAACGATGTCATCCATCATCTTGCTCATGCGTTGGATACTTTTTCGGATATTTCCGAAGAGGTGGTGTTTTTCTTCAATGTCAATGCGATCGAGATAATTTTCTAGGAGATCGATCGATGAATAAATAGTCGTCATGGGGTTGCGCAATTCATGGGAAACGATGCTGACGAACATTCCGCGCAATTGATTAATATCCTGGAGCACACCTATCTCGGAGGAGAGTTTCTTTAGGCGTTTTCGATGGAAAAAGTGGCACCACAGCGGTGTTATTAAAAAAAATATAAAAATTACAAACGGATGCATGTCCAACAGAGACAAATAGCCCACGGCTATAACATAGGATAGAAAAAATAGTAAACGAATAATTTTAGACACGACTCAATTTGTAGTATGCTTTCTTTCATAAATCAATAATTCTTATTGACACGTTGATTTTTGCTAAAAATTTCACAAAAATAAATCCATAGAACGGTTTTAACCTAAACGATTTTAAGCCATCGAAAATAAATGATATTTTAAAACGGGGCTTGACAATAAAAGGGTAAGTTTCAGCATAGCCGGCCATAAAGCGGGGGTGGTAGCTCAATTGGTTAGAGCGCCTGCCTGTCACGCAGGAGGTCGCGGGTTCGAGTCCCGTCCATCCCGCCACTATTTTTTGTTTAATTTTTCTTGACCCCATTTAATTTCTTTGAGATGTTCTTCCCTGTGAACACTTCAGGTCTTAAAATTATATTTATGGTAACACTCCTTGGATTTTTTCTAAAATCTTTAATGGCAGACAATATTTTTGTAGCCCTAGGAGATTTCCTGCAAATTGCAATTCCTTGCATCGGTTTTGCCGTGAGTTTCCTCCATGGGGATAGGGAGGGTACTAAACAAATCTTATATGCGGTTCTTCTGATGGCATTTCTTGTGCAAGGCATAAAATTTATAACCCATGATATGCCCATAGGCATTCGCCCCCACGGCGGAAAGGGTTCTTTCCCCTCGGGACACACGGCATCCTCTTTCCAGGGAGCACTTTTTTTGTGGAAGCGCCGGGGGTGGAAATGGGGAATTCTCGTGATCGGGCTTGCGGGTTTAACCGCCTACAGTCGCATCTACGGCCACTATCACCATTGGAGAGATGTTATCGTCGGAGTATTCATTGCATTTTTGGTCAATAAATGGCTAGTGACTCCACCTAAAATAAATGACTCTTCCTTTTCCTAGAATCCACGGGGAAATCTCCACTGGGCTTTTGGGGAAGGCTAGGGAGTCACCGACTCTTTGTGAAGTTTAAGGCAAAGCTTCAAGCCATATCCCTAGGGGTGCGGAATGGAGTCCTGTGGCAACCTCCTCCCATCATTTTTCCGCTTTCCGAGCGGCAATATTCGTATTTTTTGAGTTAATCAAAAGTAAAACTTGATTTATTAAATAGTTTTAATATTAAGAAGTATTGACTTATGGGCAATTTTGGGAAAGTATGGGACGATAGGGGTCGTTATAAATAGAGAAAGATCGTGGATTTATTGGGAAAAAGTTTTTATGTCGGAGAACATGGGCGTTCAATGGATGAAAAACTGCGCGTTGCTTTGCCGACAAAATGGCGGCCCGAAAATGAGGTGGAGGATATGTTTTTAGCCCTACCCAATCCCATCGGTTGCATCACCGTTTATCCACCAAAGATGGTGGTTCGCCTGGAGGAAAAAATCTCGGAAGTCAGTCTCGGCGACAGGCGGGGGCAGATGGTGCTTGCAAAATTGTTTTCAAGGGCAGATACTTTTTGCTGCGATGGAAAAGGGCGCATAAAAATAGATGAAAGGTTAATCAAGCACGGCGATATTTTAAGGGAGGTTGTATTTGTTGGCGGCGGAAGTACGTTTAGCATTTGGAACCCTGAAAAATTTAAGGTTTATATGCAACAGGAATCCTTGGAAGACGTCGCTTCCATTTTGAAAGGATTAGGACTATGAACGTGGAAAATGCCCTAGTTCATAGGCCCATCATGCTTCGAGAATCGGCGACCTATCTCAACCTTCAACGGGGAGGAAATTTCCTGGATTGCACTTTTGGCGGAGGTGGACATAGCCGTTATTTTCTGGAAAATTTTCAAAACATTAAACTTTTTGCCATTGATCGGGATCCCGGATCGGAGGTCCACGCCCGTGCATTGAAAGAATCATTTGGCGAACGTTTTCAATTTTTCCGGATTACTTTTTCAAAAATTAATGCGCTTTCGCTTCCACCTTTGGAGGGGATCTTTTTCGATTTTGGGATTTCTTCCCTACAATTGGACGATCCCCGTCGGGGGTTTTCATTTCGCCACCACACGCAACTGGATATGCGCATGGATCCCTTTGAAGGAATTTCCGCCCGCGAATTTCTAGAAACCGCCGATCGCCAACAATTGGAAGAGGCGATCCGAGACTTCGGAGAGGAGCGCCACTGGCGAAAAGTTGTGGATTTGATCATGAAAAATCGTGGCAATGATGTGTTGAGATACGCGGATTGGTTTGCCGAATTAGTCGCCACCTATTTACCCAAAGATTTCCGCGAAAATATTCATCCAGCAACGCGGACATTCCAGGGATTACGCATTGCAGTTAATAGGGAATTAGAAGAAATTCAAAGGACACTGCCGCCGGCTTTTGACCTTTTAGCCGCGGAAGGAAGATTGGTCGCTTTGAGTTTTCACTCCCTAGAGGATCGAATTGTGAAGCAATTTTTTAATGAAAAAGCCGGAAAAGCGCTCAATTGCCACGAAAAGTACAATGATCGCCAATCCATTGCAAAAATTTTAACAAAAAAACCCATTATGCCGAGTGAAGAAGAAATTTTAAACAATCGCAGAAGTCGCTCGACTAAATTGAGAGCGTTGGAGAAATTTTAAAATGAAGAAACAATTCATCAATCATCAATTGATTATATCTTTGGGGATATGCTCCGGATTTGTCGCATTTGTAGCGATATTTGGAACGCTATATTTTCGCCAGGAAACATTTGCACATGCCGAAAATTTGAAAAAAATTGAGACGCAATGCAATGGATTAAAAAGCGAAATGCTTGCCCTATCCGCGAGGATAGCTCAGATGCAAACGCCCCATTATTTAAAACAAAAATTAGCCCCATTTCCCATTTCCCAGGAACAGATATTTCATATCCGGGAATGGTCCGATTATAAGGGGTCTCACATGACTCGGAATGCGCTCGCCATGAACATCAGTCGACAATTATTTCAATAGATCCTAGGGGTTCCGTACGCCTAAAGATCTTCGCCAAGAAATGGATTGCTTGGAACTCCCCTTTTTAATTTTTGTAAAATTTCGGGCAGTCTGGCGATGGAAGCGAATTGGCGAACGGCTTCCCCGTGAGGGATAGCCGGCGATCCGAGTAGGATGGAATTGGGGGCCGTATTTTTTGTGACACCGGACTGGGCACAGATTTGAGTGTTATCGGCAATGTGAAGATGTCCCGCAATGCCGACCTGTCCACCAATCGTAACGCCATCGCCGATCGTTACGCTCCCGGCGATTCCCACTTGGGAGACGATGATGCAATGTTTCCCAATTTTAACGTTATGGCCAATTTGGACGAGATTATCGATTTTTGTGCCCTCCCCCACGATCGTCGAAGCGAAACGGGCGCGATCGATGGTCACGTTTGCACCGACATCGACAAAATCTTCGAGAATCACATTGCCGATTTGAGGAATTTTTTCGTTCTTTCCAGCAATTTTTGCGAAACCAAAACCATCGGATCCAATGACAGCACCCGAATGAATCACAGCGTAATTTCCAATTTGTGAAAAGGACATTAGGGACACGTTCGGAAAAATTTTTGAATGGTGGCCAATTGAAGAATGTTTTCCTATGAAAGTTCCTGCGCCAATGGTGCTATTTTCGCCAATCGAGACCCGTTCTTCGAGGACGACACAGGGACCAATGGAAACGTTTTTTGCCAATCGAACGGAGGGATGAATGATCGCGGAGGGATCGATTTCCGCGGCCTTTGAATTTTCGTTGAGTTTTTCGATGTGTTGGCAGATTTTGGTGAGTGAAAGGGAAGGATTTTCGCAGAAAAAAGCAACCTGATTAACCCTTGGAGAAAATTCAAAATCTTCCGGAAGCAGTAGGATGGAAGCCTTAGAATGGGCGACATCTTGGGCATATTTTGGGTTAGCAAAAAAGGAAAGCGAACCGCTGCTCGCCTCCCGCAAATTTGCAATTGAAGAAATTATCCCGTCAAATCGACCGTGAACCCGCTTTGGTTGTACAATAAATTGAAGCTCTTCGACCGAAAACTGAAACCGCATTTTGCGATCATTTTTTGTCTAAAACTCATGTCAAATAAAATATGTTTCACCGGGAATGGCTAAATTGGGAGCAAGGACAGCGGCTCATCTTCCACTTTTTTATTTTTATTTTACCGAAAGATGGGGCAGGGAACTGGGGTGATCCCCTGAAAAAAATTTAGCCACACCCGCGGAGGAAAGTTTGTATTTTATCGTGGGCCTTTTTCTAGGGCATTATTCATAGCATTGCAGCTACTCAAAACCTAGATTGGCCAAAGGCATTTACTCCATTTATCCAAAGTTGTTTTTTGAAAATTTTCCCCATAAAATGGGAGAGAATATGAAATATTGCTTGAAAAAAATTTTTAATCTGTGAAATTTATTAACCCATGAAAGGATTAATTATTTGGTATCTATTTTTGGCAACGTTTATTTCGCAAGCCTCTGCGGCGGAGCATGTCCATTGCCATAGTAAATTCACAAAACGCTCCCCCGAACAAAATATTCCCCTGGCAAAAGTTCGCCCCTGCGTTTACAACGGACGGCTAAAGCGATGCCAATCCTCATTCTTTAATATCCCATTTTTTAGGGCGGGTTATGAGTATTGCATTACCGATGAAAAGGGGGAAACCATCGCCTTTTTGGATATTTCCAATCTGGCCATTGGAACGTCATTGTACAATTTTTGCGGAAGAAATATTACGGTTAATGGTCCATCTTCTCCCCACAAATATCGCGGTGTTATGGTAATAAAAGCCCAAAACATCCCCTCCGCAAATCCATGATAAAAAAATTCGCCTTCACCGCCCATGAATTTTTCCTTTTCCCACGTCATTATCGAATCGATGGCCCACGTTTTACCGCCGGTTGTGATTTCCTCGGATGATGTTGAAGGCCAACTGAGTTCCCTCTACGAGCGGCTTCACCTACCATTCGGTCGCCTCGAATTGATGACGGGAATTAGGGAACGGCGCGTCTGGGACGGCGCAATTTTTCCTTCCCAGGCGAGTACGGAAGCGGCTAAAAACGTTCTCAAAAAAACGATTCTGGGAAAAAAGGATGTCGACTTATTGATCCATGCCTCCGTTTGTCGCGACCGCCTGGAACCGGCTACGGCGGCATACGTTCACCGCGATTTACAGCTTTCGGAACACACCCTATTTTTGGATCTGTCGAATGCCTGCCTCGGATTTCTCAACGGAATGGTGATGGTGGCGTCGATGATTGAGGCGGGACAAATTCGTTCCGCACTGATTGTTTCCGGTGAAAATGGCAAACCCCTCCTCGACCATACCATCGATTTTCTTAGGAAAAACAGCACCATCACGCGCCGGGAAATAAAGTCTTACTTTGCGAATTTAACCATCGGCTCCGGGGCGGTGGCGGCAATCATTTGCCACGAATCGTTGGTTGAGAACGGTGAAAATAAACTCAAATTAAAAGCCGTTTCGGCACTTTCCAATTCCAATGGTTGCACCCTATGCCAGGGCGATACAACTGCGGATAACGCCCTCGCCATGCAAACGGATTCGGAAGCCCTACTGAAACTCGGCGTTCAACTCGCCCAACACAATTGGCAACAATTTCTCGCCCACACCCAACTGAAAAATGGGGACATTAACCATAGCATTTGCCACCAGGTCGGCCAACGGCACCGTGCCCTACTCTACCAAGCGCTGGGTTTGGATCTGGAAAAGGATTTTTCCACATTTCCCTTTCTGGGGAATACGGGTTCCGTCGCGCTTCCATTGACTCTATCGCTTGCGGTTGAAAAAAATATTCTCCGCGAAAAGACCGCGCTGCTTGGAATCGGCAGCGGAATTAGTTCGCTAATGATGTTAGTGGAAAATATTTAAAAAGAATAAATTTTTATTTCCACAAAATATAAAATTGATATTCCTAGGAAATAAATACAGGCTTGATGGGAAAATGAAGATTTATTTTTTAGGAATTGGCGGAACGGCCATGGGAAATTTGGCCATTCTATTGCAATCGCAGGGTTACAGTATCTGCGGCAGTGATACAAAAATCTATGCACCAATGTCGGACCTCCTCTCCAAAAATGGCATCGAAATTTACGAAGGATACGACGCAGAACGGCTCGAAAAACTCAATCCGGAACTCGTCATCGTCGGCAACGTAATTCCGCGCGGCAACGAAGAAATCGAATGGCTACTCAATGGCAAAAAAATTCCCTATTGCTCACTCCCGGAACTCATTCACCAAAAAATTATCGCCAATCGCGATGCAATCGTCGTCACGGGAACCCACGGGAAAACGACGACGACGACGCTCATCAGCTATCTGCTGTCCATCAACGGTTGCGATCCCGGATATTTTATCGGCGGTGCTCCCCTAAATTTTCTTTCCGGTGCCTGCTACGGTCAAAAAAATTCCCCCTTTGTCATTGAAGGCGATGAGTATGATTCGGCGTTTTTTGACAAGCGCAGTAAGTTTATCCACTATTCTCCGAAAATTCTTATCATTAACAACATCGAACTCGATCACGTCGACATCTTCCGCGATTTGCAGGATATTCAGCGAACATTTTTCCATGTCACCAAGCTCGTACCATTGAATGGTTGTATCATTGCCAATGGCGATTCCAAGGCCATTCGAGAACTATTGCCCGTTTCTTGGACCCGAACGATTTTCGTCGGGAAAGATGAAGACAACGATTTCATCATCAAAGATGAGCAACGGACGACGCGGGGTACAACCTTTACACTCGCCGGCGATGGGGAGGAAATTTCCATTGAAAGTCCCCTTTTCGGCGATCATAATGTGCGCAACGTAGCCATAGCCACCGTCGCATCGCGGCAATATTTTGGGCCAAATTTAAACATTGATTTTCAAAATTTTAAGGGCATCAAAAAACGCCAAGAGGTTATTTTTAATGATCAAAACACGGTAATTATCGAGGATTTTGCACACCATCCCACCGCCATTAACGAAACCATCCGCGCCGTTAGGCAAGCTTTTCCGGAACACCAACTCATTACCGCCTTCGAACCGCGTAGCAATACGGCTTGCTCCAACTGTTTTCAGGATCGTTTCGTCAACGCCTTTGTGGGAAGTGATGAAGTCTACATTGCGGAGGTTTTTAAGAACAAAAACCATTCCCTGGATATCCACAAATTGGTAAATGACATCGATTATTGCTCCGCATACCCCATTAATATTCAAACAATCAAGCTTTCCTTTCCCAAAAAAATTAACCATCAAAAGCAGGTTTTTCTTTTTTTATCCAATGGCGATTTTTCCGCCGCAGCCCAGGATCTAAAAAATGCGGCTAGTTTATGATTGCGTTTATTAAAATTTTTGATTATATCTCCACTCAGTATGAATAAACGCATTCAGGATTTTATCGACCGCGATTCGACTAAACTCGTCGAGCATCACTGTAAAACGATTTCTAGGGAATCGATTCATCTTCCAGGACCCGACTTCATCGACCGTGTCTTCGAGCATACGGATCGCTCCACGCGTGTCCTGAATAATTTGGCATGGATTAGGGGCATGGGACGTCTGGGATACACCGGTTACACATCGATCCTACCCGTTGACCAAGGCATTGAACACTCCGCAGCGGCAAGTTTCGCACCCAATCCAATCTATTTTGATCCGGAAAATATCATTAAACTCGCCATCGAAGGCGGTTGCAATGCGGTGGCATCGACCTTGGGCGTTCTAGGGAGCATGAGCCGAAGATATGCCCATAAAATTCCTTTTGTGGTCAAATTAAATCACAATGAACTCTTAACCTATCCCAATAAATTCGATCAAATTTATTTTGGCCAAGTGGAGCAGGCCTACGAAATGGGGGCGGCGGCCATCGGTGCAACGATTTATTTTGGATCGGAAGAATCAACTCGCCAAATTAAAGAAACGACGGAGGCCTTTCAACTCGCACACGAGTTAGGCCTGGTAACGATTCTATGGTGCTATTTGCGCAATCCGGCATTTAAGGCGGATAAGGATTACCACACGTCCGCGGATTTAACGGGCCAAGCCAACCACATCGGCGTAACGATTGAAGCGGATATTATTAAGCAAAAATTACCGACAAACAACGGTGGATTTAGGGCACTCAATTTCAGTAAAACACACGAGAAAGTCTACACGGAGCTGACGACGGACAATCCCATTGATTTGACGCGCTACCAATTGGCAAACTGTTACATGGGGCGAATGGGACTGATCAATTCCGGGGGTGCTTCCGGAGAGGATGATTTCAACGAGGCGATAGAAACCGCAATTATTAATAAACGGGCTGGCGGTTCCGGTTTGATCTGTGGACGAAAGGCCTTCCAACGTTCCATGGTAGAAGGCGTTGAGCTATTAAATACGATCCAGGACGTTTATTTGGAAAAATCGATCACAATAGCTTGACAGCCATCTAATTTTTATTCTATTAGGAGACCGATGTTTTTTAATATTTTGCACCGGGGTTAACCCCGGTGCTTTTTATTTCAAATTTAAAAGCTTCCCGTTCCCCTAGCACAGCCATCGAAGGAAACTAAGCTAATAGCTAAAAATAATAGAAAATTATTTCGCCATTCCCGCTATCTTCGATTATTTTTATGCAAATATTCCTAGTCAAAATGAATGATTGTCTTATATTGCGCCCCTAATGGGTGATTTTGAAAATGAATATAACTTTAACGATGAAGATTTTTTCAACGATCACTGGTCCGAAAAAGATTGGAAGCTCTACCTGGAAAAAGCCAATTTACAGGTGTCTCTGTTCCTAAATTTATTTGTCTCTTCAAGAAATATTGTTAACCACATGGAGCACATTGCTCTCCAAATGGGTTGGGCTAAGGAAACGGAAGGGACTTTTCCCGATAATTTTTTTCGCAATAAGGGTTCCCCCGATACCATTCATACCCACCCCGTCACAACGATTACCCGGGGACTTTATCATTTTCTCTCCAAAAATTGGGAAATTTATTTGGAGTCTTCAAAAATGACCGATATTAAACTTTGCTGGCTCTACGCGCAACTCCTCAATAGCGGCGAACGCAATGCCCTCTACGCGATTTCGTGCATGAATGCGGGCGATGAATCTCTGGCGGTTTGTCACTTTAAAAATGCGCTACAGATTCTGAATTTCACCATGGAAGTTATCCAAAAAATCCCAAAAAATACGCTAAAAATCGACGTTATTTTCCGCGATGCTCTAATTGTCTGCTTCGATCTACGGGAAATTTGGATTAAAGTGATGGAATCTTGTAAAAATCCAGAAGATGAGGATGAAGATGGAGATGAGACGGAAGATGAATCATGACTATGCCCACCCTATTGGTCGTCGACGACGAAAAGAACACGCGCGAGGCGTTGAAGAAATTATTATCATCCGAATTTGACGTTTACATCGCATCGAGCGTTGAAGAAGCTCGGCAGTGCGTGCAAGGGCAACATTTTCAAGCCATTCTAACGGATCTCCGCCTCGGTGGCAATACTTCCGGTTTAGACATTGTATCCTTTGCCGTGCAAAAAAATATTAATTGCGTCGTCATGACCGCTTTTGGCGACGTGGAAACGGCGGTCGTAGCCATGAAAAGTGGCGCATTTGATTTTGTGACCAAACCACTCAATGTCCAAAAATTGAAAATTACACTCAAACAGGCCATTGCCCATAGAATAGAAAAATCCGCTCCACCTACAAATCCCCCCCCCTTTGTCCTTGAAAATAGAGTCATATGCAGCGCCCATTCCCCCCTTAGACACACGCTGGAAAATGCCGCTAAAATTGCAGATAATAATGCCAACGTCTTCCTATTCGGCGAAACGGGTACGGGGAAGGAAGTCCTTGCGCAAACCATCCATAACTGCAGCAGGCGGAAGGATTGGCCGCTGATCGCGGTCCATTGCGCGGCGCTGTCGAGCACACTCCTCGAAAGCGAATTATTTGGCCACGAAAAGGGCGCATTCACGGGGGCTACGGCAAGGCATGTGGGTCGCTTCGAAGCCGCCAACGGGGGAACTTTATTTTTAGATGAAATCGGCGAAATTGATCCCAGTACGCAGGTGAAACTTCTTCGCTTCTTGGAAACTAAAACCTTCGAACGGGTCGGAGGATCGGAATCGATTCGGATCGATGTGCGCATTATTTCCGCAACAAACAAAAATCTCCTGCAAATGGTCCAGGGCGGAACATTTCGAGAAGATCTCTACTATCGACTCAATGTCATCGAAGTGAAAGTGCCTCCCCTACGCGATCGCCTGGAGGATATTCCACTTCTATTTCGCCACTATATCGATTTTTTCTGCCGTGAAAATGAAATTCAAAAAAACATTGATATTTCTCCCCAAATCATCGAAAAATTAACCCGCTATCCCTGGCCAGGAAATATCCGTGAGCTGAGAAATACCTGCGAAAGTATCGTTGCCCTTTTACCCAAAGATCAAAGTGAAATTACCGCCAACGATCTCGGCGAAAAATTTTTATAAAAAGCCCCTTCGCCTGCCCTGGGGCTGACCTAAAAAGCTGCGCAGTTACTCAAGGGCGCTCCTAGGATCACCGCCGGAAGACCCGTCCCCTTGAACCTTTCATTCAGTCCAATGCCTTTGCCAATTGCAAAGGCATTGGGCAAATAATCTCATCGTGAATGCAAAAAGAGTTCACTGGGTCCCTTGCAGAGTACGTCTAATGAGAATACCTGTCATTTATAGAGTGTCTGCCATTTAAATTGAAGGTGGGGATTTTTGGCTTTTACGATGTTTAGGTCTTCTTGCCAACTATCCCATTCTAAATATATGTGCACATCATAGCCCTGAGCTTCCCGTAGCACTACTTCCAATACGTCAATCATTATACTTGAATCGTTTCGAAACACGCCCTGTCCCACTCGCGTAAGATGTACGACTTTTTCTTGCCTCATACACGCCAATTGAATCACCGCTTTATACTGGTTAACCAGTAAAGTTTTGGATATATTCTTACACAATATGGCGCGCTGTTGCTTTTCTCCGGCATTTGGGATAAAGCTGTGCCTCGGTGATAGATCGGCTGCCATGAGAAATACTTGCAACTGCCATACCTTTGCGAATTCGCAGCGCACCCATTGCATGCCTAGGACATATTTACTTATATTATTATCTATTTGACGCACCAATGCCTGCAACTGCGGAAGAGTTTCAATATTTCTAGGCCTAAGATAGCCGAAACCATAGACGAGAAACTTATTCGTAAATTGATAGGTCTCAAATTTATGATTTTTACAATATTCCAAAAGGTTTGTACACATACGGGGAATGGGTGTATCTATTCCATAAAGAACCGGCAGCAGGGAATCCGGATGCATATGGAAGGCAACTGCCGCATTGCGAGCAATCATTCCACCTAGCGAATTTAGAGCGGCCCCAGGACCTTGAGTCTTATCCGTAATGTCATCTTTGAGTTTATAGGGATCGCTCGTTTCTACGGATAAACCACGACTCGCCAGCGTTACCATGCGCGGGCAAGTATCCCGATCACTTACCCCCTTGAAGGATTGCAAATCTTCGGCTTTTGGATTACTTTTTCTGATAAAAACTTTGGGACAAACGCTAACTTGTGGCGGATTTTCCCGTTTAAATTCCTGAAATGCCCGATCGATATCCCCAATTGATGCATGCGCCAATCCCGGCAATGGCTGCTTTGAAGTTTTACAGGTCTGAATTATATTTTTGATGCGGACCCACCAGCCATTGGTTGGGTCAGTGAATATTTTAGCATATCGCGTAAGCTTTCTATTTGGAAGTTTTCCATTCGAATAGCTTCGCCAATTTTCAGTGAGAATGTGTCCAATTAAGTTTCTCAGAGGATGGATGTCTTTCCAGGAAACATAGTACCGTAGATTTGATTCAAATACTTTTGCAATATCATCGCAGAATTGATTATATTCCCTCATTAAAGGGGTTTCAGGGGTGACCGAAAAAAACGGTTGATTCAAGAAATTAAAAATTCCCTGGTAGTCTTTCAAACGCCCCAGATGCATATTAGGATCATTTATTTCGCTGGCACAATCCCGATTAAAATCTTGAGGCAATGGCCAATGAAACCCTCCTATCGGGGTATATCGCAATGGAATGGGCGTACGGAATGGAACCGATCTCAAGAGCCGGTCACTCCTCGCGGAACTTGCCGGCATCTTCCTACGATTTTTTTTTTGATTCTTTCGATATTTACGGTGATTCCTTTTCCCCTTTCCGCGATTTTTTCTGTAAATCTTTGGATATTTACGGCGATTCCCTTTCCCTATTCTGAGAATTTTTACGAAGTTCGTCAGGTATCTAGCGTGATGTCTTTTTCTCCTTCCATAATACCTTCCATAATATCTTCTATTGTAGCCATACAAATACCTAGCGCGATTCCTTCTCTTCCATTTGTAATTTTTGTTGTACCTTATAATCCACGTCGATGACCTCCTCAGGCTTGGCCTTCGCGCATCCATTGTTTTCTGACAAAAAATAGTTGATAGAAAAACTATGATTCCGATTTTTATGAGTCTGTTAATATTCATGTTCCCATATGTTTCTTCCCGATTTTTAATTTGTCAAGATTTTTTAAATTTTAATGGAAAAATTTTTTTATCCAAAAAAACTTCACCGATCTTTCGGCGGTGATTAGGGAAAATTTTTCCCTGGTTTTCGCAAGGAGAAGTCAGTCCTATTTGAAAAAACTCTATTTTTCCAAAGGATTTTCCTAAAAAAAAGATTTCAGCCCCGCGGCGCAGCCGCGGGGGTTCTTACTTAAAAAAGAATTCCCCTGCCAAATGGCTTTGCAAATTGCAAAGCCATTTGGCTTAATAAAAGGTCCAGGAGACGAGTCTCCTGGCGGGGATTCCTAGGGGCGCGCAGCCCTTAGGCCAGTCGAATCGAGCAACCCCTAGGGGCAGGCAAAATTTCTATCTATCATAATTCTTGACAATTTTTATTCATATAAAATTTTCTAGATCACCGTGCTGCTATCGATTATTGTTCCCGTCTATCTAAAATCCCAACAATTTTTACGGGAATGCATTGAAAGTATTCTCGCACAAACGCTCAGGGATTTTGAACTCATCCTCATCAATGACGCTTCACCGGATCGGTCATTGGATACAATAAAATCCCATGCGAACAAAGATCGGCGCATTAAAATCATTAATTTGAAGCACAATTCTGGCGTTGCCGTCGCACGGAATTTAGGGATTTCCTTTGCCCAAGGAAAATATATTTCCTTCATCGATTCGGATGATATTGCCGCTCCGGATTATTTCGAAACGCTCGTAAAAGTAGCGGAATATTTTGAGTTGGATATTGCCGTAGCCGGCGTTACAAACTTTCAAAAAACTCACCAATTAAAACCCATTAAATCTTCCAATCTCAATAAAATTTTCCAATTGAAAGCGGTACCTTTTCGAACGCCCAGTGTCCAACATTTTGTTTGCCGGATATTTTTGCGATCAACCCTTCAAAATCTTCGCTTTGACGAAAAATTACACTCCGGAGAGGATATCCTTTTCATCCATCAAGCCATGATGGCTTCAAAAAAATGTGCCGAAATTAATCACAAAGGCTATTGCTACCGCCATCCTCCGAAAAGTGAATTGGAAGCCTATGAACAACAATTTCGTTCCACGAAAAAAAAAGATAGTGAAAAACTTTCCCAACGCATCGAAGAAGCCTTACATTTAGTTCAACAATTATGTGCGCTTAGAAATTTTACACAAAATGATTCGGATATCCAATTTGTCCGCTATTTTTCCATTCGACGATTTTTTCGCTATTCCAACCTAATTCGAAAATTTCCAGCCTATGAAGATCGAATTTTTTATTGGCAAAAATTTCGCGAAACCTTCGAAAAACAAATTCAACTGCAACTATTTCATTGCCTTTTAAATCCCCTTTTGCGCCTAATTTTTAAACATAAAAAACCATTTCATGGGATTGGAATGAGTATTTATTTGATCCGTATGCTGTGGGAAATCTATCATATAAAGCAAAATATTCGAAGGATTTTAAAGCCTCTAAAGCTTTATTTCAAGGGAATTTCATGCTAAATATTATTATTAATGCGGATGACCTCGGAAGCTCTTTAGCCTGTAATAAGGCCATTTTTCAACTCATGTCCCTGGGAAAAATTTCCAGCAGCACTCTGATGGCCAACGGGCCTCACTTCATGGATGCTGTCCAAGGAGCCAAACAATTTCCCCAATATTCTTTCGGTGTCCATCTCAATCTTTCCCAATTTAAACCCCTAACGGATGCCGAAATTTTCAAAAAACACCGCCTAATCAACGCCCTCGACCAGTTCCGTTTCCAAAAATTTATTCTTCCGACGCCGCAGCTGATAGGTGCGATCCGCGGGGAATGGTATGCGCAAGTCGCCAGAATCATCGATCATGGAATCCCGATTAGCCACTTCGATTCCCACAATCACGTTCACACCCATCTATGGATGTTTCCCATTTTGAAATTTTTAAGTCAAAAATTTAATATCAAAAAAATTCGTTCGAAATTTGGACGCCATAACTATTCCCTCAGCGGTCATATTCTAAGGCGTCTGCTGCGGCAATTCCGTGGAATTCCTCATCGCTTCATCCAAACCTATTTTCTAGGCTTAAAAATGCCTGACCATTTCGCCGATATTTACAATGGCTTCAACTTTTTCTCGACCCATAGGATAACACATCCCCTAACCATTGAACTCATGTGTCACCCCGGAGTTTGTGGATTTCAAAAGGATCTTCCGACTTTACTGGAGGATTACGGAAGTAAAATATGCACTCCCCATCGACTAATTTCCTACCATGAATTATGAAAATTTAATATAAAACTCATTTGCATTTAAATGATTCATTGGGTAAATTGCATGGTAAAAAAATAGCGCAGAAAAATTGCATTCTATTTTTTAAATCAAAACCCTAATCCTCACCATTAGAGTTCCGCTGGCTAGGATATTGATCAAAAAAGCTTCACCTAGACAAATCAAAATCTTGGTCATCATAATTAAAATTTTGAGGGGAAGGATATTGATCAAAAAAGTCGAACTCGGACAAATCAAAAGCTTGGTCATCACCATTAGGGTTTTGAGGGGAAGGATATTGATTAGAAAAGTCGCATTCGGGCAAATCAAAAGCTTGGTCATCACCATTAGGGTTTTGAGTGGAAGGATATTGATCAGAAAAGTCGCACTCGGGCAAATCAAAATCTTGATTCTTTTTTCTAGAGAAATGATTGTACCATCGATTTTTTACGTCGTTATCTGTCCTACCAGGGAGAAAAGCAGCGATTTTAGTCCATTTCTTTCCCATTTTTCGAACTTTGTTCAATAAGATTTGATCTTCTTTCGAACTCCAAACTCCAATCTTTCTGGAGGGATTGATAAAATTAAGCCAGCGTTCCCTGCATTGTTTAGGTCTGCGATTGGGTATGTGCTTTGCAATTGAAACCCAGTCTTTTATGCCATATTTTTTTACTAAATCAATTAATTGTTGATCTTCACTTTCACACCATTTGTTTTTTTTCACTCCGGCACAGGCATGCTTTGAATTGGAATGATTTCGGTTAGGATTGCCAAAAAGTTTAGCCGATAACGTAGAATCTGCTAGTAAAGCACATGACACAAAATATAGGATATTTTTTGTATTTTTCATAATTTTTACAGTCTATAAAATTCTTATAAATATTCAAGAAAAAAATTTAAATATAATTATTTATTGACAATATTATAATATAAAATTAATAAAACGACCCCGCAAAACCCGAAGGAAATTAGCAACTATTAAATTGAAAAATAAAAAGGTTTGCTCGCTGGAAAAATTATTCCATGGCCTAGGCTTAGAAAGAAAGTAATAAAAATCACAAAATGAAATCCGAAACACATAATCCGGAAAATATTTGGGCCAAAAATTCTCCCAAAGAAGAATTAAATCCCGGAAAAACAAAAATATGGATCAAAAAAAATGGCATGGATGCTCCCATGCCATTTGCCTATTCGTGTATTAATT
>JAIRYA010000001.1 GCA_031268005.1 Puniceicoccales bacterium | reverse complement strand
GAAGATCCATTATATGAAAAAAGTATTATGGATTTTAGTTTTTGTGTTTCTCGGTTGTGGAATTTGCGAATTCGTTTTGCACAGAGAAGAAGTTCCTTCCAGGAAGGATATTTTAATTTATCGGGATGACGGTATCAGTAAAATGAGTGTCGAATTCACATTGGATTGCATTTTAAAATATGCTTGCAGGGGGCGATTTAATGTAAAAATCGTTACCGCCAATGATATTTGTAATGAAGATTGGGAAAAAACAGCGCAAATGCTTATTTTTCCCGGAGGGTATTTTTCACAGTATCATTTGGAATTGGGCGGTATTGGTTGCCAAAAAATCAGAAATTTTGTGGAAAATGGGGGAACTTTTCTCGGAATTTGTGCGGGAGGATATTTGGGCGCAAAAAAAATAGAGTTTTTAATGCAAACGGATTCTTACGAGTTAGCATTTTTTCCGGGAACAGCCAAAGGCCCTCTTTTACAGCTTTGCGACTATGATTGCGATTGCGCTGCTAAAGTAAAAGTTGCAAACGATTCTTTTTTCTGCTATTATGGAAACGGTTGTGCCTTTGTTGACGCTGAAAAATTTGAAAATGTTGAAATTTTAGGGACTTATGGAGATGAAGAAAATTTACCGGCAATTATTCTTTGTAAAGTTGGCTCCGGGATTGCAGTTTTGTCGGGGGTACATTTTGAAGTAGAACCCAAAAATTCGAAAAATGATATCAATCAAAAAATTTGGGAAACCAATTTTGAAAGAATCGAATTCATAGAAAGTCTTTTTAGAAAACTTGGTATTCTATAAATTTTTTCCGGAAAATCTATCATTGGAACTATAAACCTTATGTGTCGCTTTTGTTGGGAAATTTTAGTGAAATTTTGATAATCTAAAATTTTTCTTGACATTGCAATGGTTTTTGAAAAAATAAAATTTATGGAAAATCTTTTAGAAAACTTGGCATTCTATAAATTTTTTCAAAAAAATCCCCCATTGGAATTAGAAACCTTATGCGTCGCTTTCGCTGGGAAGTTTTGATGAAATTTTGATAATCTAAATTTTTTCTTGACATTGCGATCATTTAATGAGAGGGAGGATCTATTATATGAAAAAGATACTATGGATTTTAGTTTTTGTGTTTCTCGGTTGTGGAATTTGCGAATTCGTTTTGCACAGAGAAGAAGTTCCTTCCAGGAAAGATATTTTGATTTATCTGGATGAGGATGTTGACCTAGCATCTTTCGAATCCATATTATATTATATTTTGTTCTATGCTTGCAAGGGACGATTTGATATAAAAATTGTTACCGCCGCCGATATTTGTAATAAAAACTGGGAAAAGACAGCACAAATACTTATTTTTCCTACGGGTGACTTTGTATCGTATCATCGAAAATTAGGAGTCATAGGTTGTCAAAAAATCAGAGATTTTGTACAAAATGGTGGAATTTTTCTTGGCGTTGGCGCGGGAGGGTATTTGGGAGCAAAAAAAATAGAGTTTACGATGGAAACAAATTTGTACACAAAATTCTACGAGTTAGCATTTTTCCAGGGGATGGCCAGAGGTCCTCTTTTACATCCTTGCGACTATAATTTTGATCGCGTTGCTAAAGTAAAAGTTGCAAACGATTCTTTTTTCTGCTACTATGACGGCGGTGGCGCTTTTGTCGACGCTGAAAAATTTGAAAATGTTGAAATTTTAGGGACTTGCGGGGATGAAGAAAATTTACCGACAATTATTCTTTGTAAAGTTGGTTCCGGGATTGCGGTTTTGTCGGGGGTAAGTTTTGAGCTGGAACCTGAGGATCCAGAATATGTTGATATCGATTCGAAAGATGATATCAGTCAAAAAATTTGGGAAACCAATTTTGAAAGAATCAAATTCATAGAAAGTCTTTTTAGAAAACTTGGCATTCGATAAATTTTTTCAAAAAATCCCCCATTGGAATTAGGAATTTTATGCGTCTCCTTGACTAATTTAGGTTTTCTTTATCAACTTATTCCATCGCGAATACGCCCCTCATAGGCATTAAAATGGTTGGAAAATTTAAAAAAAGCTATTATCCGTCAACGGCGAACAAGTGGATGCTCGGGGGATCATTGATCATTTATCGTGGGAATTGGAATTATATGCCTTGAAATCATCAACATGATCAGGAATTAATAGCATTTTTTGGCGGAGAGGGAGGGGTTCGAACCCTCGGTACCGTTACCGGTACTCCTGATTTCGAGTCAGGTACAATCAACCACTCTGCCACCTCTCCGAGTGTTTTTCAACACTTCCGAAGCAAAAATATATTGCTTCCTTGTCTACATTAAAATTAAAGGTTCTAAAATGCGGGTGGAGAAATTAAAAGAGTAAAAAAATATTAGTAAAAACAAAAATTGCAAAGAAATTAGGCCAATGGGAATCTTCTTTTAAAGAAGGTGCTCTCCTTTAGGCCAAAACCAGTGGAAATTTTTCCCTGGTTTTGATTGGAAGAGGTCAAGGCATCTGTGACTTCCCGTGGCTGCAGGACGGAATCCTGCAAATTGCGTAGCAACCCTCCCCGTGAAATTTGAGGCAAAGACTCAGATAAACAATGGAGTGGGGCACCGGTCCTAGGACTGTTGTTCTCCGCTTGAATTCGTTTTGTCGGGGTTAGGAACGTGGGATTCAGCGGGTCTTTCTTTTTGATCAAAATGCCCAGGGTCGTGGGGTCTGTTTTCTGGATTTTCCCTTCCCGGAGCTCCAGGACCGCGACGAAATCCACCGTGGCCACCATTTTTGAACCTTCCCCGTTGCTTTCCATTTGGATCCCTTTCGTCGGGTCTAGGGCCGCGGAATCGATCGGGTCTTCCCCTTTGATCAAAATGCCCAGGGTAATGGGGTCTGTTTCCTGGATTTTTCCTTCCCGGAGCTCCAGGACCGCGACGAAATCCACCGTGGCCACCATTTTTAAACCTTCCCCGTTGCTCTCCATTTGGATCCCTTTCATCGGGTCTAGGGCCGCGGAATCTAGCGGGTCTTCCCTTTCGATCAAAATGCCTAGGGTCGTGGGGTCTGTTTCCTGGATTTTTCCTTCCCGGAGCTCCAGGACCGCGACGAAATCCACCGTGGCCACCATTTTTTCTGTCAAAAAATTTTTCACCCAAGGGTTTACGCTTCTCCCCTCCCTTCTCTTTGAACATTGCTTCGATCTCATCGCTATTGGGTGGTAAATAATCCAATGGCGTGTGGCCGCGACTGTCTTCCGCATTCACGTTTGCCCCCGCAGCAATTAGTGCTTGTACGATTTCGGGGAATTTTAATGCAAGATGCAAAGGCGTCTGACCGTGATTATCTGCCGCGTTTAAATCTGCTTTTGCAGCAATTAGTGCTTGCACAATTTCAAGGGAACCTTTCCCCGTTGCCAAATGCAAGGGTGTTCTATTTCGGTCATCTACTTCGTTTAAATTTGCATTTGCATCAATTAGTGCTTGCACAATTTCAATGGAATTTCCTCTAATTGCCAAATGTAAAGCTGTTTCCTTGAAACCATTTTTCGCATTGACATTTGCTTTTGCAGCAATTAATGCTTGTACGATCTCAAAGGATTCAAGTTTCACGGCAAGGTGCAATGGCGTCTGCACCCTGGAGGAAGTTTTCCCTTGCAGGTTGGCTCCTCCTTCAATGAGAATTTTTACAATTTCAATGTTTTTTTCTCTAATTGCCAAATGCAATGGACTTAGTTTTGACCCATTTTTAACATTTACCTCCGCATGCTCTCCAATCAAATATTGAACAACATCGACGTGTTGCCCTTTTACTGCCAAATGCAATGGTACATCGGCTCGGCTAGTTTTTGCATTTATTTCCGCCTTGCGGCTGACGAGTTCATTCACCAATTCCATTCTGCCGTGCTCTGCGGCTCTGTGCAATGCCGTAAACCCATTCTTTCCCTTCGCCTTCACATCGGCGCCGGATTCAATCACTTCCCTGAATTTTTCGAAATCCTGCGAATTTTGATCAATGAGCTCTATGAGTTGATTCGTCAACGATGCGACCTCTTCATCCGTTGGTTGCTTCATTTTAGTTTCACTAGCCTCACTTTGATTTTCAGTTGTGGCGAAAATTGTAGTGGATAACAACCCCAGCGATAGGGCTAATAGGTATTTAATAGGAATCTTTTTCATACTGTTTATTTTAAATTTATGGTTAAATTATTAATAATTCTTTGGAAAAATATGCGAAAATTTTCTCTTTTCCTGGAAGTAAAAGAATAAAATCCTCTACAGGTGCATAAACTGAGCATCCATGCCACCAGCGGGAATCGTCTCACCGCCGGCTCCATTATTTTCGGCAAACTTTATGTCATCCTTTGGCAAATCACCCTGCAAGAAACGCCCCATGTCTTCGTGTTCTTTTTCGTGGCGTGTGATTAATTTTTCGAGAAGTTTTTTAAAATTGTCCAAATTCATAAATGTCTTTGGCAGTAGGCATGCCATCCCGAGTTGTTTGCTTTCATCGTCAAAGGAAAAAGCCAAATTATCCGAATCGATACTACCATTTTGCATGACATAGTGGCGTAGAATTTCTTTTTTTCCGATGCTGGGAACTTCGCCGAGTTCGGCGTAAAGAATCATTCCATCGAAGTGCTCATTAAACTTCAAATGAATTTGAAATTCTTCGCCTACCGCTAGGCAGCAATAAGCCTCATCATCCACATCCAATTGTGTGCCAATTTCTTGGCCAAAATCATTAACAATCTGTACCATTAATTCCTTAGACATATCCACATCCTTAAGGTGAAGCCTATGAAATAAATACAAAATGTCAATAAATTTTAAATAATAATTATGGAGATGAAAATAAATTTAGATTTGAGAGCATTTCCGCGACAAAATTGGGCACCAATGCTGCAAAATTTTCCCGATCCGGCGATGGAATGATGTGAACGGGAGCGTCGAAGAAGGGGCGAGTTTTATGCGGATTGGTCGGGCCGAATAGAACAACCGTCGTAATTCCCAAAAAATTTGATAGATGAACGCCCCCCGTGTCGTTGCCGATGGCGAATCTGCAGGTTGCAATTTCACGAAAAAATTCAAAGAGATTGGTTTTTCCCGTGCGATCAATGAGGCGATTTTCATGGGGAAAGGCCCGCTTAATTTCCTGGCTAATGGCTACATCATTGCCCGTTCCGAAGAGAATGATATGAGCAGTTGTTTGCCGGAGAAGTATTTCAATGAGGCCGATCCAATGTTGGGTGGGCCAGCGTTTTTTCGGGTTATTTTCGCTGCCACAGATCAATCCAATTGCATTTAATTTTTCGATTTTTAAATGGATTGGTTTGAGATCCCAATCTCCCCGGTAGCCCATTTGTTCGGCAAAAAATTGCAAATTTTTCACCTGGTGAACGCCTGGCCCATCGCGACTCATGGTAATTTTTTCAGAAAACCAGGGACATTTTTTACCCAAAAATTGTTGGGAAAAGGTATGCCTTGCATTCAAAAATAAAACTTCGATGTCGCCGCTTAGGGAATGATTCGTGAGCCGTATGCAAAAGTCGGGTTTCAATCGACGGTATGCGAGCAACTGTTGGTAATAGGTCCTCGGATAATATTTTTTAGGGTGATTTTTTTCTTTTATCGGCAAAATGCAATCCGCGAGACACAAATTTTCCAAAAATTGAATGAATCTTTCCCGTACGATTAGTGTGATCTGGGCGTCGGGACGAGCCCGGCGAACGGCCCTAATAAATGGGGCGGCCATGAGAATATCGCCCAGCCAATTGGGCATGCGAATGAAAATTTTTATCTTTTTCTCTATTTTTGAAAAATCAATGGCACAGCGTTTTTGGGATAGGTTAAGCCAATTGTGTTTTCGATCGTGCGTATGCCAACGGTTGTGAGCCCATAGCCAGTCGCAACAAATGTCTCCATTGGAGGATAATTTTTTTTCCAACCAACCGTTCATCGCCTTTGCAACGCCATATTTATCGCCGGTGGATGGCTCTCGATTTTCAGATTTTTCTAGTATTTGGCCATGGCAATGGAGGTATTCCATGGAACACTTTGCTTGAAAAATTCCCAATCGCTGGGGCATGAGCATGTAAATAGGGCAGCGAAAGTACTCATGCAAAAGGTCTGGAAGGGGAGTTGTCGAAGCAATGCATCCAAAAAATGTCGATAAAATGCCCCAATCGTTGGCATTTTGATCGAAGAGAATGACGATAATCCCCCTGCGCTTTAAAATTTCTTTTGCCCCCAAAAATCCATTCCCCCTGGACAAAAGTTTTAACCCAAATCTCTCCCGCGTCTCCCGTATCCATCGCTCCAATGCCCTGCTTCGAAAGGGTCGATAAATGACACCGATTTCACTTTTTTTTGCTCCCTCGCAGAGTAGTGGAAGAATGGTCATTGCCTCCATCTGCGAAAAATGGGGCAGCAAAACAATGCGGGGCCCGTCATTTTTTTCTTTTTCGCTAAAAAATTCCCCGATGGATGCGTCCAGTTGGAAGGATTGGCGCATGCGCTTCTCCGAAAAATAGGGCAATGCAACCGCTAGAAGTCCCAACTCAATCATGCGGGAACAACTTTTTTGCGCCAGTATCTCACATTCCTCCTGCGTTTTGTCTGGGAAAGCATGGGCGAGATTGGAAAGCATGATGCACCGCCGCTTGCGGAAAAATAAAAAGAAAAATCGTCCCCAAAATTGGCATAAAAATGCGACACACCGGGGAGGTAATCGCGCAACTAAATATCCCATGACGGGGAGCAACAGGCGAATAATCATGGATATTTTTTAAACATTAGTGCCGCATTGTGTCCACCGAAACCAAGATTTTCGCTGATTGCCACGTCGACGCTGCGGCGAATTGCCTTGTTGGGAACGTAATCCAAGTCACACTCCCCATCGGGATTTTCATAGTTGATCGTCGGTGGAATGATGCCCGTTTCAATCGCTTTGGCACAGATAATCGCTTCAATCCCACCCGCCGCACCCAATAAATGGCCCGTCATACTCTTTGTCGAGCTGATTTTTAGGTGTGCGGTATTTTCTTTGAAAACTTTTTTAATTGCCAGCGTTTCAAACTTGTCATTCATTTCCGTCGAAGTCCCATGGGCATTGATGTAATCCACCTCCGACGCCCTCAGCTTCGATTCTCGCAAAAGATTTTCCAGACAATTTGCCAAACCATTTCCTTCGGGATCCGGACTGGTAATGTGATGGGCATCGCAGCTCGCCGCATAGGCAATGACTTCACAATAAATTTTCGCCTTTCGCGCCAATGCGCTCTCCAAAGTTTCGAGCAATACCATCCCCGAACCTTCGCCCATCACAAATCCGTCGCGCTTTTTGTCGAAGGGTCGACTCGCCTGCTCCGGTTCATCGTTGAAATGCGTCGACATTGCCTTCATCATGCAAAATCCCGCAAAACTTAAACTCGCCAGTGCCGCCTCACTTCCTCCCGCGAAAATGGCATCCGCCTTCCCCAGTTGTAGAATATGGAAGGCTTCACCGATCGCATGGGAACTGGAAGCGCAAGCCGTTACCGTCGAAAAATTTGGCCCCTTAAACCCCTGTTGAATTGCGATAACCCCAGACGCCATATTGCAAATCAGAGAAGGAATCATAAAGGGCGATACTTTCAAAGGCCCCAGATTAAAAAAACGTGCGGTCTGTTTCTGAATGGTATCGATCCCACCGATGCCGGATGCCACAATGACACCGACGCGATAGGGGTCAAATTTCTTTAGGTCAAAGGCAGCATCGCGAATCGCATCCTTCGTCGCCGCTACGGCAAAATGGACGAAGCGATCGCTACGCTTCGCATCCCTTATATCCATATAGTTTATGGGATTAAAATCCGTAATTTCCGCACCGATTTGGCAAGGATAGAATGTTGGATCAAAGGAAGTAATTCGCGCAATTCCACTCTTTCCGGCAATAATACTGCCCCAAAAAGAGGGGACGTCGCTACCCAAAGAAGTTACACTTCCTAAGCCCGTGACAACAACACGACGCAACTCAAACATATGCAAGTGCTATGCAATGCGACTCTTAATATATTCGGTAACATCTTTCACGGTGAGTAATTTTTCGGCATCTGCCTCGGGAATTCCTCCTTCGATTTCGTTTTCAAATTCGTCCTCAAATGCCATCATTAGTTCAACGGTTCCCAAAGAATCCGCCCCTAAATCATCCAAAAATGACGCCTCATCGGTCACTTTTTCCTCACTCACGTTAAGCGAATTTACGATTACTTCTCTAACTCTCTGTTCTACTGATTTTTCGGCCATAACTTACGATTTTCTACACTTATGAATATTACTTTCCCAAGTCAAGCGACTTTTTAGGTTATTTTTAAATAGGGAAAGCAAAAGGAATGGGTAAGTGGCGGATAGTATTCATAGAAAAACTCGACAAAATGTAATCCTTCCAAAAGGCAGGAAAGGATGGGCATCGCGTTTCGAAATTCTTGGAAAGACGACATAAAAAAACAATGGGGTGGAAGTTTTTCCTTTTCTAAACCCTTTTTCCATCCTTTTAATCTATTTTATTTTGCCATTTGCGTGGAATTAGTGTATGGCTATCTGCGAATAAAATGTGATTGCATTTGCAAAAAAGATAAATAGGTTGGTGGATATTTATGAAAAATAGTATTTATCTCTTAGGAATGTTGCCCTATTTTGGGACTTGTTTTGGGAATGCCATGGAGCAAGATTCCATGTTTTATCGGGATACGGTTGTTGCCAAAACGCAAAATGTTGAAGAAAAACCACTATTGGATAGGGCGGTCCCTGGAGATCCTTTAATCCCCGGAAAGGATAGTCCGGTTAAAACTTTTAACAAAGTGCCATTGGCTGCCGTAAAAATTAAAGATATTGATGAAATTTTGAATAACCAAAATTTGCTTAACCTGTTTGGTTTGGATAATGATAGCGCAAACTTTTTTTTACTTGCAATGCTGCCAATGGTCGGAAAAAATTGCAGTGCGCTTAAAAAAGGAGCAAATGTTGCCCTATTCTTTTTTGAAAATTTTTTATGCATCGTCGCTCAAATTTCTGAGGAAAATAAAACTTTGAAGAACTTCCTTACAAAGGAAAAAATGCCCTTCGAGGAAGGCAGTGCCTATGAAATTTTCACGGAAAAAAAGGAAAATTTCGACCTTGTCACTGGAGATAAGGATTTGCTAAAATCATTGCTAGAGTTTACAAAACAGCCCATCGATTCGGGGCAGATTGAATTTACGATTAAAAATTCGGGGATCTTGGAGTTAGCGAAAGGAAAGCATGATTCATTTTTTCAATCACTCATCGGGAAAGACCTAAAGGATTCCGTTAAAGAAATTAAAATTGGCATTCAAATACGTTCAACGGGGATGGATATTTATGCGGCAGCTATTTTTGATAAGATTTTTTCATTTTGTTCCAAATTGAAAGGCGAGAATTATAAAAAACCGAGCATAGGCGAATACATTGAGGCAAAGGATGCCGCCATGGTAATGTTCCTACAAAATCTTAGCTGGATGTTGGATGCTCTAGACCCATTCGCGGTTAAAATAATTGAACAATGTAATAGGAGTGAATCCGTATTTTTTAAAAAAATTTGGGACATTCTGAGGAAAATCCCATCTCCCAATGAAGCGTTACTATGCCTAGCCCACAGCTTTCAGGGGGAACATATTGTTTCCTTTGGCCATAAAATTTCGGGGCAACTTACATTTGAACAATATATAGAATCCTATGTTTTGGGAATGGATAATTTTCAAAAATTTTTAAACGAAATATTGTCCATTGCGAATCCTCTTGCCTTAGACGCTAACAAAGACAAAGAAATTTTTAAATTTAACTGCCAATACCATCCCCTGTGTGAGTATAAGGAATATAAAATATATGAGTTCAGCGATAGACCGGAAATCGATCCCCATTTCATGGAAACTCTGGTGCCAAAGAAATCGGAAGCATTTTTTATACGGCCCAAAGAGACGTGGTATGCGGCCTTCGTCAATGGGCAGGTATTGGGCTCCGATTCAGTTGATAATCTAAAGGCTATGATTGACAATGCGGTTGCTAAAAAGTTACCCACAGTGGACGTGGAATCCTTTGTGGGGGGAATTGGCGAAGGGACAGTTGCGAAATTTGAGGCAGAGTTAGTGAAAATAATTGATTTTGTCCTATCGAAAATTACGGAACCGGAATTCAAAGAGATGAAGGATGCCATTACTTCGACTCTAGCAAAAAAGAGTGGAAATATTGGCGCAAGCTTGGAGGCTAAAGATGATCGCTTACAATTTAATTTGTCCCTCGATTATTCATTCATAGGCTTGTTGCTGGAAATCCAAGAAGCCCTGGAAAAATTATTTTCCCAAATGAAGTATTTCCAGCAGCAACTACCGGAGGCAGCTAAAAAGGCGGAGCCGGCCAAGGCGGTGGATGAAAAGGAACCTGTTTTAACTAAAACGGCATACATTTCCAAATTCGAAAATATTGTTTGGGATGATGAACGCCAAATTTTGATACCCGTGAAAATTGTGGCGGAATATAAAGTATTTTGCTAAAAGATTTTGCATCCGATAAAAAAATCGTACCCTATAAAAAGTACGGTTTTTTTTGTGATTTATGCAGCATGATTTAAAAAAAATTTTAGATAGTATTGCCTCCGATTGTGCAATTTCGGGAATTGCCGACGACAGTCGGAAGGTCAAAGCGGGAAATATATTTTTCGCACTTCGCGGGAATCATTTCGATGGAATTGATTTTATCGATCAGGCAATTAGACGCGGTGCCGCTGCGGTTGTTGTTCGAAAAACGGATGAAATAAAAGCCAGGAATAAATTGGCGGCATGGGGTGTTTCATGTCCCTTTTTCGCCGTCGATGATGTGAGACAAGCGCTGGCTTTGGCGGCGAAACAATTTTTTAAAATTGAAGACGGTCAACATTCCCTATTCGCCGCTACGGGAACGAATGGAAAAACAACCATAACCTATTTACTGAGGCATTTATTGAACCGACCTACGGCTCTCATTGGGACCATAGCCTATGATTTGATCGATAAAATTTTACCTTCATCGCAAACCACACCCAACGCCCTTGAACTATACTCCATGCTGGCCGATTTACCCAGAAATGCGGCAGTGGCGTTGGAGGTTAGTTCCCACGCTTTGGATCAAAAACGCGCCTATGGATTGGACATTGACGGTGCAATTTTTTCGAATTTGACCAGCGATCATTTGGATTATCATGGCAATCGGGAACGCTATTTTTTAACAAAGCGGAAGCTTTTTTCCGGTGAAAATGGAACTAAACCGAAATTAAATATATTAAATGGAGATGATCCCTTTGGGTGGCAACTTTACGAAGAATTTGGTGGTATCACCTATGGCATTGAAAATAGGAAGAGTGACTATTGCGCCTATGATTTACAATTTTCCGAAAATGAGACAAAATTTTCACTGAAATATGAAGAAAAAAAATATAATTGCCGCTTGCCAGTAATCGGGCAACACAACGTGGAAAATGCCCTAGCAGCGATTGCGGCTGTGCACGGGGAGAGTAGTGGGCAATCCCTCGACGAGATCGTAGCGAAATTGGTGACTTTTTCCGGTGTTTCCGGGCGATTACAGAGAATCGTTAGTGATCGAGGGAGTATGGTTTTTATCGACTATGCGCATACGGAGGACGGTTTGCGCCGAGTTCTAGAGAATTTGCAAAAAATAAAACACAATAATATCATAACCATTTTTGGCTGCGGAGGGGGGCGCGATAGGTCAAAGCGACCGAAAATGATGGAAGTTGCTTGCCATTTTTCGGATCTCATCATCGCGACTTCGGATAATTCTCGCCATGAAAAAACGGAAGCCATTTTTGAGGATATGAAAGCGGGAATAAATTCAAAAAGCCATGTTATTTTCGAATCAAGTCGAGCCCGGGCCATAGAATTTGCCCTTAGGGAAGCTCGGAATAGGGATATTGTCCTCATTGCCGGTAAAGGCCATGAAACTTATCAGCAAATCGGTGATAAAAAAATTCCCTTCAGCGATGTGGAAATTGTAAAAAATATTACGGCGGCGATTTAGCTATTTTTCGGGATATGCATACTGAATTAAGTGGGATTTTTTTTGTATTTCAATACTAACGAGGTTGAAATAAAGATATATGAAAAAGATATGGTTAATAGAGACATGTAAGAAAATCAAAATTTTGCTTCCATCTATGTCTTGCTGTTCTCTTTTTTTCTAAGCTTTCCCGTATTTTGTTTCCTCAGTGTTCTTCTGTCTTTTTCTTTTATGTTAAATCTTTCCTTTGTAGAACCATAGCAAAAAAAATCAAAAACAAGCATTTCTTGAAAAAAAGTAAAATTATTTCATTTTTTTTTGCAGAAGAACTTGACAAATTTCGAAAATCGTAAGAGAGTTGTATTCACTATGAGACAAAAATCATTTTCAAATTATTTGTTGTTCATGTGCGTAGCCTATGGGAAGTTTTCTTTAAATGCGACTATGATTGCTGCTATGCCTGCTTCTTCTGTTGCTATGTCAGCTGTGGAGTCTATGGATGCGCCGCAGTTAAATAAAGTTAGAATTTTTTATCAAGGATTTTTGAAAGCACTGAGAGCAAGAGGTAAAAAAATCAAAGCAGGAGATCGTGGCTTGAAAACAGTCAGAGAGGCCATGAATTTTCTTTCCCAACAATTGCGAAATACTTCCTTTGGAATAATGGAAGCTCGGTCGAAAGAATCGCCGAGTTCGGAATGGAATAATTTATTTCAGGCATTAAAAAATATTCATGATTTTCTTCTCAAATGTAATAGGCAGAATGAAAAAGCGAATCTAAACTTAAAAGATCCTCGAGTGCCTGTCTCAAAAGAAGCGATGGAAGCTAAACTTGAAGAATTTGATCGCTATTCTAAGGATTTTCTGGAAACAGGAAATGTTCAATCAAAGGAAAACTTAGCATGTATCATTGAAGATGTGCTTTTACTGACGCTAGAACTCAAGCAAAGAGAAAGGGGGGGTAAATTAAATTTACTAAAAAATATGAATGCGGACTCTGAATTTTTTTTGAAATTATCGCAAGCATTTTTACATAATGGAATAAATCCCAATCTTTCTCCCGTGGCAAGTAAACCGGAGAGTTCTCCTCTCGCAGTAGGTAAACCGGAGAGTTCTCCTCTCGCAGTAGGTAAACCGGAGAGTTCTCCTCCTGTAGTAGGTAAATCAGAGAGTTCTCCTCCTGCAGTAGGTAAATCGGAGAGTTCTCCTCTCGCAGTAGGTAAATCGGAGAGTTCTCCTCTCGCAGTAGGTAAATCGGAGAGTTCTCCTCCTGCAGTAGGTAAATCGGAGAGTTCTCCTCTTCCTGCCGCGGTACCACCAACTTTTTTTCCCGCGGTGACCATACCGGCAAGTCCCTCTCCCGCTTCTTTTTCAAGTAATCGTTTTTCTACGGCAAAGCGGAAAAATAATAATAAAAATAATAATAAAAAAAGAAGAGGACGTGCCAATCGAAGGGGACGTGCCAATCGAAGGGGACGTATGAATCGAAGGAAACGCGTAAATCGAAGGAAACCTACGAATCGCCGTAGGAATTTGCGGAGAAAAAAAATTAGGGAAAAATATGGAAAAGTCGCTAGAAAGCATAGAAAACAGGCAAAGGAGGTCACCAAAAGATTGAAAAACAAAAGAAATTAAATTAAAATTATAGGATATTCCTTTGCTGTTTATTTGTGTACTAGCGCATCCTTTGGGAATATTAAACGCGAAGAGTTCTTGGAAATTTTCAAGGACTCTCTTTTTGTTTTAGCTTTTTGTGTTTTTTTTGCTTCCAAGTATGTCTTTTTGTTTTCTTTTTTTCTAAGCTTTTTCATATTTTTGTTCCCCTATGTGTCTTTCCGTTTTCTTTCTGTTTTTTTTAGCTTCCTTTGAAGGAGCCGCAGAAAAAAGAAACTAAAAAAACAAAATTATTTTATTTTTCAAAAAAAGCTTGACAGGTTTCGAAAAAAAACAGACCCTTTAAGGTATGAAGAAAAAAATATTTTCGAGTTTATTTTCAAGTTATTTATTGCTAGGATGCCTAACAAATACGGTGATGTTCGAATCTACGTTGCGAGCAGTGGAGAAGCCAATTTCATTGGAATTGAACGAAAAAGGAGATTTAAAAAATTTGTATAAGGAGGTGTTATCCGCATTGGAGAAGCAAAGTTTAGCAGCTGATACTTCCAGGAAAAATAGTTTAAAAAAGGACCCAAATGAACGAATTCGTAAAGCCTTTGAAGAAATATCGGAAAAAGAAGAATCTCGACTCGTAATATGCCAAACGATAGAAAAAAATATGAAGAATTTAAAAAAAAATGAGAAAGTAAAATTGCGGGAACTTATTAGGCGACTTTTGGTCTTGCAGGGAGAAAACAGTAAATTTGGCGAACTAATGAAAGAAAAATTGGATCTAAAATTGGATCTGAATTTGATTCTGGATGATATTTCAGATATTGGGAAGGTTAAGGCAGAAAAGACGCAAAAATTCGTTTTACTCCTAAATGGAAAGGATGAGAATAGGGAAAATTTGGCGAGGATCATTGTGGATTTTATAGTCTTGGCGGCAAAGGCCTGCTTAATAAATGGTAAAGATTTTCAATTTTCGAGCTTTGAAGTTAATATGGGAAATAAAGGAGAGAAATTTATTAAATTATTGTCAGATGTTATTTTTCCAAAAAAGGCAGATGAAGTTCCCTCTATTCCTGATACTTCTGCCCCTAGTACTTCTGCCTTTTCTTCTTCTATGATTTTTGAGGCTTCTGATTCTTCTAAGGCTTCCTTTTCTGAAATTTTGAAAAAACTTTCGGCTAAAGTTGATGAAGATAAAGATATAGAAGATCTTAAGGCTACATTTGATAAAATTTTTGATCAAATTAAGGAAAAAGGAGAAACACTAGATTCCTTTATTCCTTTAAAATTCAAATCAGAAGAAAGTCGAAAAAATATATACGAAGTGCTAATAGAAGAACTAATAGAAAAAGCAAAAAAAGATAAAATCGATGCGGATGAAGTAAAAAAATTTGAGGAATTGCTTAGGTCAATGAAATCTTTTTTCAAGGATTCTGATTCAAAGGAAGATTGTGTATCATTAAATAAAATAATGGAAGAGAGCATGAATCAAACGTCTATCATTATTTGGGCCAATCAAAAGCAAATTATTTTTAATGATAAAAAAAGTGAAGCAATAGAGGAAGTGATTTGCAATATAGTGGATTTTATAATCATGGAAATATATGAGTGCGTAAGTAATTTTCCAGTACCAGATGATAAGTTTTTGGACATTTTTGATTCAATAAATCTAGTAAAGTGGCTTTCCAAGATTGGTCATTTAACTGAAAAGCCTTCGACGGAGAAGATGGAATTAAAAGCTTTGCTGCCGTTAGAGGAGAAGGCAGACGTTTCGAAGTCGTCGCCTCTGATCTTTCCCGAGATTGATCATTTAATTAAAAAGTCTTCGACGGGGATAGAATTAAAGGTTTTGTCGCCATTAGATAGGAAGGCAGACGTTTCGAAGTCGTCG
>JAIRYA010000008.1 GCA_031268005.1 Puniceicoccales bacterium | reverse complement strand
TACTACGAAATGATCAATAAATTTTCCCTAAAAGCGGGGCAAAATGGTCAACTTCTCCCCTATGAAACGGTGAGGGGGATTCATTTGATCCAGGTGGAACTCAAGGGGAAGGGCATCGGAGAGCTCAAATTTCCCGTGGAGAGAAGGCTGTCCGATTTGGAGTGGTGGTATTATATCATAAAATATTCCGATCGCTTCGATGGGGGAGAAATTGGGCGCTGCAGGGATCTCGGCATGCCCATGCGAATGGAGCAAGTTCTCCGCCAGTTGGAATACATCGGCCTAGACCCCAAGAAACGGGAGGAGTACGTCAAAGAAGAGGAGGAGGTGGACGGCTATGGCGACGAACTGAAACGCGTGGAACTGAAAGAAAAATTAAAAAGCTTGCTGAATAGTTTTATTGATTTTGATTTTCAAAAAATATCCCCACCGGCGGTGAAGCAGATCAAGAAGAGCGGACAATTGTTGCCGAGGAATCTGGTGGAAGAAATGGGCAATGATTATGTGGGGGAAGGAAAAATTACGGGGGATCAGTTGGCTATTTTTGTCGAATGTCTTAAAAAGCAAGAGGTTATTTCTTTGGTTGATTCGTGAAATTTGAAGCCAATATTTAGAATAAAGATATTCTCAGAGATTTTTTAGATAGGCAAAGGCGAAGTAAATAGTCAAAACTGAGTACAAAAAGTTATTTTAATGGGAAAAGCGGAACAAGTGTCCGCACTTGAATGTAAAAATAAATATAAAAAATTCCGGTTGCCAGACGCAATGCTACTCTCACCAACTGCTTTTCATCTTTGATTGGGGGGGGGCAAGTCTTTCCTTTTGGCTGTAATCTTAGTTTGAGAATTGGCTTTGTCCCGGATAACCCGGCCGCTAGACGCGACACTACTCCCACCCACTGCCCCTCAGTCTTGCTTCGATTTTTTATATTGTCAAGTTCTTCATTCCTTCCCATGCTGTAACTTCGGTAACTTGGCCACTGCAATGGGCCGTAACCTTGGTTTGGGAAGTTTGGGTTTGGCGGTGGGGTTGGCCTACTGTTGGCCGTGTTTTTACTTTGCTTCTGCGATTAATTCTTCTATTTCTGTGTTACTCTTCTGGAAAGTAAATTTTCAAATCGGCTATAAAGGCTTTTTCTTGATTCTTTTAAAAAAAAGAAAAAATTACAAAAAAATCATATTAAACTTAAAAAAAACGGCTGAAGATCGTAAAAAACCAAGACTTCCATCTCCCCTTTTTCGCCATTTGCGCCGCATATTTTAAAGCTTGGGTTTAAAAATCATAGAAATTTTGCCCTTGAAAATGTGTTTTTAGAACGTTTTCAGTCATCTTTATTGTATTTTGGGTTTTGGCAGAAAGAGATTAAAGAGTCTGCACCCCCTTGTAAAATTTTAGGAAAAACCTCAATTAACCAACGGATTAGTATTTTTTTTCCTGCCCAATTTTTCCATTACCATTCTTTTAATTAATGCATGGGGAGGGTTCATACTTTATAGTTTTCGTGAGTGAATCTTTTGTAACTCGGATATAACCCAATTTGCCATTGTAGTCGATGCCATTGCTGTAGAAAACCTTTTCTTCTTCATTTGGGTTAATGATGTCGAAGCCAATTTGTTCGGCGAGAAATTTAGCGATTTCGTAGTGGGTAATCGCAAAAGTATTGTTGATTTTTTTTAAAAATAAAGGATCGTTACTTTGCACGATAACGGGGATTTGCGTCACTTCGGGAACTAGGCAGCCAGATCCATGGCCATACATGCCATTCTCACCGAGTAATTCGTTGTGATCCGATGCCCAAACGATGTAAAACGGGTCCTTGCTCCCATTGAAAAATTCAAATATTTGACTAATCAGAAAGTCATTGTAAAGCATGGCATTGTCGTAGTCGTCGAGGATTTTCTGGGGGTTTCCGAAAAAAATGCGGGGAGCTTTGTAGCCTTGACCGTAGGTCAATTCATAGGGGGAATGCACGCTGCTTTGATGTAAAACGATAAAATTTTTCTCTGAAAAAGTTTGCTTTTGAATAAGTTTTAAAAGGTAGAGGTCTTTTTTCAGTCGAATTTGGATGGGATCCGTTTCCTTTGTTACAATTTGATCCATATGGGGTGCCCCCCCAATGGCTGCGAGTAGTGTATCGCATTGCATCGATAGATAAAAAGTTTTGAAATTGTTTTGTTTGGCGAGTTTGAAAAGATTGGTCGTCTCGAGGCTCGTCTGTTTCAAATTATCGGGCTCGTAGATCGCATTGGTGATAAATTTCACGGAAGAAAGTGTAGAATTGGCACCGGATATGCCCACCTGAAAAATAAAATTATCATTGTTTTGTGCCAATGATTTTAGGCGGGGCGTCGTGTCATTTCTCCCATATCCAAATAGGGACATGTGGCGATAATTACAACTTTCACCGATAATATAGACGATGTTAATGGGACTTTCCCGTTCAAAGAATTGATTTTTTTCGACGGCATAGGGTTGGTAAGTTTTATTGAAGTCGTAGTGGCGATATTTAATGATAAAATAACCAAAAAATGCTTTTAAAGAATTATAGAGCGTGATACGCCGTGAATTGGGCGTAAAACGTTGGGAGGCATCGGTGCATAAACGTTTACCGATACTTCCAAAAATACAGGAAATGATTAGAATTCCGATCCAAGTTTTTTTGACAACGGATTTTCTATTTAAAAAATATATTAGAAAAAAGGGAATAAAGACCATGGGGATAACGTAGCCGTAGTCTTTCCAGAAAAATGCGATTTCCGTTCCGACGTCGCCCATTTCTTTCTGCATGAAATGGAGCGCAAAGGGGGATAATTGAACGCCAAAATAGGCGCAGTGGATGAATTGCGCGACCTGCATGCAGCTAAAAAAAAGGAGTGTGAGCACAGCAAACCAGGCGGGCGATAAAACCAGTCCCACGCTCAGGGGTATGAGAAATAAAATAGCCTTCCAATCCCGGGAAATTTTAAAAGTATCATTGATGGCGGCAAAGATAAAATCGGGGAACATCAATAGTAAAATGGTCAAAAAACTCAAAAGCAGAATGGGTAATATTGGCTTTCGCATTATTTTTCCGCCTAACATGGGGTGGAAACTAGGCGAATGTATCGCTTTTGTCAAGAAGTGTTAGCGAAAATTTCAATAATTTAAATTTTTCCTTGACATTTTCATAGTTCTGTGCAACGAAAAACCCATCATATGAAATGGGTTTTAATTTTTGTGCTCTCAGCTATGCATTTTAAATCATTTTTAGATCTACGAACTTAGTAGATTAATGGGAAGACGCTTTCAGCAATATTTCTACGATTGTTCCGTTCTTCCTTTCGCAGGCTATGTCCAATGGCGTTTTGCCGTGTTTGCCTTGTGCAGCAATGTCCGCTCCCCCATGGATGAGCATTTGTACGATTTCGGGGAAATTAACGGCGACGGCGAGATGCAATGGTCTCGAATTGTTTTTATCCTGGGCATCGACGTTTGCCCCTCCATGGATGAGTATTTGTACGATTTCGGGAGAATTAGCGTCAACGGCGAAATGCAATGGAGTCAAATTGTCATTGTCCTGGGCATCGACGTTTGCTCCTCCATGGATGAGCATTTGTACCATTTCTGGAGAATTAGCAGTGACGGCAAAATGCAATGCCGTTGAACCGTTTTTGTCTTTTGCATCGACGTTTGCTTCTCCATGGATGAGTATTTGTACGATTTCGGGAGAATTGGCAGTGACGGCGAGATGCAATGGGGTCAGATTATCTTTGATCGTGACGTTTACATGGGCTCCATTATCTATTAATAGGCGTGCCGCTTTCACGTTTCCATCAATTGCTGCACAGGCTAGTGGAGTGTATCCATTGCAGTCCAATATTTCCATATCTGCTCCCTTGTCCAATAGGTATTGCAGTAGGAGTGAGGTGTTGTCGTCCATGGCGGCTAAATGTAATAGCGTATTGCCCCTGTGCCTAAAATTTACACTAAGCTTTTTTTCTTCGACTAATGTTTTTATAATTTCCAGCCTTTCTTCCGCCGTTATCTTCAAATCAAAGAAGACCCTAGATAACTGCTGATTCAAGATATAATCGAACAAACCCCTTAAAGTAAGCGTAACATCCTTTCCCCTTATTGCATTCTCATCACTCAATGGATCCGACTTACTTTCCGATTCAAAACTTTCAAATTCAGAGCTTTCGGATTCACTTTCGCTTAGTGTACTCCCCATCGCTGGAAAGCATAAATTTACCAAAACAACACCCATCAACAATTGTCTAAAACCCATCCTGTCCCTACAATTTACATCATTAAAATCGTGTCAATTATTTTTTTGATTCACGCTATTTTCTCAGTACGAGTAGCTTATTCTGACTTTTCTATGAAGTTGGTCCCGTTGTTTTCTCTCAAGATTTTTTTTTCTTGCTTTCATTATTTCTTTGCGTAAAGGAATCCTCTCCTTCTGCTGTAATTGCTTCGTACAATCAACGGCGTGATTAGCAATGTGGTATTTTGTCTGATGATCTATGGCTTTTTCGTTTTCCTTTTTGTTTTTGATTTTTAGATCATCGGTTTTTTTCGGATTGTCATAGCATGCATCTATTGTAGCTGTAAATTTACTTACATCAAGTAACAGATTCCCTTTATCAATTCTTTTAAACTGACAAAGATCTTTCTTTTCTTCTCGTGGAAGCACAGCTAAAATTTTGAATTAAAAATGATTTTTAGATAAAAATTAACAAATTTAACCCTTGATCGATAAAAATTTATTAAATTAATGGGAAGACGCCTGCAATAGTAGGTCTATGATTTCCTTATTATCATTTATTTTGCAAACTAAGTCCAATGGCGTTTCGCCGTCATTGTCTTTCGCATTGACATCCGTTCCTCCATCGATGAGCATCCCTACGATTTCTGGAGAGTCGGAAAGAACTGCAACATGCAGTGGATTTGAACCGTATTTGAGAGTCTTGGCGTTTACATTGGCTCCATTGTCTATTAGTAGGCGTACCGCTTCCCTATTTTCTTCCATTATTGCATTGAATAGTGGAGTGTATCCCTCGCGGTTCACTATTTCCATATCCGCTCCCCTGTTCAGCAAGTATTGCAGTAGGAGTAAGGTGTCGTTGTCCATGGAAGCTAAATGTAACAGCGAATCGCCACGGTATTTAAAATTTACATCAAAAGTTTTTTGTTCCGCTAATGCTTTTAGTATTTCTAACCTTTTTTCTACCCTTACACTCGAATCAAAGAAGATCTTAGATATGACTTGATCCAAGATATCATCGGAATTCGACACTTTTGTTCCACTCGACTGATTCACATCCTCCGCCTTATTTTCTCCTTCGGAAGCATTTGCCGTCCCGAAAATACACAAACTGGCGAGAACATTTCCCATTAAAAATTGTTTGCAATCTATCACGCTTCAATGGTTTGAAATATTAAAATTATGTCAATTATTTCTTTTTAATTCTTCATCCGTTGGATTAGTTCATTTCAATCTTTAGATGCAGTTGAGTTCGTTTCTTTACTTCAATTGCCCAAATGACTTTCAAATAAAAATTAGCAAACCCAATCGGCATCCGATGAAAGTTTCAGTAAATAAAAATCTTACTATTATTAAAATTATGTCAGTTATTTTTTTTAATTTACGCAAATAGTCTCTTTTTTATTAAATTAATGGGAAGACGCCTGCAATAGTATCCCTATAATTTCCTCATTATCATTCATTGTGCGGGCTGTGTCCAATGGCGTTTCGCCGTCATTGTCTTTCGCATTGACATTTG
>JAIRYA010000007.1 GCA_031268005.1 Puniceicoccales bacterium | reverse complement strand
TCCATGAATAGCCGACGCCCCCAAAAGCGTAAAACCCAACCCTAAAACTGACAATAAATCTCGACGATTTATAAACGAATCCATTTTTCTATTTCTTTCCTTCATAACCTTCATTTTTTTAAATTGAAAAAGTAAAAATATACTATATCAGCTTAGAACCATGCATTTTCTTTATAACTTGTCAATGCATTTTCTAAAAAAATTTAACCATTGGAAAGATTGGCGTAAATCCAACTTTCCCATTTTTTAATTCCCCTAAAATCTCCCATTTTATTCCTCTAATTCTTCTAAAATCTCCCATAGGCGGTAGAATTGGCTCCCCTTGATGAAAATTTTCCCCCGGTACCTTTTGTGAAAAAATTCCCGCGCTGTCTGTACGTCTTCGAAGAGTGAGACATTAAGTTTTCTATTTTTCGCACGCAATATTTTGCAAAAAACCTTCATTTCCGCCCCAACCGCAATAATAAGTCCCCTTTCTTTTTCCAGAAAGTATTCCGCGAGCCTCCGGTGACAGTTTTCCGAAAATTCGCCCAACTCCCGCATGCCTCCGAGCACGTAGGTATTGTTTCCGGTATATTTTTTGTCGAAGTGGATCAGCGCATTTTTCATCGCCACCGGATTCGCATTGTAACTGTCCAAATAAACCGCGTGGCCATTGAAATCAAATATTTCTCCCCGCATTTTTCCCGGCTTCCATTGGAGAATTCTTTCCCGAATTATTCCATCGCTAAAACCTAAAATTTTTGCCACCGTAGCTCCATTTGCAAAGTTCTCCACCTGCCCCAAACTCATTTCGGGAAGCCCAAAGGAAGCCTTTTTAAAATACCTTCCCTCGAGAACGATTCTGTGCTCCCCCTCCAAGTGAAAGCGTGTGAAACTTTTGAAGCGTTTTAAATTTTTTCCCCGACCAATTACCGTGCACCGGGGGGCAAGCTCCTGAAAGGGCATATATTTCAAACAGCTTTCGGGAATAATACCCATTCCATTTCGTGCCAGTGTATTTTGCAATATTTTGCATTTTTCGTTGACAAGTTGTTCAAAATTCTGAAAGTTACTCACATGTGTGAATGTGATCCCAGTCGTCAGAGAGATATTTGGTTCGATTAAATGGTCAATGCGATCCATTTCGCCGGGATGGTTAATGCCTCCTTCGATGATGGCGAATTGCTCTCCGTTTATTCGGCTCAGCGAAAGTGTGACGCCGAGTTCATTGTTGAGGTTGTCCGCCGTCGCGTAGGCTTTTTCGCCGAGCAATAGTTTCAACATGTCTTTGGTTGAGGTTTTGCCGTAGCTTCCCGTAATCGCGATGGTCGTGTAATTTTTTCGATGGAGCTTGGCGATTTTTTTAGCCGCTTCAAAAACATCGGGAACCCCTAACTGGGGCAGCGATAAATTTTTATCAATGCGCCGGACGAGGGCACAATGTGCCCCTTTTTGCTGCGCATCGGAAAGAAATTCATGGCCGTCCCGCCGATCGGCGAGTGCTAGAAAACAATCGCCGGCTTGAATCGTACGCGTATCGTTCCAAAAACCATTGATTTCCTCTGGAAAATTTCCCCAAAATATTACTTCGGGCAAGCGGTGAAAGAGTGTTATTTTCATGGGATATATTTTCGAATGTTTGCGGAAGGAATACGGAGTAATGTCCGGTATTTCGCAACCGTCCGCCGCGTGATCCAAATGCCATCATTTTGTAGCATTTGTGCCATTTTTTCATCGCTGAGCGGCATATTTTTGTCTTCATTTTTAATTCTATTTTTGATGTTTTCCTTGAGTGCATTTTGAGCCGTTAGCGAGCCGTGATTGCCATGGGAAAAAAAGAAATTTAGCCCCATAATTTCACCCCGTATTTGGGCATATTTATTCCGAATTGTCCGGGAAAGCGTGGAAGGATGAATCCCCAGCAATTCGGCGGCTTGCTTCTGGTTTTGTGGGCGCAAAAAGGAACTGCCTTTTTCCAGAAAATCTCCCTGAAATTTCAAGATATATTGGGCAATTTTTTGCAGCGTTTCCCGACGCTGTTCCAGGGATTTCATCCAAAATTGGGCGTGCCGTTTATTTTCCGTAAAAAATTTTCGATCCTCGCCTTTGAGCGGATGAATGAGCAATTCCTTGTAGAGCTCACTCATTTTAATTTCCGGCATCCCACGGATTTCGAAGCGCCACCGGTGATCTATTTTTTGGAAAACAATTTCCGGAGTAATCACCGGATTCACAGCGGCACTAATAATTTTCAGGGGACTAAAATTCAGGTGTTTCAGGGGGCCTAAAAGTGTGCGCAATTCCGAGGAAGTGCGGTGAAGTTTGCGCCCTAATTTAGCAAAACGGCGATGTTCAAGATCTTCAAAATGGTGAGAGACGAGATCGTAGAGCGGCGTATTTTCAGGGATTTGGAGTTGCAGACAATCCTGTAAATTGCGGGCTCCAATCCCCCTCGGCGAAAGCGATCGCAAAAGGCTATGGGCCTTTCCTAGAATTGGCCGCTGAGAAATCCCCAATTGCTCCACCGCATCTTCCCCTAAAAATCCACGCTCGTCCAGCCGATCGATGAGCGCGGTGAGTGCCGCCTTTGTTTCGCCGTCCACGTCGGGGACCTGGGCCAAAAGGTAGTCCAAGGGAGAACATTCTTCGGCAATATTTTCTAGAAGATTTAAATTATCTTCATTTGAATTCGTACTCTCCCGCGGGCGCGCATGCGCGTCCATACTAGATAGGTGCGCTGAACGATCGTTGGCGCCAATGTCGAGGAGCGGATTACTCTGAATTTCCGAAGCAATGAGGTGCTCCAATTCCCCAATCGGCAGCTGCAAAACATTCAGCGAACGGAGCATCAACGGTGACAGTCGCCGCATCTGAACCCGCTGGAGATCACTTCTTAGATCCATGACACCCCATTATGGAGTGTATGAGAAATTTTTCAAGCGACGAAATTAGGTCTCGGAAATTGTGAAAAATGATTCAAAAATCTCAATTTTCTAGGAAAAGATAGGAAATCCGAAAATTTCCTACCTCGTATTATGAAAACAATAATATATAAAAAATATTTTATAAGATTCTTTCTCCAACGGAGAAAAAGTTACATCTCAAAGTTCACAAAACCTCCCTAGAAATGTAGAAAATAAAAATCCGAAGATTCCCATTCCTACTTCCAAACGGAGAGATATATAAACTCTAAGTCTAACAATATTGATGACTATGCATAAAAAAATTACTTTGCAAGATTTTTTTTGCCATAATTATAATTTTTTTTCGGAGTAGCGGCTTCGGACTCAAAAACTTATCTTCGTTTTTCCGACAAATTCCCTTAAAACTTCCGGCAAAAGTACCGTTCCATCCCCTTGAAAATTATTTTCTAAAATTGCCGCTAGCACGCGGGGAACGGCCAATCCGGAGCCGTTAAGGGTATGGACAAAGGTCGACTTTCCCGTTGCCTTTTCGCGAAATTTAATGCCGGCACGGCGGGCTTGAAAATCTGTGAAATTGCTACAACTCGAAACTTCCAGCCAACGCTTTTGTCCGCCGGACCAAACTTCCAAATCGTACTGCTTACTATGGGGAAAACCGATGTCACCGGTGCAAATCGAAAGCACGCGATAGGGGAGATTTAATTTTTGTAAGAGCATTTCGGCGTCCCGGCGTAAGGCTTCGAGCTCCTCGAAACTTTTGTCGGGATGTGTCCATTTGACCAGTTCGACCTTATCGAATTGGTGCAGACGATTTAAGCCGCGGACATCTTTTCCCCAACTCCCCGCTTCCCGGCGAAAGCAGGGGGTGTATCCGCAACGATAGACGGGAAGTTCCGATTCCTCGAAAATTTCATCGCGGAAAAAGTTCGTGACGGGGACCTCAGCCGTCGGGATCATATAAAAATTATCCGTATCGTTGTGGTACATTTGCCCCTCCTTGTCGGGGAGTTGGCCGGTTGCGGTCGCGCTTTCGCCGTTGACCATAATGGGGGCCATAAATTCGGTATAGCCCTTGGCCTTCGCCTCATTTAAAAAAAATGTAATCAGTGCACGAACAATCCGTGCTCCATCGCCGATATAAAATGGAAAACCGGCACCGGTCACTTTCACGCCACGGGGAAAATCAATCAATTGACTGAACCAGGGAATGGCGTAGTGGGGGATGGCGAACGGAGAAATTTTATCGGTGTCGCCCCAGGTCGCAACGGTTTGGTTCTCGCTTTCATTTTTCCCCGATGGGACGGATTCGTGGGGAATATTTGGAATGGAAAGGTAGAGCATTTTCCATTTTTCTTCGACCGACTGCAGTTGATTTTCCAGATTTTTTACTTGATCGGAGAGCGTCCGCAGTTCGCCAATTTTTGACTGAAATTCGGAGGATTTTTTGTCGAGGGTTTTGACCCTATCGCCGGCGGAATTTTGCTGAGATTTCAGCGATTCTATGCGGGTGACGAGGTCGCGTCGCTCATTATCCATGGCGATAAAGCCATCGAGGTCGCAGGTAAATTTTTTTTTAGCGATACCGGCCCTAAGTTCGTCGCTGTGTTCACGAATAAATTTGAGATCTAACATGATTTTAACTTTCCAATAAATTTTCTTTTTTGATTGATTTTTTATTTTTGACACCGAGCTTTTGCAAATCGTCGCATTGGCTTAGAAGTCCACCGCGACCGTTCAATTTTGGGATAATTTTATCATCGAACTGCTCGTGTAATCTTCCAAAGAGTTTATACAATTCTCGCAATTCGTCAAGTAATCCGCAAAATTTATCGTACAATTTTCCGCCACGGTCGGCAATTTCCTGGGCATTGAGGTTTTGTTTTTCCACCTGCCAAATCGCTTGGATGAGTCGCAAAGTTAGAAATAGCGTTGAGGGATAGACAATGATAACATTTTGTTGGCGGGCGTATTCGGCGATATCTTTTTTCCCGGCGGAGGGATTTGAAATTGCACTGGCATAGGCCGATTCAATGGGTAAAAAGAGCAGTAAAAATGGGCAAATATCGATGCTATTCCTGATTTGGTGATATTTGGAAACTTCGTCGATGTGTTTTTGGATCGAGGTGATATGTTGCTGAAAAAAATGTTCCCGTTCCCGGGGATCGTTGCAGTTAACCATGCGTTCGTAGGCGGAAAGCGAGACTTTCGCATCGACGAGAATCCACTGGTCGTGCGGTAATTTTATGAGAAAGTCAGGTTTTGCGGAGCTATTTTCGATCCTCAATTCGAGACCCTTTCCCTGCTTAATATAGTCGCCATTTTCTTCGGATAACCCGGCCTGTTCGAGGAGATTTTCCAGTTGAACTTCGCCCCAATCGCCCTGTACCTTCGAATTATTGCGCAGTGCATTGGTCAAATTTTCCGCTTCGCTGTGCATTTTTTGCACACTGTCGAAGAGTGATTTGAGTTGGGTCGACAATTCGGTGCGCGACTTGGTTTCCGGAGAAAAAATTTCGTTTTTAAAGGTGAAAAATTCCCTCTGAAGGTCGGCGATAAGGTTACCGACTTCTTTTTTGGTTTCCTCGGAAAATTTCTGTTTTTTGGCCTCTAAAATTTCCTGGGACAGGTTAGAAAGTTCGAGTTTCAGTTGTTCCCGATGTCCTAGAATTTCGTTGCGTGTGGTTTCGATCATGATTTTTTCGGCGGAAAGTTGCTGAAAGCTTTCAAAGAGGTGGTCAAATTCCTGGGTTTTTTGCACCAACTGCATTTCGATGGCGGATAATTTTCCCTGCAGTTCGGCCTTTTGCCGAGCGATTTCGCCGCAGCGGTCTTGGCCCTCCCTAAGCTGTACGCCTAGTCTATTTTGTTCGCTGTGAAGTCTATTGGAAAAATAGAAAAAGACTCCCAGGAGAACCAATAAAAGGACAATGCATAGGGCGATAATTACCATTGGGAAAGATCAAAAGCATTGAAAGATTTTGTTCAAATAAAAAAAATTTTATAAAAATATTTGACAGCAATTTAAAATATCTTATTTAGTGGGACAGGGATTATGTTTGGAAGCAAAATATATGGATTGGGAATGCTCGGCTTAATTTTTTTGGGGAGTTATGGCGCAGCTAAGGCGAGCGAATTTTCCAATGGGGAGACTTTGCAAAAAGGTGGGCATATCATCCAAGCTTTGGAGAAGCTGAGGGAAGATATTTCCAAAGAGGAAAAAGAAGAAGCCAAAAAATTTTTACATTCGAAGGGCATTATTCCAGAGGCTCTTTACACGAAAAAGGATATTGATCGTGCTTGGAGTGAGGATTGGCTACGGGTAACGCAAAGTGTTGTTCCCCTTCATGCAATGGGTATGAACAGGATCGAAATGGACGGGACCAAAGTTTGTTTGTGGGGAACAACGGGGACTCTAGTTGATGTGGGTATTCCGGGATTGGAGGGAAGAGTTGTTCTCTGCTGTGCACACGCCGCATTGCCGGACTTTTTTGATTTCCGTTATAAACACTATTTACGAGTTTTTCAAGGTGAAGAAAGTATTACTGAAGAGCTGTTTAGGGATAGGTATAGGTGCGCTATTGTATCCGTCAATTCCCAGGATTTTGGGCATTTTCAACGCCTTGATTTAGGATGGTTCGATCTTGGTTACAGTATTCCCAATTTCGAACTGGTTATAGAAGCGGAATGTGAACCCGGGCGACCTATGGACTTTATTCCCGTTAGCGATATATACGTTTTAACGGTAGATGGGGGAGCAGATTGCTACGATGTGGCCCTAGCCATACTGGAAAGACCGGTGGAATTTGAAGGAGAAATCGTCCCTGGAATCGATTTAAATCAATTAAATGTTATCACAGATGCCATTGAAATTGGGGATGACATGCCTTTTCACATGCATTTGAATGAATTTTGGCCGGATAATGGACTGTCCAAGAATAGGTGTCCCGTTGTTATTGGCTACGGTCGTACGGGAATTCCCGTTGAAGCGGCTATTTCCCTCGAAGGGGTTAATTTGTCCGAAGAGCAGGAACGGATTTTTTTTGGATCAGGTATAAAAAAAGCAATTGTTTTAGAGGGATTAGATTTAAATGGGCAAGGCGTTTGTCAAAATATGAAGGGATGTCGTTGCGCAGGCCGTTTGCATGGCGAGATGAAAATGAATTTAAATTTACTGGAAAGAGACTTACATAGAAACGCTGGCAATGAATATTGTAATTTTGCGGCTAAATGTTTTGAAAAAATGAAAAAAGCGCAAAGTGCCGAGAGCAAAAAAATCTATTGCGATAGAGCAAAAAGGTGGTTAGAATTTGCAAACGAAAGCAAAGAATCCATGAAGAAAGATAGAAATCAATCGCTGCAAGAGGTAAACGAAATCAAAGAACATTTAAAATTAATGAAACCTTTTTATGCTGAACCCAGGTGTGGAAATGGATTTAGTGGAAGTTTAATTCTTCGGAAAAGTGCTAATGGGGGCGAAAATTATGACGTTTTCGGAATACTTAGCGGACCATTATTTACGGATGAAATAAAAGATTTCATAGGAAACGCAGCGCAATATCATTTGAACAATCGTGAAAATAGGTACTAAGTAACTCCAAAGCTTTTGGAAGCTTTTGCAGAAGCCCATGATACCAATTAGAAGAAAGTAGAAAAATGCAGCGAGGGCGGAGTGTAAAACCTAGAACGGAAAATAAAAAATTTTAGTGTAAATGTGTTTTACATTTTAAGCCCGTTTTTGCTCAAGTTTTTCGAGGCGAAAAAATACTGGAAACGCTATTTCCCCCCCACCATCGAATAGGGACCGCTGCCAATGGAAGCCCTATCAAATTTGATTTTAATTGCCGACGTTTTAGGCGTCGAAAATTTTCCTTTTTCGCAAACATTTTCCGTGACCAATAAACCATTTGTAATTTTTTATGTCTATGGATGGATTAAAATAATGTTACGAAAGGCAATAGAAAACGAGGGCAAAAGCCCTCGCAAAAATTTTAT
>JAIRYA010000070.1 GCA_031268005.1 Puniceicoccales bacterium | reverse complement strand
TCCTGGACCTTCTCTAAGCCCAATGGCTTTGCAATTTGCAAAGCCATTGGGCAAGAGAGTCTGTTATTAAATAGGAGCTTTTTTTAGGTAAGAGCTCCCGCGGCGAAGCCGCGGGACTGGAATTGACCCTAGAAAATTTCTTTTGGAAAAACTTTTTAGAAAAACATTTCTTGCCAAAACCGGGGAAGAATCTTCCCCGGTTTTGGCTGAAAGCGGTCAAGGAGTCAATGACTCCTTGCAGGGTCACGGGACAACGTCCCGTGGTAGCTGATTCCCTCTAAGGGCTGCTCGCCCTTAGGAACCTCGCCAGGAGACCCATCTCCTGGACCTTCTTTGAGCCCAATGGCTTTGCAATTTGCAAAGCCATTTGGCAAAAGAGTCTTTTATTTAATAGGAGCTTTTTTTAGGTAAAAGCCCCGCGGCGAAGCCGCGGGACTGGAATTGACCCTAGAAAATTTCTTTTGGAAAAATTTTTTAGAAAAACATTTCTTGCCAAAACCGGGGAAGATTCTTCCCCGGTTTGGACTGAGAGAGGTCAAGGAGTCAATGACTCCTTGCAGGTGCAGGACAGCGTCCCCTCGCATGCAGCCCCTAGGGATGGGCGAGTTGCTTCGTTTTGCAGCGGACCATTTGGTCCACGGCTAAAATCTCTTCGACCGTTTCATAATCCCTGGATTCAATCCGAGAAAGTGCATTTTCTATTAGCCGGGGAATTGATCCAAAGGCAATTTTCTTTTGCAAAAACAATTCCACCGCAATTTCATTGGCCGCATTGAAGGCGATGTGCCTACTCTGTTTTTCCTTTGCAACTTCAATGGCGAGACGCAGGCAGGGGAAACGCTCCAAATCGGGGTATTCGAAATCCAAGGATCCCAGTTGATAGAGGTCCAAGGATTGCTCTTCTAGGGCGATGCGTTCCGGATAAAATAGGCAATGGCGTGCGGCATATTTCATCGAAACGGGAGACATTTGTGCCAGAAAACTACCGTCACAAAATTCCACCAGGGAATGGACGATGCAACTCCTGTGAATGGCTACCCTAATCCGTGTAGCATCCACGGCAAAGAGATGCATGGCTTCAATAATTTCCAGACCTTTATTGGCCATTGTCGAGGAATCGACCGTAATTTTTTTCCCCATGGACCACCTGGGATGCTGGAGGACGGTTTCGACGGTTGCGCCAGCCATTGTCGCCGAATCGACATTCCAAAATTTTCCACCGGAAGCCGTTAGCCAAAGATTTTTAATGAAGCGATTATCACCCCGCGTGCATTGAAAAATGGCGTTGTGTTCGCTGTCCAATGGCAAAATTGAAACACCTTTCTGTTTCGCAAAATGGGTGACCATGGCACCGGCAATGACGAGAATCTCCTTATTGGCCAGAATAATATCCTTCCCCTTTTCGATCGCTTTTAGAGTCGCTTTTAATCCATTTACACCCGAAAGAGCCACAACGAGTACGTCAAAATCGAGTGCATCAATCATCTGCGCCAATCCACTAACGCCTTGGAAAAGCATTCCCCTGAAATCGACCCCAATGGGGGAATCGACAATTGCCACCGCTTTGGGAGAAAATTGATGGACAATTTCTCTTAGGCGATCGACGGCGGAATGACAGGAAATGCCGACCACTTCAAATTGATTTGGAAATTGGGCAATTTCGGATAAAACGGTCGCCCCAACCGATCCCGTTGCCCCTAAAATAATAATGCGTTTCTTCGAATCCATAAATTTACAATATTGACAAATTTTAAAAATTTAGCTAGAACTATTGGCTCACCATTTCTATTCAAGTTTTTTTTTTGAAAAAAATTTAATGCACCATACGAATAAGTCATTTTCATAGAATATTTCTACGAAAAAAAGATAAATTAAAATTTTTTAATAAAGATAAGTAAATTTATCTTGACAGAAATTTTCTAAAGGCAATAGCTTATATTACTTATGGCAGCAAAAGTAAAACCGTTAATTTTAGTCGTCGAAGATGACTGTGAATTATCCGAGTTAATCGAAAAGCAGTTGCAAGTTTCTGGCATGGATGCGCAGAAATTTTATAATGCCGACGATGCTCTGAGATTCCTTCAGCGTTCGTTCTCCAATCTCATGTTACTCGATTTTAATCTTCCGGGGCGGAATGGTTTATCTTTACTCGAAGATTTAAAGAAAAACAGCATTTCTATTCCTACTATTTTCATTTCAGGGGAAAACCGTGAAGAGATTAAAGTGGCAAGTTTGGAAGCGGGAGGCGATGATTTTCTTACGAAACCTTTCGGTATAAGCGAATTACTCTCCAGAATTTCCGCCGTACTCCGCCGAACCAGTCGTTCGGGAGATGGCCAATTAACCGCCAATACATCCCTAACGGATGGCACTTTCGATTTCTTGGGTACGCAGGTTGATCCCGCCCGATTGGAGATTCGTTTTAGCGATGGCTCCTTTGAGAAAATTGGCAGAAAGGAATTTGGAATTTTGTCTTATTTTGCACAAAATCCACACCTCATCCTCAGTCGAAGGAGTATTATCCATAGCGTATGGGGTGAACACGCCAATGTTAGAAGTCGTTCTTTGGATCAGTATGTCGTGAAATTGAGAAAATTATTCAGTGCCCATGGCATCGATACGGAGCATACAATTCGCACTTCCCATGGCATTGGCTATACCTTTGTCCCTAGGGTTAAAAATTCTACGGAAATGCCATTGAAATAAAATAAGGCAATCATTGGATGATTTTGTTTTTGTTACTTCTAAATTTTTTCAAAAAAATCAATTTGAATTTTACTTGGAATTAGTGAAATAACGGAAATAAAATCATTAATTTTTTTTAGAAATTATTTCTAGGCGAGATTACTTGCAAGTTTATGTGCGGTGATAACGCCGTAGTTCATGGCACCGAGCCACCCGGACATAATAATGCCAACGGAACTGGCGTGGTATAGGCCTTTGATTTGATCGGACAATTCCATGGAGACTTCCAATCCTTCAAATTTTGTACCAAAGGAAGTGCCACAGGGGTGTCCCGTGTAGCGGAATAGCGTCTTCGGAGTGGCCGCTTCGGTGTGGTCGATTTTTTGGCGCACATCGGGAATAAATTTTTCTAAACACTGAATGCACTCTTCTATGATACGATTTTTTTCACATTTGTAGGATTCCGCGTCCAAATTATTCCAATCTTGCCAATGGGCATTCATCGAGGCCACGATGGCATGGGTAGGTTTTTGTTGGGGACGTGTTTTGGGATAATAGAGGGAAAAAGTGCGACTTTTCGTATGAAAATCTTTCAACTCGCTACTGTTAAAGTGTTCATTTTCCGAAGTAAAAATTAAATCTCCGATATCCTCCACCACTTCCCCATCCCTAATCCCCAAGTAAACCTGGCAGGAACTATTATTAATTCGCGTACGGGTTACTTTTTCTAGAAATTTTGGATCAAAATGTTCTTCACCGGCCAATATTTTGATTGTATTGAGAATGTGTGCATTGGATAATAGGGCACGGCATGCAACGTCTATGCCCCCAGTGCGAATGCCTCTGACCCTATTTTTTTCCAATAAAATTTTTTCAACTTTACTGCGTTTAAAGACGTCGACGCCATTTTTGAGAAGCTCATCGGTCATTTTTTGGATGAGGAGATCCGTTCCGCCTTCAAAGGTGTAGACGCCCTTGCTCATGAAATTTGAAAAGACGATGCCGTAGGTTATGGCTTCGTCATCCATGGTGGATCCATTGGCGTAGGCAATCGGTTCCATGAGCAGACGATGGACGTCGTCCCGTCCCGGGAAAAACTCTTCAAAAACCTCCCGCGTGCATCGGCGATCGCCGTCGTAGAAATTCATTTGGCGCAATTTATCAAAAAATTTTGCTACCATTTCCGAAGGAATGTTAAATTTCTCGGTCAATAGGCGGGTAAAATCTTCCCGCGTAAATGTCGTTTCCACGTCGAATTGGGGATTGACGAAGCGGATACGCTTGAGTTGGACAATACTTTCGGCGATTTCCGCTGACCAATATTTTCGGCAAGATTTGATCATTCCGATGGGAAATCCATGGAGTGAGACGTCAAAAATATGATTTTTACGGGAGAAATAAGCGGCCAGGCCACCGAGCACATGGTGTTGTTCGAAGAGAGCGACTTTGTAGTCCAATTTGGCCAAATAATTTGCGGCGGTCAACCCGGCTAGACCGCTTCCAATGACGGCAACGTCGTAACTCATTCCTTCTTCGAGGGTTTTGATCATGGCTTATAGATCTAAAAGGAGCCTAGCAATCTTCAAGCATGTTTTATGAATGCTGCCAAGGGAAATTGTAAGGAATTCTTTGGGGCATAGAGGCGTGATCCTTTCAGGAGAAGGAAAACGCCCCTGAAATTATTGGCCCTAAAATAAACCCTAGGGATGAGTATATTCGTGGAGATATAAGAATTTCTAATAAATAAAAACATTAAAACTTATAACTTTATAAAAACATAAATATATTGTTTACTTTTTACGAAAAAATCCTATTGTAATTTCCACTATGAAAAAGTTTTTACATACAATCGTTTTATTTTCGTCATTTGGAATGCCTTTTGCGGCCCTTTCGAGTGAAAATTTTAATTTACCTTCAGATTTACCTTCAGATTTACCTGAAAATATTAGAAAGAATATTGGAAATAGTAGATATAGGGCATTGCGCTATCTGGCATGCCAGATTTTGTCTGAAAATTCAAAAGGAGTAATTGATTTATTTAATGCTAAGACTCCAACGCAGCAACTTATGAAAGAGGCGAAAGAATCATTGGAAAATGAATCGTATTC
>JAIRYA010000028.1 GCA_031268005.1 Puniceicoccales bacterium | reverse complement strand
AATCCCCAATTTCAACGGCAAGTACAATTCTATGATCAGCAGTTGTTGGGGATAGGACAAATAAGCATCGGTGGATATCCCCTTTTGAATTGGATTTTAGGTGTGAATGCAATTCAAAGTAGGCAGAAAGTAAAGGCATTTGCTAGGGCGAAAATGGTTCATTTTGTATATTCCTATTTTTCTTCGCTTAATCAAAACATGTACAGGACAAGGGGAAGGTGTTATCCGGATAACCTGTTGAAAGATTTTGCGAAAATTTTTGTCGACGGCATTTCTCCCTATCCGGGGGATCGTCCAAGCGCTCAATTTATGGTGCAAAAAGTAAATCAGTGGAGAACTCAATTAGCGGCGAATATTTAACAAAAATAAAAATTAAACATAGAGTAGGCCTCCCGAAGGGAGGCCTTTTTCGGGAAAGCAACTCTTCGCCTAAAAGAAAAAGCTATCCGCCTGTGCGACCATTCGATGAACTGCTTCCCTAGGCAACTTGAGTCTGCAGTTGGGAGGTAGTGCCTATCTCCGGGGATACATTTTCACAAATTGATATCATTTCTTAGTTGATTTTTCAATCCAAGAGCTTAGGGTCTGATGTGTTATTCACTAGGTTTCGGGCGGGTAGCTCAGTTGGTTAGAGCAACTGGTTTACACCCAGTAGGTCGCAGGTTCGAGTCCTGTCTCGCCCACCAATGGAAATCATTTTCTAGTACGTGCAATATTCTAAATTTTGATTTTATTTTTTTCGATTGAAATCTGTCTCCCCAATCGTTTTCTATTTTTTTTAATGATTATTAAGCGCAACGCATGGAAATAAAGGGAGAACATCGAAATTTTTACGATTAAAAGATATTTTTTTAAATTCCTTGGCCTAGCCGTGGAAATGTTATCCGATTTAGGAATTTACTCTAAGCCACTTATCCAATCCGTTATTTTTTTATCAATAAGGGGACTTTCTTCGTAGACGGCACCGCGAACGACTTTCGCGTTTTTGGCATATTCCTCAAAATTTTCAAAAAATTTCCCTATCCATTGTTCACCTCCAACGGTGCCGAAAGGAATAACGGTTTTGCCTTGGAAGTCCGTTTTAAGCAAAAATGAGACGATTGGCATGGAAATCGAATACCACCACACCGGACTTCCGACGAAAATAGTATCATAGGGAGCTAAATTAAGGGGTTTATCCTTAATTTTCGGCCATTCTTGTTTTTGGGCTTGCTTCTGTGCCCAATTCTCAAAATCCTCGTGGGGCATATTGAAAAGCGAGTCTTCCACTTCAATTTTATGGATATCTGCCTTTAGCATTCCCCTAATTTTTTCTGCAAATTTTTCCGTATGTCCATCCTTTGAATAATATATTACCAAAACTTTCTCCATATTGTTTTTCCCATAAATTTTTGCTCCGAAATCAAAGCAAAGAAGCACTATGAATAACAAAAATTTTATCATTTATCGTAAATTTTCCCACCATGGGCATGTCTCAGTTACTCCGGGTACCAATTTCTGCCCAATTAATGGTGTTAATAATAAAATATCGCCGGCTTTGTCAACTAATTCTTTCACCATTGTGATCGATTCCTTCCAAGGATGCCTGGCGAGGTCAAAGACAGCCCAATGAATGGGAACAAGAGCCTTTGCTTTGACATCGCGGAAAGCTCTCAAGGCTTCCTCTGGATACATATGCGTTTTTGGCCAGCCAGGATTCCAGGCATCGATTTCGATAAAGGCCATATCAAAGGGGCCATATTTAGTTCCGATATCTTTGAAATGGTCACCGTATCCGGAATCGCCACTGATGAAAACGGAGTGATTTTGTCCCCTAAGCGCGTAACACGCCCAGAGCGTTTGATTACTCGGGGAAAATAGGCGTCCGGAATAGTGGAGTGTGGGTTCTACGGCGACGCTGATTCCCCCTTCAGTGAATGTGTCTCCCCAGCCGAGTTCGCTAATGAAATTCCCGTCGACACCCCATTTTTCAAGGTGTTTACCGATACCCAATGGCACAATAAAACGCGCATTCGAGTTACTTAAATACTTTATGGTCCCATATTCCAGATGGTCATAGTGGTCGTGGGTAATCAACACGTAGTCAATGGGGGGCAACTCTTCGCGTCCCATGGGGGCAGGTTGATGCCGTCCCACGACGAAGGGAATGGGGGCGGCATTTTCGAATACGGGGTCGATAAGGAATCTTTTGCCCTCCAATTCTATAATCAGTGAGGAATGTCCAAGCCAGTATGCGGACAAATCCGATGGAATTTTATCGAAGGAATCTTTTTTTAGGGGGACAATTGGCAGTTTATCTTTTGGAGCGTTGGGATTGGGAAAAAGAAAACTTAGGAAAAACTTTTTAGATCCGCCTCCCCCTCCGCTTACGCGTTCCGGATAATGGGGGAGGGGCTCGGGACTAAGGAATGCGCCATTTGAAAAATAGGGCAAATTGGCATAGCTAGTCATTTCATCTTTCCCAAATTTATATCCGAATTCTTTGGACATATGCATTGCAATTGCCACCGCGAAAAGCAATAGAATTATTTTGAATAGGGTGTTCATTTTTATTCCCTCCATTTCCAACTCTTAAAAAGACTACAAAACGGGGTAATGGAATTAATAAAAAAAGTGGCCAAAAATTTCGAGAAAATAATCCTAAGAGCATCCAAATGGGGAATGTAATCGGATTTATTGCAATGAAATTAATAAAATTTTTTTAAAAAAACTCGCAAAATATAAAATAAATCATAGCATATCCATTCGTAAAAGGAATCAAATATGAGTTCAATAAATTCAAATGGCCCCATCTATTTAAATGATTTAGGATCCTTCGCATTCAATGGGGAGCTTAGGAAAGCTTGCAAAGCTGGCAGCGGCAGCTTACAAATAATAGTTGGTGAAAAAAAATATGAAATTGAAGTGCAAAAAGGATCTTTTTTCGGAATAGGCAGACCAAGGATTACGTCGATGAAATTAATACCCAATACTAGTACTCAATTATTAACCGGCAATAGTACCCAATCAGTCTCGTTTGATAAGTTTAAAGCAATCAAATTAGGCTGCATTTGTGGCAAGGAGGATTTGGAGAAGGCCATAAAGCAATCACAAGCTGCCAAAATTAAAGAGGAAGCTGGAAATTTGGCTGGATTGCTGAAAAAATCCGGTGAAGATTTCCAGAAAATAAATAGTGCGCTCGAAAAAATCCCTGAAGCATTGTTGCCCGATGTTTTGAGGCATGGTATGGGGAACAAACAAACGCTTTTGCATGCGGCTGCGGAAAGTCCAAATGGTGCAGCATTTTTTGAGGCCGTGGTGAAGCAATTAAACAATGAAACAGAGCTCAAAGCGCTTTTGGCAATGAAAAATGGGAAAGATAATACTGGCAATACGCCCTTGCATTTTGCTGCGCAATGTGGAAATGTCGATTTTCTAAACGCCGTTGCTGGGAAACTAGAAAAAGACCAGCTCAAAGATCTTTTGGCAATGGGAAATGAGAACAATAATACTGGTAATACGCCCTTGCACTTGGCTGTGGGTACTCCAAATGGTGCAGCATTTTTTAAGGCCGTGGCGGAGCAATTAAAAAATGAAACAGATCTCAAAGCGTTTTTGGGAATGGGAGACAACGATAACAACACGCCCTTACATGTGGCTGCGATAAAGGCAGGGCCAAATGGTGCAGCATTTTTTGATGCCGTGGCTGAGCAATTAAAGGATAAAACAGATCTCAAAGCG
>JAIRYA010000006.1 GCA_031268005.1 Puniceicoccales bacterium | reverse complement strand
ATCATCAAAATGGGTGCGAGCGAAGGGGGTCGAACCCTCAACATCCACCTTGGCAAGGTGGCACTCTGCCAATTGAGTTACGCTCGCAGAAACTAGTTGGTACCATCGCAATCTCACTTTTTCAGTCAAGAGAAAACTTCCGGCTTTTTTGAACCTAGGGCTTTCCTATGAAGCCTATGGCATTCGCCGGTGAAATGATTTTAAAGTTGACGGTGAGTGAAAAACTTTAGAGAATACTTACCAGTTTTTTTTGTGAAAAAGGGACGTTTTCTTAAATACATTTTTTGGGTTATCGCTATTTTGGTTTTACCACTGGCGTTTATAGGCATTCGTCGCTATTCCTATTATCAGCAAGACATTGCTCTGGGATCCGTAGCACCGAATTGGGAGCATTGGTTCGGAACGGATCGATTGGGGAGAGATTTGTTCTGTCGAGTTATTTATGCCTGCTACATTTCCCTATCCATTGGAGTTTTGACGACATTGTTAAGCGTCGGTTTTGGTACGATTTACGGGATCATTTCAGGCTATTGTGGCGGTAAAATAGATTTGATGCTCATGCGAATTGTCGATGTTTTGTATCCCATTCCATTGACACTTATTGTTATTCTATTGATGGTGATTTTCGGTAGATATGCCTGGGTATTATTTTTCGCGATCAGCATCGTGGAATGGATGACGACGGCACGGATTATTCGTTCGGAAGTTTTAAAAATTAAAGAAAGTGGATACGTCCAAGTTTCGAAAGGTTTGGGGCAAAGGGGATCGGTGATTATAAGAAAGCACATATTGCCCAATATTGCGGGAGTCATCGTGGTTTGTTTTATCATTACCCTACCGGGAGTGATTTTATTGGAGTCGTTTTTAAGTTTTTTAGGCATAGGCATACAACCGCCAAAGAGTTCACTGGGAATTTTGATCGCGGAGGGTGCGAAGTTTATGGCGACCTATCCCTGGCAAGTGATATTCCCTTCGGCGGTTTTTATTTCGATCATATTAATACTACGTAAATTCGAAGATAGGGGGCTAAATATTTGCAGACGGTGATGAAATATTTGAAGATGAAGAAAGAAAATTGGCCAAAGATATGCGAAGTTTTGGAATCAAAAGGTTCGATCAATTATCTTCCAGGGATTGTTTTGTGCGACAAATATCCGATGGCAAACAATAGTATTGTCAATGCTCGAAAATTTCGAAGCTGAGCAAGTTCAGCGTGAAAATATTTTTCAAATCGATTATCCTTTCATTTTTTTACTCCATTTTTCATATTGTTTTCCTAGAAGGGGAAGACATTCTCCCAGAAAATCTCCCAGAAAATGCGAAAAAAGTTAAATTTGATCGGGGTGACATGCATCTGGAAGCGGATCGTTTAACACTCGAAAATCAACTGGCCCATGCGTCGGGCGGCGTTTACTTTACCGGCGAAAATTTCTACGCAAGATGCGGGGAAGTTCAATGTGACATAGAATCGCAGAATATGAGTGCCCTAGACATTGATATGGGAATCGATAGGGCATGTATTTCAGCGGAAAAAGTAAATTTTTCCAGGGATCAAATTGAAGTCGAAAATGCACAAATTGGGATCAATTTGGGTTTGAGTGGGGCTATTCCAAATCTGAGGGCGAAAAAAATCACCTACGATCGCAATCAAAAACGGGGAGTTGCGAGAAATACTCAGCTCCGCATTGGAAAACTCCCGATAATGGTATTGCCCTACCTTTCACTGGGGGATTGGGTTCGTTTTATGGATGTGCGTTTGAATGCGGGACACACTTCGAAACTTGGAGGATATTTTCAGAGCGAAGTTTGCTACAATATCTACGAAGATTTGTACCTGGGAATGCTGTTGGATGTGTATGCGAAGCGCGGTGCACTCATCGGTCCCATCCTGAAGATTGACAGCGAAGGAGAGGCGATGGTTTCCCACCTAAAATTAAAAACGGGATACATTTCCGATTGCGGGGAGCGCGGAGAAGATGTCCAGGGACAACCCATTGGGAAAAACCGCCGGTTTATGGATATGAAACAAAATCACCATTTTGGAAAAAGAATTGACCTTCTTTCCGATTTTTTATGGGCGAGTGATGGGCGAATTGAAGACGATTTTAAGCGTTTGTACGAAGACTACGACGTCAGAGATTCCTTTGGGGAGTTCGACTATCGGGGCGAAAGTGATTTATGGACCCTATTTTCGCGGGTAAAAATGAATGGCTATCAGGATTTTACCCAACAGGTCCCTTCCCTGCGCTTCGAGCGATTTCCCCGGGAGATTTTCGATAGTGGGATTTATTATTTTGGCTACATCGACTTTACGCGGCAAAAATCTAGGCAAAAAAAAATTGCAAATCCGGACCAAATGGAAGCCATCGAAGTCAATCGAATCGATGGCTATTTCGGCGCCAACCGTCCGATGGAGTGGGGTGACGGTGCCCACATTACGCCCTTGGTTGGAGGAAAGTGGACGCATTACAATGGGGAATGTGATCGATTTTTAGGGGAAGTTGGCCTAGATTTTTGTGCGAATTTCTACGGCCTTTATCCCCAACAAATTCCATGGTTAAAGGCGAAGGAATGGAAGCATGTCATTCGACCGGTCATGAAATATCGTTTCATCTCCCCGAGCGGTAAACACACGGAAAAGCCCATCGATGGAAAGCGAAGGAATGATTTTCTTCCCTGCATCGATTTGTCGGAAATGCGCCATGTGGACGATATGGCCGCGCAAAGTGTCCTGCGATTGGGCCTTGAGAATGACTTTTTTGCCAAGGATGAAAAAAATAGAATTCGCGGAATCGCCTCGCTCGATTTCTACCAAGATTTCCGCTTTAGGCGTCCCTACGATGAAATCGATGGAAAATGGCAGCGGGAGGAATCCCTTTCCGATTTCTACATAATTTCCGAATTAAATCCACGCCGCTGGCTCAATTTACGCCTCTATTCCCGTTGCAATTGGAGTCACCTTTCGAGCCAAGAGGTGAATGCGGAAACGAATTTTATAAGTGGAGATTTATGGGAATGCGGGTTTCGGGCAAAATTTTTGAAACACCGCATCGACCAATTGAGTGTCAATTTTTGCCTTCACCTCAACGAAACTTCAAGGCTCGATTTCGAGACGCAAATTGAGGCTAAAAGTGGTAAAATTTTGGCGACGGAAATTGGATACGCAACGCGTTTGGGGGGTATTTGGGACGCGAAGTTATTTTTCAGAATCAAGAATAATTCCAGTCGGGACGGCCGTTTCCACTCGGGATTTTCGATCAACTTAATGGGCTGGTAATCATGGAATTTGTTCCCCAGTTATGGTTTCTGACGGGATGTACGGCGGTGGGTAAAACCGACCTATCTTTGGAGTTGGCGCAGCTATTAAATGGAGAAATTTTGTCCTGTGATTCCATACAAGTGTACCGCCGGGCGGACATTGGTTCCGCAAAAATAAAGCCGGAATGCAGAAAAAAAATCCCACACCACGGGCTCGATCTCTGCGATCCCAGCGAAACTTTTGACGTGGGACAGTATATTACATACGCCCAATCGATTGTGGATCAAATGAAAAAAAAAAGAAAAAACCTTCTCGTTGTCGGTGGAACGGGATTCTATCTCAAGTCCTTTTTTAGCAATGTTACCGATTCCATTGCCGTTCCCGAAGTCGTTCGTAGGGAGGTGCAATTGCTCCATGAAAATTTGGGCTTGGAGGGACTGCAGCGCAGTGTCGCAAGCTATGGTCCCGTGGATTTGAACGCTTCCGATTGGCATAATCCTCGACGATTGCTAAATATTCTAGGGAAACAGAAGGTAACGGGTTTGTCACAGCTCGAATTGAAACAAAAATTTTCCAGGGGCATTTGTCCCTTCGCTTCGTTTTTTCGAAGGGTGATTCTTTTGGAACGCCATTCGGAGTCATTGGAGGGACGAATTGAAGGGCGCATGGAAGAAATGTTCGGGAAAGGCTTAGTTGAAGAGGTGAAAAATCTCGGCCACCTGTGTCCGCCTCTAGGCCGTGCGATCGCCTATCGGCAAGTTAAAAATTATCTCGAAAATCCTGGAAAAATAACGGAAAAAGAATTAAAACAATCGATCATTGTCGCCACGCGCCAGCTGGTCAAAAAGCAGAGAACCTGGTTTCGGCGGCAGATTCCGATCGACTATTCCATTAATTTGGATGAGCATTCTTTCAACGAAAGCTTTGACTTCATCGGTTCATTTTGTAAGAACAATGGCATATGGATTTAAAACTTGCAGAATTTTTGCTGGGTATCACCCTAGTATTTTGTGGTAGTTTATTGATAGCTTACAGGGAACGCTGCGAATCTTTTTTGCGAAAATTTCTCCGCTCAGAATTTGCGAATACGGTCCTATTTTCCCTGGCGGGAGCTTGGTTTCTAGGCCACATTTTAAACCTCGGCGAATCCGATTTCGGCCAATATAAGTATTTCTTCTTTGTTTTTTTTCTGATTATTATATTGATCTCCCTATTTAAAATTCGTGACTTTTTATCGGTGCGCGGAGTGGCGATTCTTGCGCTTTTGACTTCCAATGAATTACTCGAAGCGGCCTACATGGAGCCCTACCAATCGCGATTATTTCTCGTAACTTTTGTCTATGCTATGATTGTGTCGGGGATGACCCTGGGTGGATGGCCCTACAAGGGGCGCGATTTTGTCGATTTTCTATTTTTTAAGCCGACAAACTCACGACTGTTTGGAATGTTAACCACGGGCTATGGTATTCTTGTTTTAAGTACTTTGTTTTGGTAATTTTTAAAAGATGAACTCCGATTGGTTAGACCTAAAGTCCAAGTTAAATGCTATTTTTTATGCACTTTCTCAAAATATTAATGTATTTGATACTAGTTTTGATCCGGAAATTCGCGTAGCCGATCCGCGTTTTGGAGATTTTCAAGTGAATGGCGTTCTCGATTTTTCGAAAAAAAATAAAAAAAATCCCCGCGAATTGGGACAAAAACTGCTCGATGTGGCAAAAGCGTCGGAGGAACTTTCTCCCTTTGGGATGGAATTATCGGGGCCCGGATTTATTAATATTCGCTTGGCACCCGATTTTTTACGGAAATGGGCAATTCAATTCTGCGGGCGATGTGATTTTAGCCAATGGCTCCGGGGGAAAACAATTGTCATCGATTACTCTTCACCCAACACGGCCAAGCAGATGCACGTTGGCCATTTGCGTTCGATGATCATTGGGGAATCAATCCAGCGGATGCTGCGTTTTTGTGGGGCAAATGTAATTCGTGACAACCATCTCGGCGATTGGGGGACCCAATTCGGTATCCTCATCATGGCGATCAAGCATGAAAAAATTGATGTTTTTGCAATGGATCCGGAGACGGCATTGGACGAATTTGAGCGCCTTTACAAGGAAGGTGTCACCCTGGCGAAAGAAGACGAAAACTATCTGAATGCGGCACGGAAAGAACTGGTTTTGCTGCAGCGCGGCGATGGAGAAAATTTTAAAATTTGGGAGGCGATTGGCACTGCATCCTACCGCACCTTTGAAGAAATCTATCGGCAAATGGATGTGACTTTTGACCATGTTTTAGGGGAATCTTTCTATCGGGATAGGGTCGATTCCGTTTGCGAGGAGTTGGAAGCTTTAAAAATTGCGGAGAAAGATCGGGGCGCACTGGTCGTCTTTCATCGGGATCACGGGCGCTTTAGGGAGCAACCTTTTTTGATTCGCAAATCCGATGGTGCCTCAAATTATGGAACGACCGACCTCGCCACCGTGCGCTATCGGGAGGAAAATTTTCACGCGAACGAGGTAATTTATGTAACCGATGGGCGCCAACGGGATCATTTTCAACAGCTATTTTTAACCGTTGAGCGTTGGTTTGTGGCGAAAAATATTCCCGTTCCAAAGTTAAAACACGTTTGGTTCGGGACCGTTCTTGGGGAAGATGGCCGTGCGATTAAGACGCGTTCCGGGAAATCCATAAAATTGAAACAACTCATCGAAGAAGGTGTATCGCGGGCATTGGCGATTGTTGTGGAAAAAAATCCCAATCTGTCGGAGTGGGAACAAAAAAAAATTGCCCGTGTGGTCGGCATCGGTGCGATAAAATATGCGGATTTGTCTCAAAATCGGACCAACGACTATGCTTTTTCCTGGGATAGGATGCTTTCCTTCGACGGTAATACGGCACCCTATTTATTGTACGCCATTGCGCGAATTCATGCGCTTTTTCGAAAACTCGAAATTTCCCCTAATAGGGAATATCATCTAAAACCAATGGCCGAATTTTCGACACCGGAGGAACTATCTCTGGCACGTAAGCTCGTCAATTTTCCGGCTGTGATTGGCCAGGTACTGGATGATCTGAGGCCGCATTATTTGTGCACCTATCTCTTCGAATTGGCCAGCGAATTTTCTTCATTTTATAACGCCAACCGCATCCTGGGAGAAGCGGAAGATATTCTCAAAAAACGCCTACTGCTCTGCCAATTTACGCTCCATGTCCTCGAAACGGGACTGCACCTTTTAGGCATCGAAACTTTGGAAAAAATGTGACGCTACGGATCCCCGCAGCTACGCCGCGGGACTGAATGTTTCTGGCTTTCGCGCCCCTAGGGACATCGCCGGAAAATGAATTTTCTGGACTTCCCATGGACCCAACAAATTGCAAAGGTATATTGGGCAAAGGAAATTTTTCTTCTTGCAAAAGTCGCCTCTCCATGCCAAAATCATGGGAAATTTTCCCATGATTTTGGCTAAAAAAAGTCAAGGAAGCTGTGATTTCTTGCGGAGTTTGAGACGGAACCTTGGGGCACCTTCCCCGCAGAGGCCTGAAAGGGAACCTCAGGCTTTATTTTCCATCCGAGCTAAAGCGTCCTGCGCCGATAAATAAAAAGGCGAAGAGTGAGAGTGTAATCAGGGCATTGAGTAGAAATTCGCCATCGAAAAAATTTTTTGAAAGATACCAATTTGTTAGCGCTTTTAGGAAAAAAACGAGAAGAAGCAGGCCACAATTGGTCCGATAAAAAAAACCAATGAGAAAGCACATTCCCGAGAGGACGAGGATAACCGATGAAAATGTGCCCCAAAGTCCCGGCCAAAGCGTAATTCCGATTGCATTAAAGATGGATCCTAAAATGCGTAGTGCCGATATTCCTCCCGAAAAATGGCGAATTCCGGAGGCGATAAAAAACAATCCCAGGAATAATCGAATGAATAATTTTCCAAAATTTTCCTTTTCCCAAAAGCTAGTGATGCCTTTCATGTGACAATTTTTACATTAAAAAAAAATAAAATCCGCAATATAAAATTTTCCACATTTTCTTTGCTAAAATATAGCATTTAGAATAATCCAAAGAAGCAATCTTTTTTTATGCGCCTGAGTATTAAAGTCATTCCCAATGCTTCAAAATCCGAAATCATTAGTTCCGGAGAAGGGGAATGGAAAATAAAAATACAAATGCCCCCCGAGGGGGGTAAGGCCAATAGGGCACTCATTCAATTGTTGGCGAAACATTTCCATTTGCCAAAGAATCGCATTAAAATCGTCGCCGGGGAAAAATCCCATCAGAAAATTATCGAAATATTGAAAAATGAAAATAACTAGTAGAACCATGCTCCTAAGAATCCAGAAATTTTTATCCCAATGCGGCTATTGTTCCCGTCGTGCAGCCGAAAAATTTATTCTCGAATCGCGCATTACCGTCAACGATAAACCCGCAACAATCGGCCAAATGGTTGATGATTCTCGGGATATGGTCAAGGTTGACTCCATTCGCGTGCGCCAAATTCAAAGGAAAGAGACCATTGCACTCATGCTCAATAAACCGCGGGGTGTTGTTTGCACACACCCCACAAAACATTCTCCCGAGAAAACGGTCTTTGATTATATTCCACCGCCTTTTTCCCATGAACGCTTCCTCTACTGTGGCCGTCTCGACAGGGATAGCCAAGGCATGCTCATTCTGTCCAATGATGGCGATTTCGTCCAAAAATTAACCCATCCCAGCTCCAATATTAGCAAAATTTACCACGTAACGCTTTCCCATCCGATTGGGCCGGAACATGGGGCTAAAATGCTTCGCGGGATCGAGGATGGAGGCGAATACCTAAAGGCCGAAAAAATCATTGAATTGCCTACCCACAATGGTCACCAGGTCCTCGAAATGCATCTCAAGCAAGGCCGTAGGCACGAAATTCGCCGCATGATTGAAGCCTGCGGCTGCCACGTCCATCGCCTAAAACGCATGCAAATCGGCCAATTGAAACTCAAAAATTTAGGCATCGGCCATGTCAAGTATCTTACTCCAAAAGACATCGACTGCCTTTTTGCCTAATAATTTTTTTAATCTTTAAACTTTAATTTAAGTAGTAACGGGAATACATAGGCGGAGATCGCATAAAAAGAAGCATCCCATCGAAGATGCTTCTTTTGCATTTTTCCCTCTGCCTAGGGCAAAAACTTTAGCCTATTCTATTTTTTGGAAAATATTCCGCCAAAGCCTTCTCGGAGGTCTTTAATAGCTCCAGAGAGCGATTGGCCCGCTTTTTTACCATCTTCGGCTAACTTTTTTCCTTTTTCTATATATTTTGGAGCTTCTTTTGCATATTTTGGGATTTTTTTTACAATATCAATTGCTTTTTTATACCAAGGTTTTTTCTTTTCAGGAGCAGGTTTCGGAGTCATAAAAACTTCTTCGTATTCGCTATCCTTTTTCGAAGTTTTTTCTTTCTTTTGAGATCCCTTAGATTTTGGAGCTTTTTTGGGCTCTTGAATTTTTTTTAAAAATTCCACGACATTTTGCTTTTTACCGGAGATAGCCAAATTCAAGGCCGTTTGGTCTTTTTTATTTTTTATTTTTGGATTTGCCTTGGCTTTGACCAATTCCTTTACGACTTTTAAATGTCCTTGCTGTGCAGCCAGATGCAAGGCCGTGTTACCTTTTTTATTTTCCATGTTTAGATTTACTTTGGCCTTGACCAATACCCTTAGGATTTCTACATGCCCATGTTGTGCAGCCAAATGCAAGGCCGTATTGCCTTCTGTATTTTTTATGTTTGGATTTGCCTTGGCTTTGACCAATACCCCTACGATTTCTACATGCCCATGTTGTGCAGCCAGATGCAAAGCCGTATTGCCTTCTGTATTTTTTATGTTTGGATTTGTTTCGGCTTTGACCAATGCCCCTACGATTTCTAAATGTTCTTGTTGTGCAGCCAGATGCAAGGCCGTGTTGCCTTCTTTATTTTGCATGTTCGGGTTAGCTTCGGCTTTGACCAATACCCCTACGACTTTTAGATTCCCCTTTTGCGCAGCAATGTGTAGCAATGTATAATTGCCTTCGCTTCGTGTATTAAAATCCACATCGGCATCAACTAAATTCCGCAATTCTCTGGGGGTTGGTAGTTGTTTTTTATCGATAAATTTTTTTAATTCGATCTTCGGATCTTTTTTGGGCTTTTCTTGATTAGAATTCGTTTTATTCGAATCCTGCTCCTCAAAATCTCGATTTTCCCGCTTAGATTTTTTTTGCCTAGAATTTGTTTTATTCTTGGACATTGACGGCTCCTCGTCGGACACCGGTGATTTTTCGGATAGTTGCAAGTTATCGAACAATGAAAATTCATCGTCTGAGTTAGCATGTATTATCGTCAGGAAACTTCCCAGTAAAAAGCTTCCAAAAAAAATATTTTTTGTTAATTTTTCCATTTTCATATCCTTTTTTATTTTTCTGAATTTTAATATTTATTAATACTTTTTCAAGTGTTTTTTAATAATTATGAAAATTTCCGAAAAAATGCAGCAAAAATCAAAGCATTACGCCTCCACTTTCTTCTCCAAGCATTACAATTTTTGCTGGCATTCGTCAAAAAATTTTTCCATTGATCTTCATTGGTGTATGAAAAAAATTGCCATCGGCATGTTCTTTTATCGGAAAATTTTTCCGTTTTTTCTTCAAAGGTTGTATAATTTGCGAAAACGTTCGGCGAGCATTTTTCGAAAAGCAATTTCCTTTGATGTGTAAATATCTAAAAACGTTTCAATTAAAATTTTCTTGAGCAATGGATTAATAATCTTCTTCTATATGCTAACTGACGCGCTATGGATTCTGTGAATTTGGTAATTATTGGGAGTGGTTGTGCGGGCCTAACGGCGGCAATTTATGCTGCGCGGGCAAATCTTTCACCGGTCATCGTCGCGGGTACGCAATCCGGAGGACAGTTGGTTACGACCTCGAATGTGGAGAATTTTCCCGGATTTCCAGAAGGTATCAATGGCTTTGAATTAATGGAAAATATGCGCACTCAGGCCGAAAGATTTGGCGCTCAATTTCTATCGTCGGCGGTCGAGCGCAGTGATCTTAGCGAAAAAAAACTCTACTTGGACGATCAAAAAAAATTCAAAGCCAAGACCATTATCATCGCAACGGGTGCATCGCCGCGGCTGTTGAATATTCCGGGAGAACGTGAATTTTTTGGAGGAAAGGGCGTCAGTGTCTGTGCGACCTGCGACGGCATTTTTTTCAAAAATAGGGAAGTCGTCGTCATTGGTGGAGGGGATTCCGCCTGCGAAGAAGCCCATTTTTTGGCCCGTTTTTGTTCAAAGGTCTACATCATTCACCGCAGGGGTCAACTGCGAGCGTCAAAAATTATGGCCGATCGCGCCCTTGCCCATCCAAAAATTGAAATCCTATGGAACACAATTCCCCTCGAGATTTGTGGAGAGAAAAAAGTCACCCACATTCGAATCAAAGAAGGCGAACGGGAGCGTGATTTACCCTGCAGTGGCGTATTTCTAGCGATTGGACACATTCCCAATACGCAAGTTTTTGAAGGACAAATTGAACGGGATAGGGAGGGATACATTCTTTCGGATGGAGCCTACAGCTCAATTCCGGGAATTTTTGTGGCGGGAGATTGCTGTGATCCCGTCTATCGCCAGGCGATTACGGCCGCTGGAATGGGAGCCGCCGCTGGAATTAGTGCGGAACGTTACCTCTATGAGTGATGCTTTCACATTTCGATCGGAAAACCCCGTTAGCCTATCGCTGAGACCATCGAAATTTGCCGATTTTAGGGGACAGGCACGTGTTTTAGAAAAATTGCGCATCATGACTTCCGCAGCTCGCCAAAGGAAAGAGCCGCTCAACCACATCCTATTTAGTGGACCTCCCGGTTTGGGGAAGACCACATTGGCCATGATTTTAGCGGAAGAAATGGATGCTAATATTCGCGTAACATCGGGGCCGGTAATTGAAAGGGCAGGGGATCTCGCCGGAATGCTGACGAGTTTGGAATACGGAGATATTTTATTTATTGATGAGATTCATCGCCTGGCAAAAACGATCGAGGAATATTTATATTCTGCGATGGAAGATTTTCGCATCGACGTCATGCTCGATCAGGGCCCCAATGCGCGGAGCATACGCCTCGATGTGCCGAAATTCACACTCGTTGGGGCGACAACGCGTACCGGTCTATTGACATCGCCCCTGCGCAGCCGTTTCACTTTGCAGGCGCGCTTGGATTACTACGATGGAGAAGATCTAGGCAAAATTATTCGGCGGAGTGCCGCATTATTAAATATCCCCATTGAGGAAGAAGCGGCAATGGAAATTGCTCGACGTTCCCGTGGGACACCGCGAATTGCCAATAATTTATTATTTTTTGTGCGCGATTACAGCCAGAATTCCAATGAAAAAATCATCGCCCTAAAACATGCCCAAGACGCTCTAGCGCTGTTGGATATCGATGAAAACGGATTGGATGAAATCGATAAGCGCATGGTGGAAGTGATCGGAGAAAATTACAATGGCGGACCGGTAGGGATCAGCACCATTGCCGTTGCCCTAAGCGAAGAGCGACAGACCCTGGAGGAAGTTCACGAGCCATTTTTGATTCAGGAAGGTTATCTGCAGCGAACATCCCAGGGGAGAGTTTTAACGGCTAAGGGCTGGAAACTACTGGGAATGGATAAAATGGATGGCAAACAACAAAACTTACTTTAATGGAGAAAAGGCGAACTTTTCGTTCTTTAATAACTTAGAAGTAAAGATTCGAAACGAAAAAATTTTTCGGCAAATAATTTTCCATCAATCCATTGTTTTTACTCGATTTTTCCTAGAAAAATCGCTATAAATCAAAAAAAAGTAAAAAATTGTTGCAATTTTTTTTCTTTCCTTAGAATAACTTACACCATGTATACAATACGACCAGATACTAAATTTAAATTCGATAATACAATAATAAAAGATAAACCCGTAAAAGGCGTAGGCCTCAGCGAGGATGGCAATTTTTTGATGATCAGGCAAAAGGTTGGTGGCTTTCTTGGCTTTGGAAGAACAACCGTTAGAACGGTTGTCGATGTCTCAGAAATGGAATCAAATGCCAAAAAAGACTTGATGAAAAGAATTGCCACACAGATAAGTGGAACACACTTTTGGAATAGTAAAAATAAGCATAAAAATATAATCAATGACAATGGACTTAACGAAAATAGTGTTATTACAATCAAATATAAATCAAAAGATCGGGGAACAAAATTAGGACAAGCACGGATAGCCTTGAAAATCATACATGGAAATAAAAATAATGATAATACGTTTTTCCATGGGTTACGAAACTCAGCGGAATTCCAAGATAACCCCTATGTAAGTGGGGAAGTTAAAAAGCAAATTCAAGGAAAAATGAAAGAAGGGGATAAACTTTTGAAGCGATTAAACG
>JAIRYA010000072.1 GCA_031268005.1 Puniceicoccales bacterium | reverse complement strand
GAGTGGAATTATTCCGCTCCCCATGGCAGTGGCCGTAAAATGTCGCGGAAGGAGGCGAAGGGATTGTCGCTGGACAGGTACCGCGCCTGCATGGGGAATGTTTGGTCCAGTTGCGTTGGAAAAAGCACCCTCGACGAGAGTCCCATGGCTTACAAATCTCCAAAGGACATAGTCGAATGCGTTGGAGATACGCTAGAAATAACCCATCGCCTGATGCCCATATACAATTTCAAAGGAAATGAATGAGACAGGGGATTTTATTTCATTCCCATAGCTTTATATTCACCTATTTGTGGAAAGTAAAATTTTCATTAATTATCGATTTTCAAAGATTTTTTTTAGCCAAAAAGCTTGACGGAATTGCTTTTTCTAAAGAAAATAAGTGCCATATGAGTATACCTTTAAATATAAATGATAGTGACATTGATGCGCAGGCCATAGAGATTTTCTCTACCGATAGAATTCGTTGCGTTGCCACCAAGGAAAAAATTGCAAAGAGAGTTGAGGAGCTCTCGGAGATTGAGCGGGCAGCGTTCATTGAAAAAATAATAGATGATATTGCAGCCTATGTGCCGGGATCCGCGGTATCTGTAGGGGATTTGAAGACATATCATGACCCATTGACCCAGGAAGAAGTGCCATTGCCTCGTAAAATATCTTTCTGTTATAAGAGTAAAACGGAGGTTATAGAAGTTCCCGGCGGTGGCCGGTTTAGCCTTTTTAAACTTTCGAGTTTTAAAGTTATATGTAAAAAGCCCCTTTCCCAAAGAAAGCGCGATGAGTTTAATGCTATGTTTGATAGAATGTTTGCTGATTGGTAAATTTTCTAGAATTAAATTAAATAGTAATAAAATAGACAGTAAAGATTTTGATTTTTTTGGTTAGTATTTTATTGACTTCTTTCAAGGGGTGGATTTAGGCGATCAACCTTTCACTATTTTTTCAAAAACAACCATAGCATTAAGAAACTTCCTGAGGGAACCGATAGCAAAAATATTAGTGGATCTTATTAACGATAATGATAATGATAACTTGTTATCAAAGCTAACGCAAGTGCTAGAACTATCCTCTACGTTGGCGCTAATACAAATCTATTTGCAACCACTAACATTAATAGAAGCAAGTAAGAAAAAAGAATTAGCGCAAAAGCTAATACAACCATTTATAGAATTACTCGATTTCAAGAAAACAATTAACGCAGACACAATAAAACAATTTTTATCAAATTCATTGGTAAATGAATTGCAAACATGCGAGTTTGCTGAAGGAGAAAAGAGAATACAATCTCTAACATTCGCGCTATTCAATCCATTGGAAGTATTTAATCCATTGGGGCAGGTACTACAGAATGTGGAAACATTTAATGCATTCTGCAGTTTTTTTTCTAATCCATTTTTTGGCCAACAATCGCAAATTTCTAATTCATTTTTTAGTCTACTACCGCAAATATTAAAGCAAATTTCTAGGAAAAAAAATCAAGATTTATCCCTTGCAAAGACAGCATTAACAGAGGCGGGAGTTCTGGTACAAATGTTAGCGCTAGCATCCAAATTTCAAGCACAAGCAGTACCACAAGCAGGACCACAAGCACAAATAAGAGCGCAAATGCAGACATTGGTACAAGCACAAATACTTCAGCCACAAGTAGCAGAGGGAGTAACGCAACTACTGCAAGCATTAATAGCAATATTGGAACAAAAATCTAGTTCACGGGCGTCCGCATTGGCGGAAGCATTATCCAATGAATTACTTTCTTTCAACGGACCTAATTTAGAAATAATGCGTGAATTTGTAGAAATACTACTCGATCCTCTGGCATTGACACAGGTGCTCACACAAACGTTTGATCCCGTGGAGCAGGCGAAAGAACTTCTGAAGCAAGCAAGTATACAATTTAGGCTAAAGCCATTATTATCTCAAAATCAAGGAAGTTCACAGTCAGCTGAAGGTTTAGAAGCATTAATAATAAATAAATTAAATAAAATAGGAAACGATCCTACTAACAGCAAAGAAACATTAACTGGAGAGAATGAATGGGAAATGCTAAAGGGAAATTCAGAGGGATCTTTTTCTGTGCGACCGAGAGATAGTGATATAATGAGAATTATCTATACGACTCACAATACCTTAGTTAATCAACATCAACTTACAAAAAGAAAGAATCCAGATGTAGTGTATATAATCTCCATATCGCCCCATGAGTATAAGGAGGCAGAGGGACCATTTAAAACATTAAAAAAGCAATTAAAAGATGATGAAAATAAGCTAGGTAACCCAGGTAGTTCAAAAGGTAACCCAGGTAAGAAGAAGAAGTAATATTTTTGGAGGAAAGGTAAGTCATTCGGCGAAAGCTGTGGCGGTGAGTAGCCGATGGGAATCGAATCCGTCGAAAAATTCCTATGATTTATGGAAAGTGTGGGGTTTTACCGTAATTGCCATACATAATCATGACTGTGATAAAGTAGAACATAGGGCAAAATAACAAGTAAAGAGAGGAAAAAAGATCCTAGAAAAAATCGGGTGCAGGCAGAGGGAATCGAACCCTCGATTCAAGCTTGGGAAGCTCGCGTATTACCTCTATACTATGCCTGCGGCCGTGGGAGTAGAGGTATTTTTTGTTTCCCTAGATGCAAGATTATTTTATTAACTTGCTAAAAATAGAGGTGTGAAAATAATGAACATTTACTGAATGATGTCTATTCGAAAATTCTTTTCATTGTGGGGTATTTTTTTTACGATTCACCGTGGAATAGGGCTATGGGGAAATGTAAGAAACGCCCATCAGAGTAATCCCCTTCAACAAAAATCTGAAAAACAGGAGAAGACGAGTAGGGATATCGTCTTTGAAGAACCTAAATTTGCGGCCATGGAACAGACCAGTGCGATGCGTCTGGAAACCATTTGCATGATGAAGTGCCTGGAGGATGTGCACTATTTGCATAGGAAACTCAAAAATCTCGATTTTAAAAAAATTCTCGAGGAATATATAGCCCACCTCGATGCCTCAAAAATGTTTTTTTTGCAGAGCGAAATCGATCTTTTTACCAAAAATTTTGCCTCTAGCTTGGATTCCTTTCTCAACGGCGGAAGTTTGGCACCCGGATTTTCGATTTTCGATTTCTATCGCCAAAAAATTCGCGACCGCGTCCAATGGATTTTTGAGCGCATCGACCAAAATCAATTCGATCTCCATTCCGATGAAATGTTTACCTTTGATCGCGAAAAAGAAGATTTTGTCAAATATCGGGAGGCGTTGGAAAAGTTATGGGTAAACCGTTTAAATTTTGAAATTGTCAATGAAATTGTTCTGAAAGAATCCTCCGAACGGCGCAGGGAGAAAGCGATTATTGATGCCTCTAGGAAAGGGGAAAATCGCCCCCTGGTACTTCTTCTCCACGAATTCATTGGGCGGCATTGTTTGCAAAAAGTGCTCCGCTGTGAACCTAGGAAATCATCCTCCCTTCGCCGCAATGCGGCAACAAATGTCAGCGAAATTTTTAAGTTCAACCGCAGTTTATGCCTTAGCTGCTATGCCATGAGTAATGTGTATCGCCTACACTTCGACGGAGGCGATGTCAAATTACCCCTAGCGCTGGATGAAAAAATTGAACTGGCGAAAACAAATGTTAAGCAGCACCACCAAAATGTTCTGCGCAATATTGCCCAGTTGGAACCGTGGATTGTTCAGGAGCAGTTTATAAATAGTGTCGCTCGAACTTACGATCCGCACACGGCATTTATGTCCCACGAATCCATGGAAGATTTGAGGGATATGCTCCACCACTCCTTTGTGGGAATTGGTGCCTATTTGGGTGATGAAAATGGCCGTTGCATTGTCAGAGAACTCATTCCCGGTGGCCCCGCCGCCAAGAGTAAAGAAATTCATGTCGGCGATTGTATTACGGCCGTAGCCCAAGAAAATGGGGAATATGTGGATGTTTTTGGGATGTTGCTCAATAAAATTACAAAATTATTGCGGGGAAAAAGGGAGACAAAAGTTTCCGTAAAATTACAACCTTCCGGTGACGTCAGTGAACTCAAAACGGTTACATTGATTCGCGATGAAATTGAAATTACCGAAAGTCGTTCCAGTGCAAAGTTCTTTCAGGTTAAGGATGGGGAAAAAGAGCGGCGCATAGGCCTTATTCATCTGCCGGGTTTTTACGGTGAAAATGAAAAAGAAGCGGGAAATTCGGATAGTGCATCGGATATGATCGCTCTCATTCAAAAACTCAAAAAAGAAAATATTGAGGGCTTGATTCTAGACTTGCGCAATAATGGTGGCGGCATTTTGGAACAGTCGGTTTTGATTGGAGGATTATTTTTAGAAGGGCCAATTGTGCAGGTACGCGGACAGTACGGCAACGTGGAGCGCTTTGATACCAAAGTGAATCAAATTTTATGGGATGGTCCTCTCATCGTTCTCGTTTCCAGGATGAGTGCTTCGGCCGCCGAAATTTTAGCGGGTGCCCTAAAGGACCACAATCGGGCCATTATCGTTGGCGATAAAAATACACACGGAAAGGGAACGGTTCAGGTTCTCCTTCCCATGGAGCAATTATTTTCGAAGTTCAAATATAAGGAAAATTTGGGTGCATCCCGCCTAACCATTCAGAAATGGTATCGCCCCAGTGGGATTTCGACGCAAATCAAGGGTGTGGAAGCGGACATTGACTATCCTTCCTTCGACTCCCTCCTCCCCGTGGGTGAATCCGATTTGCCCCATGCCATCGAGTGGGATAGCATCGCTGCCCTAAAAATACAACCGCAAAACAGGATCTCAACGGAAATTCTAGCGCAATTGAAAGATTTGAGCCTGAAACGTCAGCAAGAGCGCCCCGAATTCCAATTGCTCAATGATCGCATTGTGTGCCTAAAAAAGGTCTTAGATGTAAAGAGTTTTTCGGTTAATTTGGAAAAGCGTCGCGCAGAAAAATATGAGGATGAAATTATTCAGCGTTCCATCGATGAACGCATGAAATTGTTAGCCAAAGACAATGAATCCTTCAGGGAAGTTTTATTGGATGCGGTTGAAGCACGCAATGCGGAAAAGGAAAAAAATCATAGGAAAATGGAAAATTTGAGCGCTTCCCTTGGATCGGAGCACGTCGATACCCACCTGAAGGAAAGTTTGCGTATCATGGTTGATTTTTTGAAAATTTAAATGAAAATGTTACCCAAAGAATTGAAAAAAATTTACCCTTTTAGGAGCCATTTTTTGAACATTGGAGGAAAAAATCGGATCCACTACGTGGATGAAGGGGAAGGGGATGCGGTGGTGATGTTCCACGGAAATCCCACCTGGTCATTCTATTACCGTAATCTCATCGAAGGTCTTCAATCTTCCTTCCGCTGCATTGCCGTTGATAATGTGGGGTGTGGGCTTTCGGATAAGCCGCAGAATTATCCCTATCGCCTTGAAAATCATATTCAAAATGCGCAGAAGGTTGTAGAATTTCTCCAATTGGATCGCTTCCATTTGGTGATGCACGACTGGGGTTGTGCCATTGGAATGGCCCTGGCGGAAAATTTTCCGGAACGGATTGCAAGTCTCACCATTATGAATGGCGCCGCTTTCCATTCTTCCCAAATTCCAGATCGCATTGCGCTCTGCAAAATTCCCCTATTGGGAAGTTTTCTGATCCGTGGTTTAAATGCTTTCGTTTTATGTTCCAATTCGATGGCAACGGCTAGGGGACTGGATTCGAAAGTCTCTTTGGGCTATAAATTTCCCTACAATTCGTGGAAAAATCGCGTTGCAATTAAAAAATTCGTGGACGATATTCCTCTCCATTCGGGCCATCCCTCCTGGGGTACGCTGACAAAAATTCAGGATCAATTATTTCTATTGAGTCAAAGGAAAATTCTTCTTCTCTGGGGAGGAGAAGATTTTTGTTTTACGGAATCCTTTCTCAATGAGTGGCAGCAATTTTTTCCCAAAGCGAAAAGTATTATTTATGAAAATTGTGGACACTACGTGCTGGAGGATATGAAGGATGAGGCGATTGCTGAAATTCGCCAATTCCTCACCGCCGCAAAGCGATCCTAGTACTGTGAGGCGAATGGCGAATTTTGGCTGGGAATTTTTTCCCTGGTTTTCGCAGTGAGAGAAGAATCTTGTTAAAAAAAAGAAACTTTTTTCCAAAAAGGAAATTCCAACCCCGCGGCGTAGCCGTAGGGCGCTAACTTAAAGAAGAGATTCCTTTGCCAAATGCCTTTGCAAATGGCAAAGATATTGGGCTCAAAAAAAAGCCAGGAGACGGGTCTCCTGGTGGGGATCCTAGGGGAGAGTAGCCCTTAGATATTATTTCCAGCCCGCGGCTATGCGAGAGTCTTGTAGGAAAAGAGCCTTCTATTTTTTTAAAAAAATTTCCTTTTCAATTCTTATTTTGAAATAAATTTAACCTAGGCTCGACAGTGTTAAGGTTTTGTTATGATAGGGGACTTAGAAGATGTTTTTTAAAGATTTAAATCCAAAGTGCGATATTGGTGCCAATTGCCTTTACGTGAAGATTGGTTCCTTTAATATCGTTATCGATGGAGGAATGAGTCCCCGGGAAGTAGGCTTGGATGCGCTTCCCAAATTTTCAGAAATTCCGCCCTATTCGCTCGATTTCATCATCGCGACCCATTGTCACCTTGACCATATCGGTTCCATTCCCGTTCTCATGCGTCAACATCCACAGGCTCGACTATTGGTTACGCCGCAGTCTCGGGTATTGATGCCCATTTTGTTGGGAAATAGCTACACTGTAATGAAACACCAACATAAGGAACTCGGCATCAAGGAATATCCACTTTTTGAGTTAGATGAAATTGAAAAATTAAATGAACATTTCTTTGAGATGAAGTATGGCGTTCGGCGCACATTTCGCAAAAACGATGACAAAATTGATGTCGAATTTTTCGATGCGGGGCACGTTTCCGGTGCGGGTGGTGTTTTGTTGGAATATAAGCATCGGAAAATATTTTTTACGGGAGATGTGCTTTTTCGACGCCAAAAAATTCTACCGGCGGGACAATGGCCCGAAGAAAAAATTGACACACTCGTCATGGAAACGACCCGCGGATCAATGGAACGCACGGGGAAAAAACAGGTTGAATTGGAAATTGAACGCCTTATTTTGACCATCCAATACACCCTGCAAAGGGGTGGGTCGGTTTTAATTCCTACCTTTGCCTTTGGAAGAACTCAAGAAATTTTGACCATACTCCACGAAGTCGTAAAGGCGAAAAAAATTGATAAAAAAGTACCCATTATTTGTTCCGGTTTGGGGCTGACGATTGTGGATACTTTCGATGAAATTTCTAAAAAATATCCCTCCCTGCTCTTTCGAAAGAGTATTCTCAAAGATTTGGGTGTCATTTCGCTGAATAAAACGAAGTTTTTAAAACCGGGTGACGAGCCCAGTAAGCCGACAATTTTTGTGATTAGCAGTGGAATGATGGTCGAAAATACCCCCTCATACAATATCGCCGCCTGTCTGTTGGGGAATGCCAAGAATAGTATCTGTTTTGTGGGTTACTGCGATCCGGATACGCCCGGTGGCCATCTACAGGAAACGCCTTCGGGGGGAAATTTCCTCTTTTCGGCTCTAGGCTATTCGACGCCGGTTCGCGCCGTAATTGAACGCTTCGATCTCAGTGGCCATGCCGACCGCGAAGAATTACTCCAAGCCGCCATTCGATTGGATCCTCGTGCCGTCGTCCTTACCCATGGCAACGGTGATTCGCGCAACTGGTTTTTCGATGAGTTGACCTACAATGCTCCCCAAATCAGTGTCACTAATCCCGAAGTCATGGTGGAATATAACATTTAGCTCTAAAATTTTTGTTTTTTATCCCCGGGGGACATGGTCGATGTGGGGTTAGCTATTATTGCAGGATCCAATGCAGCTCTTCATTTACTGCGCCTGGGATTTCGTCCGTGAGTAAGCTTTCGAAAAAGACAATGGTGTGCGTTATTTTCTACTGGAAACGGATGTGAATAAGTTTTCGAAAAAAGTTCTCGTATTTCCATCGAATATACTATATATTCTAATCACTTTATTTAAAACAACTAAATATAGTATAATTTAAAAAATATGGTAAAACAAGTTTTTAATCGAAATATGCCCTGGGATGTGCACTTGTGGAAGGAAACGGAATTGCGCCAGCAGATCTGTAATGTTTTTCTGGAAGTTGGAAAAACGACGGGAGAATTTGATTCCGATGTGGCATGGACGCTGACGAATGAAGTCATCGCTAAAATTAAGGGCCATAGAATTGATTCCTTTTCCCGCGTTGAGGATTGGATCGAATTGGTGCTATTGCAGTCCCCCTATCACGGCAGTGCAAAGACCATGATTCTTGCCCGGGATCGCCGGGATCGCACGGCGGAATTCGTTCGGCAGACGGAAATCGACCGCGTTGACCAATATCTGTCACAGTTGGATTGGGAACTCAAGGAAAGTAGTAATACTTGCTATTCCCTGCAGGGATTAAATCAGTATATTTCGGGAGCGATTAGTCAAAATTATTGGTTAAATAAGATCTATCCCGAATCAATTCGCAGAGCCCACGAGTCGGGGGATTTCCATTTGCACGATCTAACGCAGCTTTCCGTCTACTGCGTTGGTTGGGATTTGGCCGATTTATTAAAGGAAGGTTTCTGTGGGGTCTCGGGAAAATTGGAGGCAAAACCGCCGAAACATTTTCGTACCGCATTGGGCCAGGTGGTCAATTTTTTCTATACCATGCAAGGAGAAGCCGCAGGTGCACAGGCGTTTTCGAATTTTGATACATTTCTAGCGCCATTTATTCGCTACGACCATTTGGACGAACGGATGGTGGAGCAGGCACTCCAGGAATTTGTCTTCAATGTCAACGTACCGACGCGTGCGGGTTTCCAAACGCCGTTTACCAATATCACATTGGATTTGTTTTGTCCCCAACATTTGGCCAACGAACCCGTCATCATCGCCGGTGAGAGTCAGGGGGAGACCTATCGCGAATTTCAGGCCGAAATGGATGTTTTTAACCGTGCACTTTTTAAAATTATGTCCCAGGGTGACGCACGCGGCAGGGTTATGACATTCCCCATTCCGACCATTAATCTGACAAAGGATTTCGATTGGGACAATGAAAATTTGAGAGGTCTATGGGAAATGACGGGAAAATATGGCATTCCCTATTTTTCGAATTTCATCAATTCCGATATGAAACCGGAGGACACGCGTTCCATGTGTTGCCGCTTGCGCATCGACAATACGCAGTTGGAGAAACGCGGTGGAGGATTGTTTGGGGCGAATCCACTGACGGGGAGTATCGGCGTGGTGACAATCAATTTACCCCGCATTGCCCACTTGTCCAAAACGGAGGAAGAGTTTCTGAAGCGTCTAACGGTAGCTATGAATTTGGCCAAAGAAAGTTTGAAAATTAAACGCACTTTCTTGGAAAAATTAACAAATGCGAATCTATATCCCTATATCACTTTCTATTTGAAAAGAGTGAAACAGCATTCGGGTTACTATTGGAAAAATCACTTTTCGACCATTGGGATTGTCGGCATGAATGAGGCCTGTTTAAATCTGTTGGGTGAAGATATTACTTCGGAAAAGGGGAAGCGATTTTCTCTAGAAGTTTTGGATTACATGCGCAAAAAAATAGTCGAATTTCAAGAGGAAACGGGCAATCACTTCAATTTGGAAGCAACTCCGGCGGAGAGCACCTCCTTTCGATTAGCCCTGAAAGATAGGAATAAATTTGGCGATAAAATTGTGAGCGCCAATGGTCACGAGGTTCCGTTTTACACGAATTCCGTCCACGTTCCAGTAAATTATACGGATGATCTCTTTGCAATTTTGGATCACCAGGACGATCTGCAGACGAAGTTTACGGGGGGGACGGTGGTTCATTGTTTCCTCGGTGAACGCATCTATGATACGGATATCGTGAAAAATTTGGTGAAAAAAATTGCCAGTAATTACAAATTGCCCTATTTCTCGCTGACGCCAACATTTTCCGTTTGTCCGGAGCATGGATATTTATCGGGAGAACAGAAGGAGTGTTCCCATTGCGGTGCGAGGACGGAAGTTTACTCCCGTGTCGTTGGCTATTTGCGTCCCGTGCAACAGTGGAATGACGGCAAGCAGGCTGAGTTTTCTCTGCGAAAGACGGTGAACCCCGATGTGGTTACGCCGCGGGATTAGAAATAATCTAAGGGCCGTTCGCCCCTAGGATCCTCGCTGGGAGACTCGTCTCCTGGACTTTCTTATGGCCCAATTTTTTTGCAGGTTGCAAAGGAATTGGGCAAAGGCAGTCCTTTTTTTTAGGTACCAACATAGCCCCGCGGCTAGAATTTTTTTTAAAAAATAAAAATCTTTTTTTAATAAGACTCCTCTCCCTAGCAAAACTAGATGAGGTTCTCCCCTGATCTTGGCTGAAAGAGGCCAAGGAGTCTGCGACTTCCTGTGAAGTTTTGGGCGAAGCTTCAAGCGACCGCCCTAGGGGTAGGCAGGACGGAGTTTGTGGAGACCGCAGGATTATTTTTCTTCGGAAAAGATACCGATGCTGCGGAATCGGTCGTAGCGTTTTTCGAGCAATTGTTTGGGCGATAATTTCTTCAAAACCTTCAGATGGCGGAGAATGGAATCCTTCGTCGACATAAAGACGACATTGGGATTGCGATGGGCTCCACCGAGAGGCTCCGGAATAATTTCCTCGGCGATTCCCAATTTAATTAAATTTTCGGGAGAAAGTTGAAGGGCTTCCGCGGCTTCGGGGGCAAATTTGCGATCTTTCCAGAGAATTGCAGCGCAACCTTCCGGAGATATGACGGAGTAGTAAGCATTTTCCAAAATGAGGACACGATCGGAAACGGCGATACCGAGAGCGCCTCCGGATCCACCTTCCCCAATGACGATGGAAATAATAGGCGTTTCAAGTCGTCCCATGTCGCGCAAATTAACGGCAATGGCCTCGGCGATGTGTCGTTCTTCGGATCCGATGCCGGGATAGGCTCCAGCCGTATCGATGAAAGTGACAATCGGCAATGAAAATTTTTCCCCCAATTTCATTAAGCGTAGGGCTTTTCGATAGCCTTCCGGATAGGGACATCCGAAATTACATTCGATGTTTTCATTCAGAGAACGGCCCTTTTGCTGGCCAATAACCAGTAGGGGTTCGCCATTGAGCGTGGCAAATCCACCCATAATAGCGCGATCGTCTCCGAAGAGCCGATCGCCGTGCAATTCTTGGAAATCGGAAAAAATGCTATTGATGTAATCCAGGGAATAGGGACGATTGGGGTGGCGGGCGATAAGTATGCGCTGCCAGGTGGAAAGATTAGCGAAAATATTGCGCTCTTCACTGGAAATTTTTTGTTCAAGGGCACTAATTTCACAGGAAATATCGACCTTTGCATTCCGTGAGCGTTCGATAAGCTCATCGAGATTTTTTTTGAGTTCCCGCAAAGGTTTCTCAAATTCGAGAATGTAGGGCGATTGGGAAGCCTTAGACTTCTTGCTGAACATTGACCCAATAGAGACATTTTCCTCTATTTAGGCAATAAAATTTTTCATTCCGCTCGGGAGCTTCAAGCTCATAGACATCCCATCGGAAAATAAATTTTCTGGATCTCTAGGACTCTACTTTTTTTAATTTGCAAAAAAAGGGACTAAAACAGCCCTTCTCCCCTGCTAAAAATTTGTATTATTCCTCAATAAAGCGAATATTTTTTAGGGGATGCCAATCGAGAATATTGGGATACCAACCTTCAACGCGTTTGGAGACGAGGTGGCAAAAAGAGTCGAAATAAATGGGAATAATGGGCATTTCTTCGATCATCAATTTTTCCGCTTTTGCTAAAATTCCAATGCGCCTAGGGGAACTTTTTTCTTTGGATGCCTCACTCAGAAGTCGATCATAGTCTCCATTGGCCCATTGGGCATGGTTATTGCTATCCTTGGAGGATAATAAATTTAGAAAAGTTGTCGCATCATTGAAATCACCGACCCAATTCCCGCGGCAAATATCGAAGATGTGTTTGCGGCGTTCCGCCAGAAAGACACCCCATTCGATACTCTGTAAATTGACATCAACGTTGAGATATTTGCGCCACATTTCCTGAACCGCTTCACCGACAACTTTCAAATTATCACTCGTATTAAAGAGAATAGTGGTTTTTGGGAAATTTTCCCCGTCGGGATATCCGGCCTCTGCGAGAAGTTTTTTTGCGTAACTGACATCGAACTGAAATAGATCCCTATGGGCATAGTCTAGCGTTCCCGGCGGTACGAGAGAATAGGCTTCGAATCCACTGCCGCGATTGCGTAGATCCCCAATGGCGGAACGGTCAATGGCAAAACTCAGCGCCCGGCGTACCCTCACATCATCGAATGGCTTTTTTTTGCAATTAAACCAATAGAAAGCAGTCCCAAGGGAAGCCGCTCTCCGTAGCGTTCCCTGTTCGCGGTAGAATTTAATTTTATCGGAGGGGACATTGTCGGTGATGTCGAGCTGTCCCGCAATGAACATATTTTCTTCCGTCGATGCGTCCACTCCGGAAATGAAGTGAGCCTCTTCGACATTCACATTTTTCGCATCCCAGTATCGCTTATTTTTCTCCACTATAATCTTGGCGCCAACTTCAACGGATTTTAGGAGATAGGGACCGTTAGACACAATATTATCCGTTTTTGTCCAGCGATTATCGCGGCTAAAAAAATCGCCCGTCTCCTCAATACTTTTGCGATTAACGGGAAACCACGCCCAGTGTGTCAAAAGGGAAGGAAAGAAAGCGATGGGCTTTTCGAGGGTAAATGTAAGCGTTTTTGACGATTTGGCTTCGATGCCAACCTCAAAAAAATTGGTGATTTTCCCATCGTAGTAGGCTTTGGCATTTTTCAATGCAAAATAAAATTCTAACCATGGAGAAGCAATTGAAGGGGAAAGTCCACGCTCAACGGCGTCTACAAAATTTTTGGCAACGACGGGATTGCCATTGGACCAAAAAATATCATTGCGCAGGGCGAATGTGTATTCCAATCCGTCCGGCGAAACGGTGTAGGAAGATGCCATTCCGGGGAGCGGTTCCAGCGTGCGATTGTCGGGAACCAAAAGCCCTTCGAAAAGAGCAGTAATAATTTTTGCTTCGGAAAAACCCGGAGCAAGTTGTGGATCCAATGTCGCCGGTTCGGTAATATTTCCAATTCTCAAAACGGGACCTTTTTTCTGGAAGCACCCGAAGGTGCCCAAAACGACTACCGCCAAAAATGCTTTAAAAAAACCTTTCATAGTATCCATTAAACAGTTTATTACTCTAGATAAAATGCAAAAAAGAAAAAAGTCAACACAAAGATAATGAAAAATTTCGTAAAAATAAATTGCAAAGTTATGGCAAATTTATATTTTGGGGCTGTGAAAATAAACATACTAAACGCTAAGTGTAGTAATTCTTTTATTAAAAATTCTATTTACTTTTTCTATTTCCTCGTGATTTTTGGCAGGAATACGGCAATTGAAGCATCGACCCTCAGTAATTCCGGAAAGGCAATCATCGAAAAAGTAAATGCATTTGCCCAATGCTTTTTTCCAAAAAAAAAGAAAGCTAGCGGATTGTGGATGGCTTACAGTGAAGGATTTGAAGTTTTAAACTCAAAATTCACGGAATTAAATGCAAGCTCAAATTTAAAACATGGGATTGAAAAAAAATATTCTTGTAAGGAAATTTTAGAGGAATTTTTAAAGCTTGAACCTTCGAATTTTCAGAATTTAGGGTTTGATGAAAAAGATAGTGACAGAGTTTCTAAGCGAGAAAATTTTTTAAAAAAATTCGTTTTTTTGGCTTCAAATTTGTTTCCTCGAATTCTTTACTACAAAATTAGAAAGAAAACTAAATCAAATAAAACTAAATTGAAAAAAGCTAAATCGCTCATTTATGAAATTGCTGAATTGTTTGAAAAAGTCGAAAAGAATTCTGGAAATGGCATAAAACATGGAATGAAAATGATTTATTTGCAGTTTTTTAGTAAATATTTAGAGAAAGAGGTGCCTGAGAAAAGTCAATTAGAAGCTGGAAAAAGGTTGATATACGGTGATGAAGATCGTGTGGATGTTCAGGGTAAATCTGTTAACCAAACTCAGCAATGGTTTGTGCTTGCCCAAGATGAAATTATTGACTATATCGCGACTTCTTGCTCTTTGGATGAAAAAGAAATCGGTAAAAACTTAGAAAAAATTAAAAAAGGAATGGAAAATTTAAGGAAATACAGTGGATGTTTGCTCTTAAATTTTTTTATTTTTGATAGGAAACGAATTAAAGATTATTTGGTCTTGATGTCAGACGAGATATGCGTTTTACTCGGAGAAACTAAAGAATTAAAAAAAAATGACCAATTGAAAAAATTACTATCTTTATTGCAAGAAATGGTAGGAGGTTTAAGGATTCTTTTGGGAAATTCGAAAAACAGTTTACTATGGGAAGAAATAAATTCGGAAAGAAAACTTACGATAGAAGAAATGGAAAGATATTATGAAGAGAAAAAAAAAGAAATTCGAATTGGAACGATAGATTTCGAAAATCTGGGAAAGCTTTTAACGGTAGGAATTTATGGAAAAGAGAAAGACGAAAAGAAAGGCAAAGAGAAAGACGATGACAAAAATGTCATTAAAAAAATACTTCAGTTTGGACCCCAAATTTTGAATGATCCAAAAATGTCTATTTTTAATTATTTGGAACAAACACAATATTTAAAATTTTTTGCTATCCCGTTGGAATTTATGAAGTTTTTTTCTACCTTTCTTCGAGAATTAAATGACATTGCAAAAGCAAATATTCGCGATCCTGGAAAAGCTTTACAAAAGTTAGGAGATTATCTTAGAAAAATTTCAAAGGAAATGAAGCCGGTTTTCTTGAAACATCCCTTTGAGGCATTTTTAGATAATATTTTATTTGGGCTAACCGAAATAAGAGATGGTATGAGTAAAAAAGTTTCAAAAGTTACAGATGATTACATGATGATAGACATATTGGATGCAGAAATTGTTTGGACGGAAATTCTACGGAAGTATTGGAAAGGAATTGGAGAGTACGTGAAATGTTTGCTCCAAATAGTTGAGGGTCGCTTGAAAGTTGAAAAAGGAAAGGATGAAAAAGAAAAATGGGATCTTGAAAGAAACTACCGCCAATCATTTGGCGATCTTCTCAACTTTGAAAAAGATTTTCGGGATGAAATTGCTCAGGCTATAGATCAGATAGAAGAAAGAATTGAAAATTCTTCAAACGATATCAAATTTTCTTTGAAAGAGCTAGTATACGCCATTAAAAAAATGTTTGTTGATAGTAGGCAACTCAACTTTATGTGTAAAATTTTAAAAAAAAAGGGAAGCTATAGTAAGAAGGATTTTTTGAATTTATTGGAAAGAAATAAAGATTCTTTGAAGCTTTTACGAAGAAAAGAAAATGCAGATTCATCCAGTAGGGTTAATGAAAATGGAAAATATAATCAAAGTCGGATCGAAGGTTGGATCGAGTTATATTTTAATGCAAAAAAATCAAAGGAAAGCATTGCTAAAATTTCTCTTTCCATAGATATTAAGGATTTTCAATCCACGGTGCGCGCACAAGCTCCCTATGCGCCTTGTGGTGATTATTTTATTTTTATTCCCATTCGAAAGGATTATAACGATAAATAATGATAATAGAAATGGTAAAATAAGAAAACTTGAAAGAGAGAGAAAAGGGGCTTTTCAGCTGTGTGAGGACCGGAAAAAATTTTTTTTCAAGCCAAAACCGTGGGAAGTTTGCCCATAATTTTGCCTAAAAAGGTTAAGAAATCTGCGACTCTCCACCGGTGCAAGACAGAGTCCCACAATGAATTTCCTTTCAATGCTCCAGGGAAGTCTGCGACTGAGTGCTAGGGCTTTCCCTTCAAAATTTCCCAGGTAAAGCTTGCCTTTGTATGGGATAAATTTCGTTCCCTGTCCTGAAGCGTCAATTTCCAGGCAATAAATTTCTTTCTATTTTTTAGAGATGGATCGAGGAAAATAAAAATTTGCCGATCATCCGCAATATTTCGCACTTCAAGTGGGAATTTCAAAACATTTGTTTTCAGGGAGCCGTAGCAAATATATTCCAGCGTAACCGTCGAATGGCCCATCCATTTTTTGAGCGATTCCCCCAAGAGTACAATGGCGTAGACGCCGGACATTTTTTGAATTTTATTTCCATTTTCCTCAACTTTACGCAAAATATAGCGCTGGTATCTATGCTCTCCAATTTCATTCAAAGCATAGGCTTCTCCTTTCATGGATTGAAAAATCGTTGAAAAGTATTCAAAGTCATGGCCATGTTTCCCCGCGATAACCACATTTTTAATGGAATTTTTTGCCTTTTCTCTTTGAAATTTTTTTTGGATCGGGGTTCTTTCCTTTCCTTTCTGGGATGGGGAGGATACCATGGATTTGGTTTCTGCGATCGGATGAACTTTCTCTGAAAAATCAGCTATTTTTTCCTTTTGCACTGGGAAAGTAGACCTTCCCTTCCTCCGCAAATGCAAAGAGTGAGCCTCTAAAATTGTGCCCCAAAATTGGCTCAAAACCACCGCTAAAAGCAAAACTTTCGGACACATATAATTGGATAGAAAAACCATGGCAAGTTAATCTTTGTATTGAATTGCCACCACCAATACAATATTTTTATTGGCAAAAATTAAAATTTTGATAGAGAAGGTATAAGGATATTATGGGAAAGGTAAAATCGTACGTCGATAATAGGGAACAATCGGGAAAATCCGGTAAAAAATCATGTGAGTGTGAATCCTCTGAGTGTGACTCGAAATTTTTCGTTGCCACTAGCGTCGAGGAAATTAAAAGCCTCATTTTGCAACACCTAGAGTGCACATTGGCGAGGGAAGCCCTATCGGCAACGCAGCACGATTGGTGGTTTGCGACTTGCCATGCGATTCGGGATAAAATTCTCCATCGCTACATCAAAACACAGCGCGTTCATCACAAACCGGGTATACGCCATTTGTATTATCTTTCGCTGGAATATTTACCGGGGCGACTCCTAAAAAATAATTTATATAACTCCGGTATTTTTGAAGAAATTCGCATTGCACTCGGCGAATTGGGACAAAATTTAGATGCCATTTTCGATGAGGGCCAGGATCTGGGTCTTGGAAACGGTGGATTGGGGCGTCTCGCTTCTTGCTTTCTCGATTCCTTGGCGACGCTCAATTATCCCGCCATTGGCTATGGCATCCACTACGAATTTGGTCTATTTCGCCAGGAAATTTTTAATGGGAAGCAGGTGGAGCGCCCCGATAATTGGATGATTGCGGGAGGAAGTCCTTGGCAAATTGCACGACCTGAAAATGCGCAGCGCATCAAGTTGTATGGCAGTGTTAGTAATCACTACAATGAACAGGGCGATTGGGTCCCCGTTTGGGAAAAAACAAAGGATATTCTAGGGATTCCCTGGGACATACCGATCGTCGGTTACGGTGCAGAAACGGTTAATTTTCTCCGCCTTTGGGAAGCGCGTTCCACGGAGGAGTTCGCCCTGGAGGATTTCAATCGCGGAGATTATATCCAGGCGGTCTACGACAAGGTCGACACCGAAACCATTTCAAAGATTCTCTATCCCAATGATTCAACGGAACAGGGAAAAGAACTGCGCCTCGTCCAACAATATTTCTTCGTCGCTTGCTCGATCAAGGATATCATGCGGCGCTACAAAAATCTCAATGCCGATTGGTCCAATTTTACGAAGACCGTGACCATTCAATTGAATGATACCCACCCAACGGTTGCCGTCGTCGAACTCATGCGCATTTTCATCGATGAAGAGCACATGCAATGGGAGAGTGCCTGGCACATGTGTAGGGCTATTTTTGGCTATACTAACCATACGCTTCTTCCCGAAGCCCTTGAAACGTGGGCAGTGGCACTTTTTCAAAAAGTACTTCCCCGCCATTATCAAATTATCGATGAAATCAATCGCCGTTTCCTGGAAGGGGAAGTCGATAAAAAATGGCCCAATGACGATTCCAAAAAACGCGAATTATCCATCATTACGGAGGGTGACCATCCGGTCATTCGCATGGCTCACCTGGCGGTCGTCGGAAGTCATTCGGTAAACGGTGTGGCACAAATGCATTCGGAACTATTGAAATCTCAACTCTTCCCGAGTTTTAACGAGTTATATCCGAAACTTTTTAATAATAAAACAAACGGAATTACGCCAAGGCGTTGGCTCAAGCTTTGCAATCCAAAATTATCGAAACTCATCGATTCGAAAATCGGAACGAGTTGGATAACCGATCTCGCACAGCTCAAACGGCTCGTAAAATTCGCCAATGATAGGGATTTCCAGGAACAATTCATGGCGATTAAGCGTGAAAACAAGGTCCTTTTGGCAGAATTTGTCCACCGCACCATGGGGATTGAAATTAATCCGGACGCGTTGTTCGATGTCCAAATTAAGCGGCTGCACGAGTACAAGCGGCAACACCTAAATCTATTACATATTTTGACATTATTTCGCAGAGTCGCCAAGAATCCCAGCGACGATTCGATCCCACCGCGGGTGTTCATCTTTAGCGCAAAGGCAGCTCCCGGATATCAAATGGCGAAGAAAATTATTCATGCCATTAATCTTGCCGCCAATTTTATTAATCAGCACGGAGAAATTAGGGATAAAATCAAGATCGTCTTCATTCCCAATTATTGCGTTACCGTCGCCGAGAAAATCATTCCGGCTGCCGATTTATCGGAGCAAATTTCTACGGCGGGTAAGGAAGCTTCCGGTACGGGTAACATGAAACTTGCCCTCAACGGTGCCTGTACCATTGGGACGCTGGATGGTGCCAATGTCGAAATTCTCGAAGAAGTTGGTCAGGAGAATATTTTCATTTTTGGCCATACGGAACAGGAAATTACGGCCCTTAAAAATCAGGGCTATTATCCGCAATCCTATTACGAGGGCGATGAAGAATTGAAAGCCGTTTTGGATTGGATGTGTTCCGATTTTTTCAAAACATCCGACGGCGAAAATCCGATGCGTGAAATCGCCGAAAATCTTATCCATCGGGATCCATTTTTTGTCCTCGCCGATTACCGCGAATACTGCAAAACGCAGGATCGCATCAACGATGCCTACGGGAATCGCAGCGCTTGGGCAAAGATGGCTATTCTGAATACCTCATTGATGGGAAAATTTTCGAGCGATCGTACCATAGGCGAATATGCCAAAGATATTTGGAGTTTAAACAGCACTAATGTAGGAAAATAGAGGATATGTATTTGGATTTTTTTGAATTGAGGCAAAAGCCATTTACCATTAAAACCGAGGCTAGTATCCTGTATATGAGTCCTCAATACACAACCGCTTTTGCACTCTTACAGTACGGCATCGAGAATTGCGACGGGTTCACGGTCATTACGGGGGAAGTTGGATGCGGGAAAACTACGCTCTGCAATGCCCTAATCCGAGAATTAAATGCTTCGGAATACGCCATTATTTCACTTCCAATTCCCCCGCAAAATGAATACCAACTCTTAAATGCCGTCTGCATTCACATCGGTATTGCCATTAAATCGCGCGAATCCGTTGAGGGCATACGCAGTAAAATTGTCGAAAAATTTCGAATGGAACGCAGCCAGGGAAAGCGTGCCATTCTCATCATCGATGAGGCACAAAATATGGAATTTGATACGCTGGAAACCGTTCGTCTGCTTTCCAATATCGAGCGCGACGGTGAAAAACTAATCCACATCATTCTCATTGGACAACCGGAATTGAAACAAAAATTGCGCAAAAGATGCATGCGACAACTGAGCCAACGAATTTCCGTTTACCACGACCTTAAGCCATTGAATTTTGTCGATACAAAAAATTATATTCGCCATCGCATTAGTCTCGCCAAGGGTGAAAATGGTAGCAGGAAAAAATTTCAAATCCGCCATGAACCCATTCCAAATTTTTCATTCTTTGCTTTTCATAAAATTTACACTGCCAGCAAGGGAATCCCCCGTATTATTAACAACATTTGCGACAAGGCACTGATCGCCGCATTCATTGATTATTCGACAAAAATACGCCTAAGAGATGTTAAGCGTGCACTGAAAGACATTAACCAATTATAAAAATATGAATTTAATTTTTGAAGGTTTAGAACATCAGGCCATGCGGAAGAAAAATACATCCGCCCTATCCGGGGAGGATTCGAAAGAGACGGAGGCTATGGAAAGCAACCCTCCACTCTCTAAATCGCATCCTTCAATGGGGGAAAATTCCCAAAAATCGGCAATATTTCTGGAGGATGGCACCGAAATTTCCTCCCATTTGGAGAAGATGGCGAAGGGGGAGCAAAAAATTTCAACGCCTAGGGAAAGCAAGGATGACCTTTTGAGGACAAATGGTCCTAGCAAGCACCCCGAAATGGTGCGCAGAAATAGCATGCGCCGAAGGATTAACGGCAAAGGTATTTCCTTCGAAAGTTCCCATTTTCTCTCGAATTTTAGATACCTGTTCCGCCGTCTTTTAAATGCCATTGGATCGATTTTTACCGTTCCCTATGGATTGCTTCGTCTGCTATTTACGCCCAGTTTTTTTCAAAAAAGTGCAAAATTTTTGATGGATTGCCCTAGGAGCCTCGTGGAAAAAATAGAAATTGTAATTGACCAATGTTTCCATGTAATTCGAAGTTGCTTCCGGGTATTATGCCGTCTCTTTAAATCAATTTTCGATAAAATTATTTCGATTTATTCACCAAATACTTGGATTCAGGGGCTTGCGATTTTTCTCATTAAGAGTTCTGCGATGGCGGCTTCCTGTTGCCTCCTAATTATGGTTGCACGCCATTCATTTCCTGGTTTTAGTTTCCTAAATCGTTCCAGTTCCCATTCTTCAAATGGCCAATCGCAGAGCCCAAGCCTGGACAAGGATGCCTCTCCGGAGCGTGGACTGAAACATCTCTTTCGAGATCCACTCGTTCTCCAGCGGGGAAAAATTCAGAGCGCACTATTATCCTTCCACGTCGATAGGATTCAGCGCCGGGGAGATGGGAGTGG